>NZ_DATMGG010000165.1:0-17969 GCF_035555815.1 Sphingomonas sp.
TGCGATCGAGGACGAGTTCGACATCATCATCACCATGAACATGCAGGCCGAGATCGAGACGGTCGGCCAGCTGGTCGATGCGGTGGCGAAGTTGAAGGACCAATAGACGCCGTTCGCCCCGAGCGCAGTCGAGGGAGCCCGCCGAGCGAAGCCGAGGCTCCGGCGCATCCATCCTCGCTTCGCTCGACACGATCGGTTGGGAACCAGAATAGCATGACCGACACTGCCCCCGAACGCGACCTGTTCTCCAAATTCGACCCGCTGATCGCCGAGCGCGAGGCGCTGCTCGCCACCGGCGTGCGCGATCCGTTCGCGATCGTGATGGACGAGGTGAAATCGCCCACCCTCGCCGTGATCAAGGGCAAGGAAACCATCCTGCTCGGCACCTACAACTACATGGGGATGACCTTCGATCCCGATGTGGTGCAGGCGGGCAAGGACGCGCTCGACGCGTTCGGATCGGGCACCACCGGCAGCCGGGTGCTCAACGGCACCTATGAGCCGCACCGCGATTGCGAGGAGGCTCTGAAGGAATTCTACGGCACCCGCCACGCCATGGTCTTCTCGACCGGCTATCAGGCCAACCTCGGCATGATCTCGACGCTGGCGGGCAAGGGCGAGTACATCATCCTCGACGCCGACAGCCATGCCTCGATCTACGACGGCTGCGCGCTGGGCAATGCGGAGGTCGTCCGCTTCCGCCACAATTCGGTCGAGGACCTCGACAAGCGGCTCGGCCGCCTGCCCGCCGACGCCGGCAAGCTGGTGGTGCTGGAAGGTGTCTATTCGATGCTCGGCGATATCGCCCCGCTGCCGGAGATGGTCGCGGTAGCAAAGAAGCATGGCGCGATGATCCTGTGCGACGAAGCGCACGGCATGGGTTTCTTCGGCGCCAACGGTCGCGGCGTGTACGAGGAGCTGGGCTGTTCGGACGATATCGACTTCGTCGTCGGCACCTTTTCAAAATCGGTCGGCACGGTCGGCGGCTTCTGCGTCTCCAACCACCCGAAATTCGAGGTGCTGCGGCTGGTGTGCCGCCCCTATGTGTTCACCGCGTCGCTGCCGCCGTCGGTGGTCGCCACCGCCGCGACGTCGATCCGCAAGCTGATGCACGCCGGCAACAAGCGCGCGCACCTGTGGGAGAATTCGCGCCGCCTGCACACCGGGCTGCGCGAGATGGGCTTCACGCTGGGCACCGAGACGCCGCAATCGGCGATCATCGCGGTGATGCTCAAGGATCAGGAACAGGCGGTGCGGATCTGGCAGGCGCTGCTCGACGGCGGGCTGTACGTCAACATGGCGCGGCCCCCCGCCACCCCGGCCGGCACGTACCTGCTGCGCTGTTCGCTGTGCGCGGAACACAGCGCCGAACAGGTCGAGACGATCCTGGAAATGTTCCGCGCGGCGGGCCAGGCCGTGGGCGTGATCGGCTGAGTCGAATCCGTCCGCTTGGCCGGCGCCGTCGCGGCATGTAGGATGGGCGCGGGATGAGCGAGCGGGGCGCATCCGTGGACGCAGGGCCACTTCACGCCTATTGGCGCGCGATCATCATGCTGGTCGTCGCGGTATTGAGCGCGGGCGTGATGATCGCGCTGATCGTCACGCTCAACAACGCCAACCGCGCCCGCGATCAGGCGCTGAGCGCGCAGTCGCACAGCTATGAGGTGATGATCCTCACGCGCCGCCTGTCGGACACGATGGCGCGGGCGGAAGCGACATTGGGCCGCTTCGTCATCAGCGCCGACAAGTCGCTGGGACAGCGGTTTTCCGAGCAATGGCAACAGGCCGGCAACCAGATCGACCGGCTGGACAGCATCACCAACGACAATCCGACGCAGCAAGGCCGCGTGTTCGCGTTGCGCCAGGCCTATCGCGAGCGGGGCGAGGAACTGTCGCTGATCGCGCTGTCCACCCAGTATCGCAAGAACGACCAGGCGCTGGCCCGCTATTACCAGGCGCGCGATGCCGCCGCGCTGCAACGCATCGACACCCTGCTCGACGGCTTCACCGCCACCGAGCGCAACCTGCTCGACACCCGCACCGCCGCCGCCAACGCCAAGATCGAATGGTCGAACCGGGCGGCGAAGGTGTTCGCCGCCTTCGGCGGGCTGCTGGTGCTGGCGACCATCGCGTCCGGCTGGCTGGCGGTCCGCGCCTCCAACGACCGCATCCGCGCGGCCGCCGAGGCCGAGGCCGAGCGGCTGCGCGCGGGCGAGCTGGAAGCGGCGGTGGCGGTGGCGACCGACGAACTCCACGCCGAATCGCGCGAACGCGAGGCGGCCGAGGCCAAGCTGCGCCAGATGCAGAAGCTGGAAGCGGTCGGCCAGCTGACCGGCGGGATCGCCCATGATTTCAACAATATGCTCGCGGTGGTTCTGGGCGGTATCGAACTGGCGCGGCGACGGGTAGGCGATAGCCGCGACGAGGTGCTGCGCCACCTCGACAGCGCGGCGGAGGGGGCGAACCGCGCGTCGGCGCTGACCCGCCGCCTGCTCGCCTTCGCCCGCGCCGAACCGTTGCTGCCCCAATCGGTCGATCCCGGGGCGCTGTTGCGCGGGATGTCGGACCTGCTCGACCGCACGCTGGGTGACGCGATCAGCGTCGATGCCACCGGCGTGCAGCCGAGCTGGCACGTGTGGGTCGATCGCGACGGGTTCGAGAATGCCATCCTCAACCTCGCGGTCAACGCGCGTGACGCGATGGACGGGCGCGGCCGGTTGACCATCGCCACCGGCAGCGTGACGCTGGACGACAACGCGATCGGCCACTGCGCCGCCGGCGACTATGCCGCCATCGCGATCGGCGACAGCGGCTGCGGCATGACGCCCGAGGTGCTGGAACGCGTGTTCGAGCCGTTCTTTACCACCAAGCCGGTCGGCAAGGGCACCGGGCTGGGGCTGAGCCAGGTGTTCGGCTTTGCCCGGCAATCGCAGGGCGAGGTCGGCATCGCGTCGACGCCGGGCCGTGGCACGGTGGTGACCATCTACCTGCCGCGCCACATCGCGGCGGCGACCGCGGACGACACCCCGCTCCCCGCCGGGGCCACTGTCACCCCCGGTCTTTCGCCAGCGGCCCGGACGTTCGACATATTGGTGGTCGAGGACGACCGGCGGGTGCTGGCCGCGACGGTCGGCCTGCTGCGCGAACTGGGCCACCGCGCCGTGCCGTGCGCCGATTCGATGGCCGCCACCACCGTCGCCGCATCGATGCCAGCGCTCGACCTGGTCATTTCGGACGTACTGATGCCGGGCAAGACCGGCCCCGAGCTGATCGCGGAACTGAGCGCCTCGTTGCCCGATGTCGCGGCGTTGTTCGTCACCGGCTATGGCGGCGACGCGCATGAGGCCGAAGGGTTCGGCGACCATCCCGTGCTGCGCAAGCCGTTCACCATAGCGGGGCTGGCGGCCGCGATCGACGGGGTGATGGCGGGGCGGAGCAACGCGCCCGGCCCGATCGCCGCCGCCGGTTAGCAAGGGCCAGAACCCAAGGATTCGCGAGAGGGCCATTGGCGTCCCCCCAACCCGTCACTATAGCCGGTCCGACCACCATCGCCGAAAGCCATTCCAGACCCGCCGCATGACCTCGATCGATCGCTATCTCGCGCGGCTGATCGCGGTGCCGCTGTTCGCGAATCTGCTGATCGCGGCGATGCTGCTGGTGCTCGACCGCATCCGGCTGCTGCTCAACTTCGTCG
This sequence comes from Sphingomonas sp., assembly GCF_035555815.1. Lineage (GTDB taxonomy): Bacteria > Pseudomonadota > Alphaproteobacteria > Sphingomonadales > Sphingomonadaceae > Sphingomonas. The sequence goes on from NZ_DATMGG010000165.1 coordinate 3,695, forward strand.
CGACCGAAGGCGGGCCGGTGAGCGTGGTGTGGAAGATGCTCGCCAACCTGCTGCCCGAATATCTCGGCCTCGGCATCCCGATCGGGCTGCTGCTCGGCGTGCTGCTGGCGTTCCGGCGGCTGGCGACATCGTCGGAGCTGGACGCGCTGCGCGCCGTGGGGTTGAGCTACACCCGCCTGCTGCGCGTGCCGTACATGTACGCCTTCGGCCTGGCGATCGTGAACCTGGCGATCGTCGGCTATGTCCAGCCGCATTCGCGCTACACTTATGAAGGGCTGCGCTTCGAGCTGCGTTCGGGCGCGCTGGGCGCGTCGATCAAGGTGGGTGAGTTCACCAACTTCCCCGGCAACATCACCGTGCGGATCGAGGAAAGCCACGACAACGGCCGCGAGCTGACCGGCATCTTCGTCCACGGCCGGCTGCGCGACGGCAATTCCTATGCGGTGTCGGCGGAAAAGGGCCAGTTCCTGCGGACAGAGGACATGGACACGATCGTGTTCCGCCTGACCAACGGCACGCTGGTGCAATATACCAAGGATTCGCCGGTCCCGCGCGTGCTGACGTTCAGCTCGCACTCCATCCCGATCGCGCTGCCCAAATATGGCAGTTTCCGCACCCGCGGCGGCCGCAATCTGGAGCTGACGCTGCCCGAACTGGCGCGGATCGGCGGCGATACCCGCGCGCCGGAGGAATTGCGCGACACCAGCCGCGCCGCCTTCCACTTCCGGCTGGTAGAGGTCGCGACGATGTTCCTGCTGCCGATGCTGGCGGTCGCGCTGGGTGTGCCCTCGAAACGCTCCACATCGGCGCTGGGCGTGTTCCTGTCGATCGTGATCATCGTCAGCTATCACAAGATCAACGAATATGGGGAGGCGATCGGCGGGCTGGGCCGGGTCGACCCCATCATCGCGCTGTGGGGGCCGTTCGTGATCTTCGCCGCGCTGGTCGGGTGGATGTATTACACCGTCGCCTATGTCCCCGGCGGCCAGCCGATCGGCGTACTGGAGCGCGGCTTCGCCAAGATCACCTCCGCGATCAAGCGCCGCCTGCCCGGCCGCCGCCGACCGAAGATCGCCGAATGAGCGGCCCCGGCTTCTTTCCGTCGCGCACCGTGACGCTGTATCTGGGGCGGATGTTCCTGACCCGGACGCTGGCGGTGCTGCTGGCGCTGGTGCTGGTGCTCCAGGCGCTCGACCTGCTGTCCGAATCGGGCCGCATCCTGGCCCATGCCGGCAATGGCGAGGCGCAGATCTGGCGCTACGTCAGCCTGCGCGTGCCCGAGATCATCGCGCAGTTCCTGCCGTTTTCGGTGCTGCTGGGCACGATCATCGCGCTGTCGACGCTCAACCAGAACAGCGAGGTGATCGCGCTCAAGGCAGGCGGCCTGTCCGCGCACCAGGTGCTGGCGCCGCTGATCGTCGCCAGCCTGGGGGTGGCGGCGGTGTCGTTCGCGTTCAACGACAGCGTCGTCAGCCGCGCCTCGGCCGCGCTCGATCAATGGCAGAAGGTGGAATATGGCCCGGTGCCCGCCGCCAGCGGCGACCGGGTCAACGTGTGGGTACGCACCGAAAACGACCTGATCCACGTCCAGCAGGTGCGCGGCAAGGGTGATGCGGTGCGACTGACCGGCATCACGGCCTATCAGCGCAACGGCGGCTCGCTCAAGACGATCATCTCCGCCGACAGCGGCCGCCGCGACGGCAAGGGCTGGCGGATCGAGAATGCCAGCCGGTTCGACGTCGCGGAGGGCACGATCACGCCGCTCGGCAGCCTGCACGTCGGCGACGGCGTGCGGCCGGACCAGTTCACGCTGGCGAGCGTCGATGCCGACGGCCTGTCGTTCGGCGCGCTGTCCACCGCGATCAGCGACTTGCGCCGCGCCGGCCGGCCGACCAAGGCGCTGGAGGGCGCGCTGTGGCACAAATTGTCGGGGCCGCTGTCGGCGGTGCTGATGCCGCTGCTCGGCGCGGTGGCGGCGTTCGGGCTGGCGCGGTCGGGCAAGCTGTTCGTCCGCGCGGTGATCGGCATGGCGCTGGGCTTCGCCTATTTCGTCGCCGACAATTTCGCGCTGGCGATGGGCAATCTGGGCGCCTACCCGCCCTTCCTCGCCGCCTGGGCGCCGTTCCTGCTGTTCCTGCTGGTCGGCGAAGCGGTGCTGGTCCGGACCGAGGAATAGCGCCGGAATCTGTCGCGCTTCACCGACGGCGCCTTTCGCGCGCGATCGGCGGACGACAGGGGAATGGGATTCACGCGAAGCCGCGAAGACGCGAAGAAGAATTGGTTCGCGCGGAGGCGCGGAGGCGCGGAGATAGCTTATGTGGGGCCACGGCTAGGGCCTTCATCGGGCGAGAATGCCTATGGTCTCGCTGACGCGGGACGGGGCGGCGCGCGCGACACCTTCGCGTCTCCGCGCCTCCGCGCCTCCGCGCGAACCGATCCTACCTTGCGGCGAAGGTCGAACGCACCAGCCGGTCGAGCAGTCCGGGCAGTCCGCGATAATTGGCCTTGTGATAGGGCGACTCGACATCGAGCGCCGCCGACAGCCGGCGATGCGCCTCGCCCAGCGCGTGATAGGGCAGCCCCGGCAACAGATGGTGCAGCGCGTGATAGCGCAGGCCGACCGGCGCCCACAGGAACGGCAGCAGGCCCGGCGGCGGCACGTTGACCGAATCGAGATACTGGGCGGTGACGGTCATCGCCTCCCCCTCATTCTCCCACAGGTGCGCCACCAGCGTGCGGACCTGGTTGATCACCATCACCACCGAGATCGTCGCCAGATAGACCAGGAACGCCTTGAGCGGCAGCACGCCGGTGACGGTCGCGGCGACCAGTCCGATCACCCACAGGCTCGCCGCCGCTTCCAGCATATGCCACAGGCTGCGCGCGGCGCCCTCGGGCGCGCGGCGCTGGAAGCGCGGGTTGATCGCCAGCGCCGAATAGCGCGCGACCACCACCCGGCGCAGGCGCGGGCTGAGCAGCGACAGCGGCGTCAGCACGCCCCAGCGCAGCAGGAACCCGATCGGCGCCAGCGCGGAGACCAGCACGAACGCCGGCACGCTCCACGGCTTCATCAGCGCCAGCGGCAGATATTCGGGGTCCTCGATCGTGCCATAGCGGGTGCGCGTATGGTGAAGGTTGTGGACCCCCTCATACATGAACGACGGCGCCATCAGCGGAATGCCGGCGAGCAGGTTCCACACCAGCCGGAACCCCGGCAGCGCGGCGTGCTTCATGTGGCTGACTTCGTGGATGAAGCTGGCGGCGCGATACAGCGCCAGCACCGCCACGGCAAAGGCCAGCGCGGCGGGAACGCCGAACGGCAGCAGGATCGCCGCCGCCAGCGCGCCATAGCCCACCGTCACCGACGCCAGCAGATCGATCCAGTAGATCGCCGGCCGCGCCGCGTGCAGATCGCGCGACAGCTCGGCGGCGGTGCGCAGCAGCGTCTTGTCGTCGGGAATCCGTGACGGCGGCGCCCCGGCGGCGACATCGTCCGTCGGCGCCGCCTGGCGCCGGTCGAAGGCAAGGGTAGCGTTCATCGAGGAAGGCATTGCCGATAGATAGTGGCAGCATGTGGGCGGTAACAGGGGAAAGCTGCCCATCATTTGCCCCCCTTCCCTGTCAATCACCCGCGGATTAGGACGGCGCCACGCGCGCTGACACGGGGGACAGGCATGACCAACCAACTGACGATCCGGCCCGTCACCACCAGGGCCGACCGCAAGCTCTTCGTCGATCTGCCGTTCCGCCTGTACGCGGGCGACCCCAATTGGGTGCCCCCGCTCAAGTCCGAGGCGCTGGGGCTGATCACTCCCGAAAAGAACGGCTGGTTCAGCCATGCCAAGGCGCAATTGTTTCTCGCCGAACGCGACGGGCGCGTGGTCGGGCGCATTTCGGCGCATATCGACACGCTCGCGCTCGAACAGCCGGCGGCGCAGGGCTTCGGCCCCGGCGTCGGCCAGTGGGGCCTGTTCGATGCGGAAGATCAGGCGACGGGCGCGGCGCTGATCGCCCACGCCGAACAATGGCTGCGGGATCAGGGGATGCGCCGCGCGCTTGGGCCGATCTCGATGTCGGTGTGGGAGGAACCGGGGCTGCTGATCGAGGGATATGATCATCCGCCGACGGTGATGATGGGCCACGCCAAACCCGAATATCGCGGCTGGATCGAGGGTGCCGGCTATGATCCGGTCAAGCAGCTCATCACCTATGATCTTGATATCACGCAGGACTTCCCCCCGATCGTCCAGCGCATCATCAAGTCGGGCGAACGCAACGAGCGCATCCGCATCCGCGAGGTCGACAAGTCGAGGTTCGAGGAGGAGGCAGCGATCATCCTGGCGATCCTCAACGATGCCTGGTCGGACAATTGGGGCTTCGTCCCGCTGACCCCGCCCGAGATCAAGGACGTCGGCGTCAAGCTGAAGCCGATCGTGTTCAACGACCTGATCCGCATCGCCGAGCTGGACGGGCGCCCGGTCGCGTTCATGATCACCCTGCCCGACCTGAATGAGGCGATCGCGCCGCTGAAGGGCAATCTCTTCCCCTTCGGCTGGGCGAAGCTGCTGCTGTGGCTGCGCCGCCCGCGCGTCCGCACGATGCGCGTGCCGTTGATGGGCGTGGTCAAGGAGCTCCAGGCATCACGCATGGCGAGCCAGCTCGCCTTCATGATGATCGAATATATCCGCCGCGCCTCGATCACCCGCTATGGCGCGACGCGCGGAGAGATCGGCTGGATCCTCGACGACAACCAGGGAATGCGATCGATCGCCGAGACGATCAATTGCTCGATCAACAAGCTCTACCAGGTGTACGGCAAGGATCTCTAGGCAGCCGCCGGGTCACCCGGCGGGCCGCGATCATTCCCATTCGATCGTGCCGGGCGGTTTCGAGGTATAGTCGTAGGTCACGCGGTTGACGCCCTTGACCTCGTTGACGATCCGCGTCGCCACGCGCGACAGGAAGTCGCCCGAGAAGTGGAAGGCGTCGGCGGTCATCCCGTCGGTCGAGGTCACCGCACGCAGCGCCAGCACGCTGTCATAGGTCCGCCCGTCGCCCATCACGCCGACGCTGCGCACCGGCAGCAGCACCGCAAACGCCTGCCAGATCGCGTCGTACAGCCCGGCGCTGCGGATCTCCTCGAGGTAGATCGCGTCGGCCTTGCGCAGGATGTCGCAGCGTTCCTTGGTCACCTCGCCCGGAATGCGGATCGCCAGCCCCGGTCCCGGGAACGGATGGCGGCCGACGAAGGCGTCGGGCAGGCCCAGTTCGCGGCCCAGATCGCGGACCTCGTCCTTGAACAATTCGCGCAGCGGCTCGACCAGCTTCATGTTCATCCGGTCGGGCAGGCCGCCGACATTGTGGTGGCTCTTGATCGTCACCGACGGACCGCCGGTGAAGCTGACGCTTTCGATCACGTCGGGATAGAGCGTGCCCTGTGCGAGAAACTCGGCGCCGCCGATCTTCTTCGCCTCGGCCTCGAACACGTCGATGAAGGTCTTGCCGATGAACTTGCGCTTCGCCTCGGGATCGGTGACCCCGGCCAGCCCGCCCAGGAACAGCGTCTCGGCGTCCACATGCACCAGCGGGATGTTGTAGCTGTTGCGGAACAGGCTGACGACCTGTTCGGCCTCACCGCTGCGCATCAGTCCGTGGTCGACGAACACGCAGGTGAGCTGATCGCCGATCGCTTCATGGATCAGCACCGCCGCCACCGCCGAATCGACCCCGCCCGATAGGCCGCAGATCACCCGGCCCTTGCCGACCTGTTCGCGGATCTCGGCGATCTTGGTCTGGCGGAACTCGGCCATCGTCCAGTCGCCGGAGAGGCCGCAGACGTGGCGGGCGAAATTGGCGATCAGCTTGCCGCCGTCCGGCGTGTGGACCACCTCCGGGTGGAACTGCATCGCGTAGATGCGGCGCGCGTCGTCGGCGATCACCGCGAACGGCGCGCCGGGGCTGTGCGCGACCGGACGGAAGCCGGGGGCGAGCGCGGTGACCTTGTCGCCGTGGCTCATCCACACCTGATGCGTCTCGCCCTCCGCCCACAATCCGTTGAACAGCGCGCAGCCGTCGGCGATGTCGATGAAGGCGCGGCCGAACTCGCCGCTGTCGCCCAGCGTCACCTCGCCGCCCAGCTGCTGCATCAGCACCTGCTGGCCATAGCAGATGCCGAGCATCGGCAGGCCGGCGTCGAGGATCGGCTGCGGAATGCGCGGGCTGCCGTCGTCGAGCACCGAGGCCGGGCTGCCCGACAGGATGATGCCCTTTGGCGCCATCCGGTCGAACGCGGCCTGTGCGGCGTTGAACGGGGCGATCTCGCTGTACACCCCCGCCTCGCGCACGCGGCGGGCGATCAGCTGGGTGACCTGGCTGCCGAAGTCGATGATCAGGATGGAATCGGGTCGGGTGTCCATGACGGGCGGTTAGGCAGGCGGGGCGCTCGTGTAAAGCACGCCGCTTGCGCCCGTCGCCGTGGACTGCCACGGCAGGGGATGAACGAAGAAACGACGATCCGGGCCGACACGCCCGCCGATTTCGACCAGATGGTGCAGCGGGCCGGCGACGACCCCCGCGAATTGACCACCCTCTCCCGCCTCGCCCGGACGATGGGGCGTGAGGGCGACGCCTATCCGATCGCGCGCCGCGCGCGGGCATTGGCGCCGCACGATCCCGAAATCGCGATCCTGACGCATGAGCCGTTCGCCGCGGCGGTGCCGTCATGGCACTTCCGCATCATCGCCGATCACCGCCGCAACACCGCCTATGACGCCGCGATCCGGCGCGCGGTGACGCCCGGCTGCACCGTGCTGGACATCGGATCGGGCACCGGGCTGCTGGCGATGATGGCGGCGCGCGCCGGGGCGGGCCACGTCTACAGCTGCGAGATGAACCCGGCGGTGGCGGAGGCGGCACGCGCGATCGTCGCCGCCAACGGGCTGGCCGACCGAGTGACGGTGATCGCCAAGAAATCGACCGACCTGGACCTCGCCGTCGATCTGGGCGGCGCGCCGGTCGACGTGCTGGTGTCGGAGATCATCTCCAACGATCTGCTGGCGGAAGCGGCGTTGCCGGTGATGAACGACGCGGTGCGGCGGCTGCTGAAGCCCGGCGGCCGCATGGTGCCCGAATCGGGGCAGATCCTGGTCGCGCTGGCCGACCTGCCGCTGCCCGAGCGCGAATTCCTCTACGACGTCGCCGGGTTCGACGTGTCGCTGTTCCACGCGCTCGCCGAACGGCCGCAACTGGTCAAGACCGACGATCCCGACCTGCGGCTGCGCAGCCCGGCGAAGGAGCTGTTCCATTTCGACTTCACCACCGGCGGGCCGTGGGGGCCGCTGCGCGCGTGGACCGACTGCATCGCCGACGGCGGGCGGGTCAGCGGCGTGGTGCAATGGATGCGGTTCCAGCTCGACGCCGAGACGGTGTATGAGACCCGCCCCGGCCCCGGTCCCAGCTCAAGCTGGGCGACGCTGTTCTACCCGTTCGACTGCCCGGTGCGCCCGCCCGCCGGCAGCGCGCTGCGCATCGAGGGGGTGCACGACGAACAGAACGTCCTGTTGTGGGCGGACGAGGCCAGCTTTCGCTAGTTGAGCGGCGGCGGCGCGTCGGGGGCGTTGTCGATCCTGACGCTCGGCACGCCCGAGCCGCCGACCGAGCAGCGGAAGCGTTCGTGGCGCGGCGCGGTGTCGCGATAGCCGTCGCGCAGCTCGATCGTCCCCTGGACGTACCAACCGCCGTTGCCCGCCGGATCGACCGATCCGATGTCGGAGACACGCGCGACGCGGGCATATTCCGACGCACGCGATTCGGCCGCTTCGGCACAGGCATCGGCGGCGTCGCTCTCCGCCAGCGCCGGGCCATTGCCGGGCGGGGGCGCCGGCATCGCATCGTCGAGATGATCGGCGCCGGCGTCGGCGTCGGACGGCGGCGGGCCGGCGTCTTCGGCATATCGGGCATCATTGCGCGATTTCTTGCCGGCGGCAGAGGCGATCGCGATCACCCCGCCCGCCAGCAGCGCGCCGAGCAGCAGATCGCCGCCATCGATCCGGTCGCCGCCGCGATGGCCGCGGCCCTGATTTGGCCCGTGACCGTTCCCGCGCCGCTGGCCCGACGCATCGGCCGGCACCGCCATGCCGACCATCGCCAGCGCCGCCGCCGTCGCACCCAACCCCTGAATCATCCGCATGTCCGTCGTCCCGTCCTGATGGTGCACGCACCCTGACTCCGCCCGGCTGTCACGGGGCTGAACGTTTCGGATGCGTCAGGGAATCGGCTTGACCTCCAGCCCGGTCCATTTCGCCGCGAACGCCCACATGTCCGCCGCCTCCTCGATGATCTTGTCGGTCGGCTTGCCCGATCCGTGGCCAGCGCGCGTCTCGATGCGGATCAGGTGCGGCTTTGGCCCGATGTCGGCGGCTTGCAGCGCGGCGGCGTATTTGAAGCTGTGGCCGGGCACCACACGGTCGTCAGTATCCGCCGTGGTCACCAAGATCGCCGGATAGCCCGCGCCGGCGCGGATGTTGTGGTAGGGCGAATAGGCATAGAGCGCGCGGAAATCGGCTTCCTTCGACGGATAGCCGTAATCGTCGACCCAATAGCGCCCGGCGGTGAAGCGGTCGAAGCGCAGCATGTCCATCACCCCGACCTGCGGCAGCGCCGCCGCGAACAGATCCGGCCGCTGGTTGACCACCGCGCCGACCAGCAGCCCGCCGTTCGACCCACCCTGCACCGCCAGCTTGTCCCTGGACGTGACGCCATGCGTGACCAGATACTCGCCCGCCGCGATCATGTCGTCGAACACATTCTGCTTGTTGAGCAGCCGCCCGGCGTCGTGCCAGGCCTTGCCGTATTCGCCGCCGCCGCGCAGGTTGGCGACCGCGAACACCCCGCCCTGTTCCAGCCACGCCAGCCGCGTCGCGGAAAAGGCCGGGGTCATCGAGATGTTGAACCCGCCGTAGCCGTAGAGGATCGTCGGCGCGCCGCCCACCGGCAACGCGCCCTTCCTGCGGACGATGAACAGCGGCACGCGGGTGCCGTCCTTCGACGTGTAGAATTGCTGGTCGACCTGATAGTCGGCCGGGTCGAACGCGACCTTTGGCGCCGCCCAGACCGATGCCTGCGCGGTCTTCACATCGTAGCGGTAGATGGTGGTCGGCGTGGCGAAGCTGGTGAAGGCGAAGAACGTCTCCGCATCGTCCGGATCGCCCCAGAAGCCGCTGGCGGTGCCGATGCCGGGCAGCGGCACCACGCCCTCACGCTTGCCGTCGAGATCGTGGATCCGCACCTCGGTCTTCACGTCGACCAGGTACGACAGCACCAGCTTGCCGCCGATCATCGACGCGCCGTCGAGCACCGCCTGATCCTGCGGCACCACCTCATGGATCGGCGGGACCGCCGATCGCGCGAACAGGTTGGTGGAGACGACGCGCAGGCGCGGCGCGTCCTTGTTGGTCACCCAATAGAAATTCGGCCCGACATTGCCGACATAGCTCCAGTTGTTCTCCAGCCCCTTGAAGATCGTGCGCGGCGCGGGCGTCGGTGCGGTCAGGTCGATCACCGTCACCTGATAGCGATCGTCGGTGCCTTCGGTGGTGGTGATGATCAGCCACTTGCCGTCGTCGCTGACCTGCGCGCTGTGGCCGTATCGGGGGTGGTCGGGCGTCGCGTAGATCAGCCGGTCAGCCGACTGCGGCGTGCCGATCGCGTGGAAATAGACTTGCTGGTTCTCGTTCAGCGCCTGGAACTTGGCGCCTTCCGCCGGGGCGGCGAAGCGCGAATAATAGACGCCCGAACCGTCCTTTGCCCAGGCGATGTTCGAGAATTTCACCCATTCGATCGTATCGGCCAGCGGCTGGCCGGTGGCGACGTCGAGCAGCTTGAGCGTACGCCAGTCGGTGCCGCCGTCCTGCACGGTATAGGCGACCTTGCCGCCATCCTCCGACGGCACCCATTCGCCCAGCGCGGTGGCGCCGTCCTTTGCCCAGCCGTTCGGATCGATCAGCAGCCGCCCTTCGCCCTGCACGCTGTCACGGACGTAGAGCGCCGCCTGATTCTGCAACCCGGAATTGCGGGCGTAGAAATAGTGACCGCCCTTCTTCACCGGCACGCCGAACCGTTCGTAATCGTAGAGCGCCTTCATCCGCGTGCGGAACGCGTCGCGGCCGGGCAGCGTCGCCAGATACGCGTCGGTCACCTTGTTTTCCGCGGTCACCCAATCGCGCACCGCGGAATCGGTGCGGACATCGTTTTCCAGCCAGCGATAGGGATCGGCGACCTTGACGCCGAACTGTTCGTCGACCTGATCGACGCGGCGGGTATCGGGATAGTGGATCATGGCGTCCTGTGCAGCGGCGGGAACGGAGAGCAACAGCGGAAGGGCAAGCAACAGCGCGCGGCGCATGGGATTTCCCCCGAAACGAGAAGAAGGTCGCAGCCTATCGGCCACGACCCCCTTCACAAGCCCCAATATTGGTGAGGCTGGCCCGTCTCCGTTCGCCCTGAGCACGAACGGTGGCAGTGAGTCGCTTACGCAGCGTCCTCGAAATCGTCGTCGTTCAGCACGGGGCCGGAATCCTGGCCCTTGGCCGACACGTCGCGGTCGACGAATTCGATGATCGCCATCGGCGAGGCGTCCGACGCGCGGATGCCGGCCTTGATGATGCGGGTGTAGCCACCGTTGCGATCGGCATAGCGCGCCGCCAGCACGTCGAACAGCTTGGTCAGCTGCGCATCGTCGAGCAGGCGGGCGTGCGCCAGACGGCGGTTCGACAGGCCGCCCTTCTTCGCCAGCGTGATCAGCTTCTCGACATAGGGGCGAAGCTCCTTCGCCTTGGCGACGGTGGTGGTGATCTGCTCATGCTTGATCAGCGCGGCCGACATGTTGCGGAACAGCGCGATACGATGAGCCGAGGTACGCTGCAGCTTACGGCCGCCGACACGATGACGCATTTTTCTTTTCCTTCAGTTCGTTAAGGGGCCGTCTTACGGAACCCCAGACCCGGTGGCGCTTGGAACCGGGCCGCCACCCGAAACCCGAAAAGTCACAGGAAAGTCACCGCTGACGCACGCGTGCGCGGAGACTTTCCCTTGGAAGCCCGACTCGGCAAAACCGAGTCGTCGGACGGCGCGGGCGCCGCCGGCCGGGCCCGGCGATCAATCCGGGATTAGCATCGCTAACCCCGGACGCCGGGCTCAGCCCAGGATTTCCTGTTCCAGCTTCTTGGCCATTTCCTCGATGTTCTCGGGCGGCCAGCCGGGGATTTCCATGCCGAGGCGCAGGCCCATGCTCGACAGCACTTCCTTGATCTCGTTCAAGGACTTGCGGCCGAAGTTCGGCGTGCGCAGCATCTCGGCCTCGGTCTTCTGGACCAGATCGCCGATGTAGATGATGTTGTCGTTCTTGAGGCAGTTGGCCGAACGCACCGACAGTTCGAGCTCGTCGACCTTCTTGAGCAGGAAGCGGTTGATCGTCGCGGTGTCGCCCGACACTTCCTGCGTCGCGGTCGGCGCAGCGACGCCGACCGGCGCGGAACGCGGCAACGCCGAATCGTCGAAGTGGACGAACAGCGCGAGCTGGTCCTGCAGGATGCGGCCGGCGTAGGACACGGCGTCCTCCGGCGTGACGGTGCCGTCGGTCTCGATCGTCAGCGTGAGCTTGTCGTAGTCAAGCTCCTGCCCGACGCGGGTGTTCTCGACCTTGTAGCTGACCTGACGGACCGGCGAGTAGAGCGCGTCGACCGGGATCAGCCCGATCGGCGCGTCGGCCGGCCGGTTCGATCCGGCGGGGACATAGCCCTTGCCGGTGTCGGCGGTCAGTTCCATGTTGAGCGTCGCGCCATCATCGAGGTGGCACAGGACGAGATCGGGGTTCATCACCTCGATGTCGCCAGACACGGCGATGTCGCCGGCCTTTACCGCGCCGGGGCCGGTCGCGGCGAGCTGGAGCCGCTTCGGCCCTTCGCCCTGCATCCGCAGCGCGATCTGCTTCACGTTCAGGACGATGTCGGTGACGTCCTCACGGACCCCCGCCAGCGACGAGAATTCGTGGAGCACGTTCTCGATCTTGATCGAGGTGACGGCGGCACCCTGGAGCGACGACAGCAGTACCCGGCGCAGCGCATTGCCGAGCGTCAGGCCGAAACCGCGCTCGAGCGGTTCGGCGACGAAGGTCGCCTTGCGCTTGCCGTCACCACCCGACTTCTTCTCGAGGCCGGTCGGCTTCTTGAGTTCCTGCCAATTCTTTGCGTTGACGGACACGGGCTTCCCCTTGGTTTTGGGCGGGAGCTGGGAGAGGCTCCGGCCAGTGAGGAATCATCGGCGCAGCGCGATCAACCGCGCGCCGACGAGACGGATAGTTAGACGCGCCGGCGCTTCGACGGACGCACGCCGTTGTGCGGGATCGACGTCACGTCACGGATCGACGTGATCTGGAAGCCGACCGCCTGCAACGCGCGCAGCGCCGATTCGCGGCCCGAGCCGGGGCCCTTGACCTCGACCTCGAGCGTGCGGACGCCGTGTTCGGCGGCCTTCTTGCCGGCGTCCTCGGCGGCGACCTGCGCCGCGTAGGGGGTCGACTTGCGCGAGCCCTTGAAGCCCATCATGCCGGCCGACGACCAGCTGATCGCATTGCCCTGCGCATCGGTGATGGTGATCATGGTGTTGTTGAAGCTGGCGTTGACATGGGCAACACCGGCGGTGATGTTCTTGCGTTCGCGACGGCGAATACGCTGCGGTTCACGTGCCATTTGGAATTCCTGACCCTGTATTCTGGTGCGGAGGCCGGGAGGCTATCCACCTCGAACCCGCCTCCGGCGGAGAAATAAGCGCCCCGCGCTTACTTCTTCTTGCCCGCGATCGGCTTCGCCTTGCCCTTGCGGGTGCGCGCATTGGTATGCGTGCGCTGGCCGCGGACCGGCAGGCCCTTGCGATGACGCAGGCCGCGATAGCAGGCCAGGTCCATCAGACGCTTGATGTTCATCGAGGTTTCGCGGCGAAGATCGCCTTCCACCTTGTAACCGGCGTCGATCGCTTCGCGGATCTGGAGGACTTCCTGATCGGTCAGGTCCTGCACACGGCGCTCAGGCGCGATGTCCAGCTTCGTGGTGATTTCCTTGGCTTTGGCCTGGCCGATGCCGTGGATATACTGAAGCGCGATAACGACGCGCTTGTTGGTCGGGATGTTGACGCCCGCAATACGTGCCATAAAATAGCTTCTCCCAGCTCCACGGGGCCTGCATGGCTGGCCGGCCCCATCTCATCGCGTTGCTTTTCCGAAACGCGAAATTCCGGCGCGCGCAGACAAGCGCCGCCGGGCAACCGGTGTTTCGGAGAGGCGTCAGGTAGGCGCGCGCTCGGCCCCTGTCAACCCGAGTTGTCAACCTGAAACCCTGACCCCCGCCGGTTTACCCTGTTTTGCCAGACTCATGCGCCGCGCACCGGCAGCACGATCGCGGCGATCAGCCCCGGCGCATTGTTGGCCAGGTCGAGTCGCCCGCCGTGCAGCCGCGCCACCGCCTCGACCAGCGCCAGCCCCAGCCCCGCCCCTGGCTTGCTGCGCGCGGGATCGAGCCGGCCGAACCGGCGCCGCGCCTCCGCCTGCTGATCGGCGGGAATGCCGGGGCCGCGATCCTCGACCTGGAAACGCACCTCGTCGCCCGACGCTGCCAGCCGCAGCACGATCGGCGCCCCCTCCCCGCCATGGCGCAGCGCGTTGTCGACCAGATTGGCCAGCGCCTGCGACAGCAGTTCGCGGTGCAGCGGCATCGCCGGCACGTCGGCGTCGATCGCCAGCGTCAACGCCGCGCCGTCCTCCTCCGCCAGCGGCTCGTAGAGTTCGGCCAGCGCGGTGAGCAGTTCGGCGGGCGCGGCGTCGGCGAATCCGCTGCGCGTGGCGACTTCCGACCGGCTGATCTCCAGCAGCACCGCCAGCATCCGGGTGACGATATCGGTTTCGGTGACCAGCCCGGCCAGCGCGGCGTCGCGCTGTGTGGGATCGTCGGCGGCCAGCGCCGCCTCCGCCCGCGCGCGCAGCCGGGCGATGGGGGAGCGCAGATCGTGCGCGACGCTGTCGGTGACGATGCGCAGTTCGCCCATCAGCCGCTCGATCCGGTCGAGCATCGCGTTGACCCGCGCCCCCAGCCGGTCGAACGCATCGCCGTGGCGTTCCGCGACGACCACGCGCCGCGCCAGATCGCCGGCGGCGACCGCGTCGGCGGTGGTGGCGACACCGTCGATCCGGCGGGTGACGTAGCGGGTCAGCGCCAGTCCGCCGCCG
>NZ_DATMGG010000166.1:0-14312 GCF_035555815.1 Sphingomonas sp.
GGTGCATTATCGCCTGGGCGAGAAAGCCGAAACCCCACGCCAGATCGTCAACCCCGGCGCCGCCTTCATCGTCGGCGACATCCTCGCCGACGCCTCGGCGCGCGCCGATGCCTTCGGCGCCGACAGCGCGCTCCGCCTCCCCTTCTGGGCCGCGGCCAAGACCGGCACCTCGAAGGGGATGCGCGACAATTGGTGTGTCGGCTGGTCCGATCGCTACACCGTCGCGGTCTGGGTGGGGAATCTCGAGGGCGATTCGATGCGCGCCGTCTCCGGCACCTCGGGCGCCGCGCCGGTGTGGCGCGACGTGATGATGGCGCTCGGCGACGGCGGCGACGGTCCGCCGCCGATGCCGGCCGGGATCGAGGCGCGCGCGATCCGCTTCGCCGACGCGCGCGAGCAGCCGCGCCGCGAATATTTCCTCGCCGGCACCGCGCAGACCCAGCTCGCCGCCGCGCCGGCCGCCGCGCGCCGGCCGCGCATCACCACCCCGGTCTCGGGCAGCGTCTATGCGCTCGATCCCGACATCCCCCCGGCGCGGCAGCGGCTGGCGGTCGGCGTGTCGGGTGAAGTTACCGGCCACCGCCTGCTGCTCGACCGGCGCGATCTGGGCGCGGCGGACTCCCAGCCGCTGCTGCTCCCACCGCCGGGGACGCACCTGTTGCGGCTGGTCGATCTGGGCGGGCGCACGGTGGATCAGGTGCGCTTCACCATCCGGTAGGCGCAGCGGCTACCCCCGCCTGGTCCTTGCGAGGGGCGCAGCCCCCCGGCAATCCAGCGAGCCGGCGGCCTCTGAATGGTGTCGCTACGCGCGGCGCTACGCCGCGATCCCGCGCGCCAGCATGTCGGCGACGGTGTCGGCCAGCGCCTCTGGGCTGACGTCCTCCGCCCACACGCCATAGCGCAGGCCCAGGAACACGTTCATTCCCATCACCGCCCAGGCATGGACCTCGCCCACGTCCCCGCGCAGCTCGCCGCGCGCCGCGGCGGCCTGCAATCGCTGGCAGATTCGCTCGGCGGTGGTGGCGTAGTGCGCGCGAAAGCTCTCCGGATCGACGAATTCGGCTTCGTCGATGATCCGGTAGATCTCCTTATGCTGGCGGACGAACGCGACGAACTGCGCCAGCCCGGCGCGTTCGGCGGCGATCCCGTCGGGGGCTGCGCGGATGCCGGGGGCGACGTGATCGCGCACCTGTCCGGACATGTGCCGCACCAGCGCGCGGAACACCGCGTCCTTCGAATCGAAATAGGTGTAGAAACTGCCCAGCGCGACGCCGGCGCGGCGGGTGATGCCGCTGATCGACGCGTCGTGGAACCCCTTCTCCCCGAACTCGGCGGCCGCGGCGTCGAGGATCGCGTTCTGCGTGCGCCGGCCGCGTTCGGTGCGCGGTGCCTTGCCGGCGCTCGCCGCGTCGGTTGGCAGTGTGGCGTTTTTGACACGTTCGCCGGTCATCGCCCGACCCTCCCCCTCGCGAAGTTGAAACATGGTTCAACTTTCAGTATTCGACTCGCATACCACGCACAACCCCGCCGTGACCGGGAGTGCCGAAGGGGAGGGATTTTCGATGATTCGTTTCGCGCCGTCGACTCGCACGCTGCTCAACCTCGGGGCCGCGATCGTCGCGCTGTCCGCGCTGCCGGCCACCGCCGCCGTCACCGCGCAGGATGCGCCCGTTGCCGCGCAGGCCGATCAGGGCGCCAGCGACGGCGACATCGTCGTCACCGCGCGCCGCCGCGCCGAATCGCTGCTCGACGTGCCGATCGCGGTGACCGCCTTTACCGAGGACCGGCTGGCGAAGAGCGGCGCGCTCGACCTGACCGACATCCAGAACGTCACCCCCAACACCACGCTGAAGGTGTCGCGCGGCACCAATTCGACGCTGTCGGCCTTCATTCGCGGCGTCGGCCAGCAGGATCCGGTGCCGGGGTTCGAGGCGGGCGTCGGCGTCTATCTCGACGACGTCTACCTCAATCGTCCGCAGGCGGCGGTGCTCGACGTCTATGATGTCGAGCGGATCGAGGTGCTGCGCGGGCCGCAGGGCACGCTCTACGGCCGCAACACCATCGGCGGCGCGATCAAATATGTCACGCGCAAGCTGCCCGACCGGTTCGAGCTGAAGCTCAAGGGCAGCTACGGCAGCTACAACCAGCTCGACGGCATCGCCAGCGTGTCGGCGCCGATCGGTTCGATGGTCAAGGTCGGCGGGTCGATCGCGCGGCTGACCCGCGACGGCTTCGGCAAGAACCTGACCAACGGGCTGGAGAACTACAACAAGGATCTGTGGGCCGGACGCGGCACGATCGAGTTCACTTCGCCCGACGAGCGGCTGTTCGTGCGGCTGACCGGCGACTATACCCACGACACCTCGTCGCCGCGCAACGGCCACCGGCTGATCCCGGGCATCCAGTCGAAGCTGCCCGTGCTCGACAACGTGTTCGACACCCGCGCCGGACTGGTCAATCCCGAGCAGGATATCGAGGCCGGCGGCCTGTCGCTGTCGGCGACCGCCGATCTGACCGACGCGCTGACGCTGCGCAGCATCAGCGCCTGGCGCAAGGACCGGTCGTACACGCCGATCGACTTTGATTCGAACCCGGCGGCCGACGTCGACGTGCCGGCGGTCTATCGCAACCAGCAGACCAGCCAGGAATTCCAGCTCCTCTACAAGAGCGACAAGCTGAACGGCCTGGTCGGCTTCTACTATCTGGGCGCCAAGGCCGAGACGCGGTTCGATGTGCTGCTGTTCACCACCGGCGCGCTCGCCAGCCTGCCCGGACTCGATGCGTTCACCGCCGGCGAGGTCAAGACCGAGACGTCGTCGATCTACGCCGATTTCACCTATGACTTCACGCCGCAGATCAGCCTGTCGCTGGGCGGTCGCTACACCTGGGACCAGCGCGACGCGCATGTGTTCAAGGCCAATTACCTGAACGGGCCGACCAAGTTCTTCGGTGGCAGTGCAGTGCAACTCGGCGCTCCGGCGACCGATTTCCGGGGCAAGGCGAATTTCAAGCGCTTCACCCCGCGCGCGTCGCTGGCTTTCAAGCCGAGCGAAGACCACATGCTCTATGCTTCCTATTCGGAAGGTTTCAAGGGCGGCGGCTTCGATCCGCGCGGATCGGGTACGTCGGCACCGATCAGCAACCCGACAGCGGGCCGCAGCTATCAGGACATCTATAATTACCTCTCCTTCGATCCGGAGACGGTGAAGACCTATGAGATCGGCTGGAAGGGCGCGGTGTTCGATCGTCGCCTGACCTGGGCGCTGGACGGTTTCTATTCGGACTATACCGACGTCCAGGTGCCGGGCTCGGTCGGCTGCTTGGTCAACGGGGTGCAGAGCTTCTGCGGCATCACCACCAACGCGGCCAAGGCGACGATCAAGGGTATCGAGCTTGAAGCGAACGCCGTGCTCGCGCGCGGCTTTGCCGGCGGCGGATCGTCGTTCAACCTGGCCGGTACGCTCGGTTATCTCGACGCCAAGTACAAGACGTTCATCGGCCCGACCGGCACCGACGTCGCCGCCTATCGCTTCTTCCAGAACACGCCCGACCGGACTGCGTCCGGCACCGCCAGCCTGGTGCTGCCGGTCGGCCCCGGCGCGGTGACGGCCAACACCACGCTGTCGTACCGCAGCATGACCCACCAGTTCGAGGTCGCCAGCCCGTTCCTCGATCAGCCGGGCTATACGCTGTGGGATGCCGGGCTGACCTATGCCTGGGGCAATTACTCAATCGGCGTCTACGGCAAGAACCTGACCGACGAACATTACAAGATCGGCGGCTACCAGTATATCAACGCCAACGCCGCGACCGGCGCGATCATCCTCAACCCGGCCGGCGGCTACACGCCGACGCTCGGGCAGGAAGGCGTCGCCACCGCCTTCTACGGCAATCCGCGCCAGGTGTTCGGCAGCTTCACCGTAAAGTTCTGATCGACCTGAAATGCGCGCGGGCCGAGGCTTCCGTTGACACGGACGCTTCGGCCCCGTCGTATGCGGGGAAGAGGAAGATGAAGGGATCGCCGTGACCGACCGAACCACGCGTGCCGGCTATCCCCGGCTGGTGCTGGCGATGCTGCTGCTCGTCTACACCTTCAATTTCCTCGACCGGCAGATTCTCGGCATCCTCGTTCAGCCGATCAAGGCCGAACTTGGCCTGACGGATACCCAACTCGGCGCACTGGGCGGAATCGCCTTTGCGTTGCTCTATTCGACGCTGGCGATCCCGCTGGCGTTGCTGGCGGACCGCACCAGCCGCACCTGGGTGGTGACGATCTCGCTCGCCGTATGGAGCGGGTTCACCGCGCTGTGC
Organism: Sphingomonas sp.; assembly: GCF_035555815.1. GTDB lineage: Bacteria > Pseudomonadota > Alphaproteobacteria > Sphingomonadales > Sphingomonadaceae > Sphingomonas. Next base: position 4,312 of record NZ_DATMGG010000166.1, read on the forward strand.
GGGGTCGCCACCGGCTTTTGGTCGCTGTTCCTGTTTCGGCTCGGCGTCGGGGTCGGCGAGGCGGGGGGTGTCGCGCCGTCCTATGCGATCATCGCGGATTATTTCCCGCCCGAACGCCGCGCGCGCGCGCTGGCGATCTATTCGCTGGGGATTCCGATCGGGCTTGGCGCCGGCGCGCTGCTTGGCGGCTATATCGCCGCGACGATCAACTGGCGGTGGGCGTTCATCGTGGTCGGGCTGGCGGGTGTCGTCATTGCGCCGATCTTTCGCCTGGTGGTTCGTGAACCCAGGCATGGCGGGGCCGATCCGCGAGTGGTCGCGGCGGTCGAGCGGGCGCCGGTGTCCGCGGTGTTCGCGATCCTCGCGCGCAAGCCGAGTTTCTGGCTGATGGCGTTCGCCGCAGCGTTCAGCTCGATGTGCGGCTATGGCCTCGCCTTTTGGGTGCCCTCGCTGTTCATCCGCAGTTTCGGGATGGACCTGATCGGCGTGTCGCAATTCGTCGGAACGCTGCTGTTGATTGGCGGCACGCTGGGCGTGTTCGCGGGCGGGTGGCTCGCCGACCGGCTCGGCGGCGGCGATCGCGGCGTCTATGCGAAGCTTCCCGCCGTTGCCTGGCTGATCACGCTCCCGCTGTTCGCCGCCGGTTTCTGGTCGTCGTCGCCGGTGGCGGCATGGCTGTTCCTGCTCATCCCCAACGGGCTCAATATCCTGTGGCTCGGCCCGGTGACCACCGCCGTGCAGAACCTGGTCCCCGCGCACATGCGCGCGACCGCGTCGGCCAGCTTCCTGTTCATCAACAACCTGCTCGGCCTGGGCCTGGGATCGTGGGTGATGGGGGCGATGTCCGACGGGATGGCGCAGCGATTCGGTGAGGAATCGCTGCGCTATTCGCTGATGGCGGCGCTCAGCTTCTATCTGGTCGCTGCGGTGCTGATGCTGCTGGCGGTCCGCCCGCTGCGGCGCGACTGGATCGACGCCGTTTAGAGTCGGATGACCTCAGCTTGAATCGTCATTGCGAGCGTAGCGAAGCAATCCACCGACGCGATCTGGATTGCTTCGCTACGCTCGCAATGACGCGTCAGGTCAGCCTCATGTCATCCTGACCTTGGCAGCGAGCGTCACCGCTCCCGCGTCGCGGCGAATGCCACCTTGGGATAGCGATCGGCGACATAGCCGATTTCCCACGCCGATTTGGCCAGGAACACCGGGTTGCCGTCGCGGTCCTTGGCCATCGCGCCCTTGTTGAGATCGATGAAGCCCTTGAGGTCGGCGGCGTTCTCCGCGCTGATCCAGCGCGCGGTGTCATAGGGCGACGGCTCCAGCCCGGCCGCGACCTTGTACTCCGCCGCCAGCCGGCTCAGCAGCACGTCGAGCTGGAGCTGGCCGACCACGCCGATGATCCAGTTCGATCCGATCTCGGGGTAGAACACCTGCGTCACCCCTTCCTCGGCCATGTCGTCGAGCGCCTTGCGGAGCTGCTTGGTCTTGGTCGGGTCCTTCAGCGCGACGCGGCGCAGGATTTCGGGCGCGAAATTGGGCAGGCCGGTGAAGCGGACGTCGGCGCGCTCCGACAGCGTATCACCCACCCTCAGCGTGCCGTGGTTGGGGATGCCGATGATGTCGCCGGGATAGGCCTCGTCCGCCAGTTCACGCTGCTGGGCAAAGAACAGGATCGGCGAATGGATCGCGATCGGCTTGCCGTGGCCGGTCGGGGTCAGCTTCATGCCCCGCTTGAAGGTGCCCGAGCACATTCGCATGAACGCGATGCGATCGCGGTGATTGGGGTCCATGTTGGCCTGAACCTTGAACACGAATCCGGTGACGTCGGCGCGGTCGGGCGACACGGGCGCCGGTTCGGCCGGCTGCGGGCGCGGCGGCGGGGCATGGACCGCCAGCGCCTCGATCAGTTCCTCGACCCCGAATTCCTTGAGCGCCGATCCGAAATAGACCGGAGTCAGATCGCCGTGGCGATAGGCGTCGCCGTCGAACGCGGCATAGCCGGCGCTGGCCAGCTCGATCTCGTCGCGGATCGCCTCGGGCAGCGTCGGTGCCTGCTCCATGCGTCCCTGGAACTCGCGGCTGCCGCCGTCGGGCCGCGCGATCCGGTCGGCGGCGATATCATAGACGCCCTCAAACGTGCCGCCCATGCCGACCGGCCACGTCATCGGCGCGACGTCGAGCGCGAGCACGTCGGCGATCTCGTCGAGCAGCTCATAGGGCGCCCGCCCCTCGCGATCGACCTTGTTGATGAAGGTGATGATCGGCACGCTGCGCAGCCGGCACACCTCGAACAGCTTGCGCGTCTGCGCCTCGATGCCGCGCGCGGCATCGATCACCATCACCGCCGAATCGACCGCGGTCAGCGTGCGATAGGTATCCTCGCTGAAATCCTCGTGCCCCGGCGTGTCGAGCAGGTTGAAGGTGATGCCGTCGCGTTCGAACGTCATCACCGAGCTGGTGACGGAGATGCCGCGCTGCTGCTCGATCGCCATCCAGTCCGATCGTGCGCGGCGGGCGGCTCCGCGCGCCTTGACCTGGCCGGCGAGGTGGATCGCGCCGCCCTTGAGCAGCAGCTTTTCGGTCAGCGTAGTCTTGCCGGCGTCGGGGTGCGAGATGATCGCGAAGGTGCGGCGGGGAAAGGGCGCGTCAGCCACGCAGGCTCGCCCCCAGCTTCGCCGCCGCCGCGACCACCTTGTCGGCGACCGCCTTCAGCTCGGCATCGGTGAAGCTCTTGGCCCCCGGCTGCATCGTCACCTCGACCGCCAGCGAGGTCTGGCCGTCCTTGACGAAACGATCGAACAGCCGCGCATCGACGATCGCGTCCTTGTCGGCGCCGCGCACCGCGCGCACCAGATCGCCGGCCTTCACGCTGTCGGGCACCAGGAAGGCGAAATCGCGCGTCACCGCCTGCAATGCGGGCGGTGCGTAGGCCGCGCGCATGAAGCCCGTGCCGCGCCTGGCCGGCAGCGCGTCGAGATACAATTCCACCGCCGCGACGTCGCCGTCGAGGTCGAACGCCTTGAGCGTCGCGGGATGGAGCATCCCGAACGCCGCCAGCACGGTCTTTGGCCCCAGCCGCAGCGTGCCCGACTGGCCGGGGTGCCAGTTGTCGCCGGCCTCCCCTCCCTCGACGGCGCTCGGGACAGGCATCACCTGCAGGTTGGCGACCGGCGCGCCCGCCGCCTCGAGCAGTGCCAGCGCCTCGGCCTTGGCGTCGAACGCATCGAAACCGCCGGCCTTGCCCGTCGTCCAGCCGCGCGGCCGCGCGTCACCGGCCAGCACCACGCCCAGCGTCGGGCGCTCGGCATCGGCCAGATAGCGCCGGCCGACCTCGAACAGCCGTACCGACGTCGCGCCGCGCTTCAGGTTGCGGCCCGCCGCCGACAGCAGGCCGGGCAGCAGCGACGGCCGCATCACCTTCATGTCCTCGCTGATCGGGTTGGCGACGGTCCACGCGCCGCCACCGAACGGCGCCGCCTCGCCCTCGGCGATGAAGCTCCACGTCACCGCCTCGGCCAGCCCGCGCGCGGCGGCGGTCCGACGCAGCTTGCGCTCCACCTTCTGCGCCGGCGTCGCGGTCGGGCGGGCAACGCCCGGCACGCGCGGCAGCGGCATCGACGGCACATTGTCGATGCCCTCGATGCGGATCACCTCCTCGACCAGATCGGCCGGGCCATCGACGTCGCGGCGCCAGCTCGGCACGGTGACGCGGAACGCCTCGAACGACTGGTCGAGGTCGACCGGATCGCCATTGCCGTCGAGCGGCGCGACCAGAAAGCCCAGGCTGTCCAGTATCTCCGCCTGCCGCGCCGGCGCCACCGCCAGCCCGCCCAGCGTTTCCGCCAGCGCCGGATCATAGGCGACGATCCTTGCCGGGTCGGGCGCCGTTCCGGCACGCGTGACCGGGCTTGGCGCGCCGCCGCAATATTCGACCACCAGTCGCGTCGCGATCGACAGCCCCACGTCGAGGAACGCGGGATCGGCGCCGCGTTCGAACCGCTGGCGCGCGTCGCTGGTCAGCATCAGCTTTTGCCCGGTGCGCGCGATATGTTCGGGATCGAACCACGCGCATTCGATCAGCACGTCGGTGGTCGTGGCCGACACGCCCGAATGCTCGCCGCCCATGATTCCGCCGATGTCGTGGACCGCGCTGTCGTCGGCGATCACCGTCATCGTCGAATCGAGCGCATAGGTCTTGCCGTTGAGCGCCAGCACCTGTTCGCCGTCGACCGCCTTGCGCGCGACCAGCCCCCCGTCCAGCCGTGCCCGGTCGTAGACGTGGAGCGGGCGGCCAAGGTCGATCGACACGAAATTGGTGATGTCGACCAGCGTCGAGATCGGCTTCTGCCCGATCGCCGTCAGCCTGCGCCGCATCCAGTCGGGCGAGTCCCCGTTGGCCACGCCGGACACCGCCTGCGCGTAGAACGCCGGGCACCCCTCACCATCCTCGATCCGCACGTCGGGCGCGGCGCCGTCGCCGGGCACCGGATCGAGCGAGGGCTGGTAATAGACCTCGTGCAGCGGCCTGAGCGTGCCCAGCCCCGCCGCCGCCAGATCGCGCGCGATGCCGCGCACGCCCATGCAATCCTGCCGGTTGGGGGTGATCGACACGTCGAACACCGGGTCGCTCAGCCCGGCATAGTCGGGATAGGGCGTGCCGACCGGGGCATCGGCGGGCAATTCGATGATGCCGTCGTGATCGTCGCCCAGCTCCAGCTCGCGCGTCGAACACATCATGCCGTTCGATTCGACGCCGCGGATCGCCGCGACCTTCAGCACCATGCCGTTGGCGGGCACCGTCGCGCCGGGCATCCCGAACACGCCGACCAGCCCGGCGCGGGCGTTGGGGGCGCCGCACACCACCTGCAGCGGGCCGTCGCCGGCGTCGACCGTCAGCACCTGCAGCTTGTCCGCCTGCGGATGCTTGTCGGCGGTCAGCACGCGCGCGACGCGGAAATCGGCGAGCTTCGCGCCCGGATCCTCGATCCCCTCGACCTCCAGCCCGATGCGGGTGAGCGCCTCCGCCACCGCGTCCACCGACGCGGTCGTCTCGAGATGCTCCTTGAGCCAGCCCAGCGTGAACTTCATGCGCCGACTCCCCCGGACAGCGTGGGCACGTCGAGCGCGCCGAACCCGTAATGTTTCAGCCAGCGCAGGTCGCCGTCGAAGAACGCGCGCAGATCGTCCATCCCGTATTTGAGCATCGCCAGCCGATCGATCCCGCAGCCGAAGGCGAAACCCTGCCACTGATCGGGATCATAGCCGCCCGCCGCGATCACCTTGCGGTGGACCATGCCGCTGCCGAGCACCTCCATCCAGCCGCCCTCGCCCTGCGACGGATCGCCGCCGATCACGCGCTTGCCGTTGATGACGGTGTAGCCGACATCGACCTCCGCCGACGGTTCGGTGAACGGGAAGTAGCTGGGGCGCAGCCGCAACACGATGTCGTCGCGCTCGAAGAACGCCTTGAGGAAGGTCTCCAGCGTCCATTTGAGGTGGCCGAGCGTGATGCCCTTGTCGATCACCAGCCCCTCGACCTGATGGAACATCGGGGTGTGGGTGGCGTCGCTGTCGCTGCGATAGGTGCGGCCGGGGGCGATGATCCGCACCGGCTGCGTCCCGCCGGCCGCCTTCATCGCGCGAATCTGCACGGGTGACGTGTGCGTGCGCAGCACCATCGGCCGTTCGTGATCGCCCGCCAGGTAAAAGGTGTCGTGCATCGCCCGCGCCGGATGCGTCTCCGGGATATTGAGCGCGGTGAAGTTGTGCCAGTCGTCCTCGATCTCCGGCCCGGTGGCGACGGCGAAGCCCAAATCGGCGAAGATCTCGGCCAGTTCGTCCATCACCTGGCTGACCGGATGCACCCCGCCCGCCGCGACGGCATCGACCGGCAGCGTCATGTCGAGCGTCTCGCTGGCCAGCCGGGCGTCGAGCGCGGCGCGCTCCAGCGCGTCCCTGCGCGTCGCGATCGCGTCGGCCACCGCCTCGCGCAGCCCCTGGATGCGCGGTCCCTCGCTCTGGCGCTGCTCGGGCGACATGCCGCCCAGCGTCTTGAGCAGGCCTGTCACCGTGCCGGACTTGCCCAGCGCCTGCACCCGCACCGCGTCGAGTGCGTCGAGCCCTTCGGCGGAATCCACCGCGGCCAGCAGATCGGTGCGCAATTGGTCGAGATCGCTCATTCTAACATTCCGTTCGCCCGGAGCGTATCGAAGGTCTGGCCTTCGACGGCTCGGCAAAAATACAGGGCCTCGACAGGCTTGGCCCGATCGGTGGAGGGTACGGCGCCTCCCCTAGCCATCCGCCGCTCAAACGAAAAGGGGCGCCGGTGGTTACCCCACCGACGCCCCGTTCTCAAATGCTCGCGTCAGGTCGCTCAGGCGGCCTGGGGCAGAGCCGCCTTCGCCTGCGCGATGATGGCGCTAAACGCGTCGCCCTCGTGCATCGCGATGTCGGCCAGCACCTTCCGGTCGAGTTCGATGCCCGCGAGCTTCAGCCCGTGCATGAACTGCGAATAGGTCAGGCCCTCGGCGCGGACGCCGGCGTTGATGCGCTGGATCCACAGGCCGCGGAACGTGCGCTTCTTAACCTTGCGGTCGCGATAGGCGTACTGGCCGGCCTTCTCCACCGCCTGGCGGGCGATGCGGATCGTGTTCTTGCGACGGCCGTAATAGCCCTTCGCCTGTTCCAGAATCCTCTTGTGCTTGGCCTTGGTGGTCGTGCCACGCTTCACTCGTGCCATTGCTCAGCCCTCCCTTACTTCAAGCCGTAGGGCGCCCACTGGCGCACATGGGCCGTGTCGGCGTCGGCGAGCACGGACGTGCCGCGGTTCTGGCGGATATACTTCGCGTTGTGGCTGATCAGGCGGTGGCGCTTGCCCGCGACACCGTGCTTGACCTTGCCGGTGGCGGTGAACTTGAAGCGCTTCTTCACCCCACTCTTGGTCTTGAGCTTGGGCATTTTCGTCTCCTTATCAATCGACGATTTCGTGAAGCGCCGCGGCAGCCCACACTGGCCGGGCGATTCGGGAATAAAATCGCGGAAGCGCGGGCCTGTAGCGGCAAGGTCGCCGGATTGCAAACGCCGCCGCGGCGCCGGGTGCGCGGCAACGGGGTTGCCCCCCGCGCGCCGACCGTCTATATGGCGCGTGCTTTCTCGACATCGTGACACCTTGGCGAGGCTGGGCGGAGACGCCCGGCAGCGAAGCACCGTTCCTGTCCGCGAAGGATCCAAGTGACCGACATCGCCGCCCTCACGAAGCTGATCGAACCAGAGGCCACCGCCCTGGGGCTGGCGCTCGTGCGCGTGAAGATGTTCGGCGGCAAGAGCGATCCGACGCTGCAGGTGATGGCCGAGCGCCCCGACACGCGCCAGCTCTCGATCGACGATTGCGCCGACCTGTCGCGCCGCATCTCCGACCGGCTCGACGAGCTGGAGGCCGCCGGCCGCGATCCGATCGACCACGCCTATCGGCTGGAAGTCAGCTCGCCCGGCATCGACCGGCCGCTCACCCGGCTCCAGGACTATGACGACTGGAAGGGCCATGAGGCGCGCGTCACCCTCGCCGAGCCGATCGAGGGGCGCAAGCAGCTCAACGGCCTGCTCGCCGGCACCGACGGCGATCAGGTGACGGTCGACGTCCGCAAGTTCCACGCGATGACGGTCCCGTTCGCCGCCATCGCCGACGCCAAGCTCGTCATCACCGACGCGCTCATCGCCGCTACTGCGCCGCTCTCGTCCGAGGGCGCCGACAAGATTATCGAAACAGAAGGGTAAGAGGCATGGCCACCGCCATTTCCGCCAACAAGGCCGAACTGATCGCGATCGCCGATTCGGTCGCGCGCGAGAAGCTCATCGACAAGGCCATCGTCATCGAGGCGATGGAGGACGCGATCCAGCGCGCCGCCAAGAATCGCTACGGCGCCGAGAACGACATCCGCGCCAAGCTCGATCCCAACACTGGCGACCTGCGCCTGTGGCGCGTGGTCGAGGTGGTCGAGGCGGTCGACGATTATTTCAAGCAGGTCTCGGTCAAGGACGCGCAGAAGCTTCAGGCGGGCGCGGTGGTCGGCGACTTCATCGTCGATCCGCTGCCCCCGATCGAGTTCGGCCGCATCCAGGCTCAGGCATCGAAGCAGATCATCTTCCAGAAGGTCCGCGATGCCGAACGCGAGCGCCAGTTCGAGGAATTCAAGGACCGCGTCGGTGAGATCATCATCGGCGTCGCCAAGCGCGTCGAGTTCGGCCACGTCGTCGTCGACCTGGGCCGCGCCGAGGGCGTGATCCGCCGCGACCAGCAGATCCCGCGCGAGCTGGTCCGCGTCGGCGACCGCGTCCGCTCGATCATCCTCAACGTCCGGCGTGAGAATCGCGGCCCGCAGATCTTCCTCAGCCGCGCGCACCCCGATTTCATGAAGAAGCTGTTCGCGCAGGAAGTGCCCGAGATCTATGACGGCATCATCGAGATCAAGGCCGCCGCGCGCGACCCCGGCAGCCGCGCCAAGATCGGCGTGATCAGCCACGACGGCAGCATCGACCCGGTCGGCGCGTGCGTCGGCATGAAGGGCAGCCGCGTGCAGGCGGTGGTGCAGGAGATGCAGGGCGAGAAGATCGACATCATCCCGTGGTCGCCCGACACCGCGACCTTCGTCGTCAACGCGCTCCAGCCGGCGAACGTCGCCCGCGTCGTCATCGACGAGGAGGACGACCGCATCGAGGTGGTGGTGCCAGACGACCAGCTCAGCCTGGCGATCGGCCGCCGGGGCCAGAACGTGCGGCTCGCGTCGCAGCTGACCGGCAAGGCGATCGACATCCTGACCGAGGCCGACGCCAGCGAAAAGCGCCAGAAGGAATTCGTCGAGCGCTCGACGATGTTCGAGAAGGAGCTCGACGTCGACGAGACGCTGGCGCAGCTGCTGGTCGCCGAGGGCTTCGGCGAGCTGGAAGAGGTCGCCTATGTCGAGCTGGACGAGCTGGCCGGAATCGAGGGCTTCGACGAGGAGCTGGGCCAGGAGCTGCAGAGCCGCGCGCAGGAAGCGCTCGAGCGCCGCGAGGAGGCCAACCGCGAGCTGCGCCGATCGCTGGGCGTCGAGGACGCGCTGGCCGGCATGCCCTACATGACCGAAGCGATGCTGGTGACGCTGGGCAAGGCGGGGATCAGGACGCTCGACGACCTGGCGGACCTCGCCACCGACGAGCTGATCGCCAAGAAGCGCGCCGAACCGCGCCGCCGCAGCGAGAACGCGCCGCCGCCGCGTGCGGAGGACAAGGGCGGCGTGCTCGGCGAATACGGCCTGTCGGAAGAGCAGGGCAACGAGATCATCATGGCCGCGCGCGCGCACTGGTTCGACGACGAACCGGCCGAAGCGGCGGCCGAGGGCGAGGAGGCGTAAGCCGCGATGCCGTTCATCGACATCCGTATCGCGGGCAGTGCCACGCGCGAGCAGAAGGCCGGGATCGTCGCCGACGTGACCGCCGTCATGGTCGCGCGCCTTGGCAAGAACCCGGCGGCGGTGCAGGTGAACATCGTCGAGGTCTCGACCGAGAACTACGGCGCCGGCGGCCAGCTCATCGCCGATCGCGACGCGCCGCAGCCGGCGCCCCAATCGAGGGAGGACGCGCATGCGGTTCCCTCGCAATGATACGCTAGGCTCTTCCGACCATCATCGTCGCCCCGGCCCCGTGCCGGGGTCCGCCACGCTCCCGTCATTGCGAGCGAAGCGAAGCAATCCAGCGCCCCGCGCGCCGGGCTGTGGATTGCCGCGTCGCTTTGCTCCTCGCAATGACGGTGGGGCTTCGAGCCGCCGTGCGCCAGCCGTGACGGCCCGGTATGACGGGGGTGGCTTATGAGCGATCCCATCCGCACCTGCATCCTGTCGCGGGAGGAAGCCCCGCGCGAAGGGCTGATCCGGCTCGCGCTGTCGCCCGACGGCGCGGTGCTGCCCGACGTGCGCGCCAAGGCGCCCGGACGCGGCGCGTGGATCGCCGTCACCCGCGCCGAGCTG
>NZ_DATMGG010000167.1:0-15194 GCF_035555815.1 Sphingomonas sp.
GCCGGTCACCGACCAGACGCGGATGTTCGACACGTTCGTCGTCACCCCGATCCGCATCTTCGTGTGGCTGATCTTTCTGGGGACGGCGTATGATTTCCTGCTCAGGCGGGTTTGGGAGCGGTGGCGAATGAGCATCATCCAGCGGACGCTGCGCGGCCATATCGTCGTCGCCGGCTATGGCACCAGCGGCACGGAGGCGGTGAACGAGCTGATCCGCCGCGGCACCGATCCCGCGCGAATCGTGGTGATCGAGGAGCGCAATACCGCGCGGATCGGCGCGGAGCAGCGCGGCGTGACGGTGATCGACGGCGACGCCACGCGCAACCTGACGCTGGAGGCGGTGCGCCTGCCCGCCGCGAGCGCGCTGATCGTGTCGGCGGGGCGCGACGACACGTCGATCCTGATCGTGCTGACCGCGCGGCGCATCGCCCCCGACGTGCCGATCAGCGTGGTGATCCGGTCGGAGGACAACGAGCCGCTGGCGCGGCAGGCGGGGGCCGATACGGTGATCAACCCGGCCAGCTTTGCCGGGCTGCTGCTCGCCGGATCGACGCAGGGCCGCCACACCGCCGACTATCTGACCGACCTGGCCGCCGCGCACGGGCGGGTCGCGCTGCGCGAACGTGCGGTGACGGCGGATGAGATCGGGCACCCGCTGGCCGAGATCGGCACCGGGCTGGGCGTGCGCATCTATCGCGGCGACACCTGCTTCGGTTTCTGGGAGGTCGAGGCGCGCGCGCTTCGGGCCGGCGACGTGATCGTCGAGATCGTGCCCGGTGCCGAGGAATGGGGCCGGGCGGCGGAGCCAGCCTAGGCGCGGGCCTAGATTTGGTTGCGCGCATTCCGGGGTGGTGTGACTAGATAGCGCCTGCGATGCCGTATCTGACCCACCTCGACCGCCTCGAAGCCGAATCGATCCATATCCTGCGCGAGGTCGCCGCCGAGGCGGAGCGGCCGGTGATGCTCTATTCGATCGGCAAGGATTCGGCGGTGATGCTGCATCTGGCGCGCAAGGCGTTCTTTCCCGCGCCGCCGCCGTTCCCGCTGCTCCATGTCGATACGACGTGGAAATTCCGCGCGATGTACGACCTGCGCGCCCGCGCCGCCGCTGCCGCGGGCATGGAATTGCTGGTGTGGAAGAACCCGGAGGCGGAGGCGCGCGGCATCAACCCGTTCGACCACGGTAGCCTGCACACCGACCTGTGGAAGACCGAGGGGCTGAAGCAGGCGCTGGACCACCATGGCTTCGACGCGGCGTTCGGCGGCGCGCGGCGCGACGAGGAAAAGAGCCGCGCCAAGGAGCGCGTGTTCAGTTTCCGCACCGCGCAGCACCGCTGGGACCCCAAGGCGCAGCGGCCCGAATTGTGGCGCATCTACAATATGCGCAAGGCCAGGGGGGAGAGCATCCGGGTCTTTCCGATCAGCAACTGGACCGAACTCGACATCTGGCAATATATCGCGCGGGAAGGGATTGAGATCGTCCCGCTCTATTTCTCCGCACCGCGCCCGACCGTCGAGCGCGACGGGCTGATCCTGATGGTCGACGACGATCGGTTTCGTCTCAAGCCGGGGGAGGTGCCGGTCGAGCGGTCGATCCGGTTCCGCACGCTAGGCTGCTATCCGCTGACCGGCGCGGTCGAGAGCGATGCCACCACGCTGTCGCAGGTGGTGCAGGAGATGTTGCTGACGACCACCAGCGAGCGGCAGGGCCGCGCGATCGACCATGATGCCAGCGCGAGCATGGAGAAGAAGAAGGTGGAGGGCTATTTCTGATGCGTGCCCGTGTCACTCCGGCCTCCGTCATCGTCCTTCCCGCGCGGGCGAAGGCGCCGCGAAAGGGGACGATACCCTCCTCCGTGGAGTATTGCAGAGGCCTCGCCCGCGCGGGAATGATGGGCGTGGGGGCCGGGATATGACCGCCCGCACCTACCAGCCCGACGCGCTGATCGCGACCGATATCGACGCCTATCTGGCGCAACAGGCCGACAAATCGCTGCTGCGCTTTCTGACCTGCGGATCGGTCGATGACGGCAAGTCGACGCTGATCGGCCGCCTGCTCTATGATTCGCGCACGGTGTTCGACGACCAGCTTTCCGCGCTGGAAGCCGATTCGAAACGGGTCGGCACGCAGGGGCAGAACCTCGACTTCGCGCTGCTGGTCGACGGGCTGGCCGCCGAGCGGGAGCAGGGCATCACCATCGACGTTGCCTATCGCTTCTTCGCGACCGCGCGGCGCAAGTTCATCGTGGCCGACACGCCGGGGCACGAGCAATATACCCGCAACATGGTGACCGGCGCGTCGACCGCCGACCTGGCGGTGATCCTGATCGACGCGCGGCGCGGGGTGCTGACCCAGACGCGGCGGCACGGATTCCTGGTCAATTTGCTGGGCATCAAACGCATCGTGCTGGCGGTCAACAAGATGGATCTGGTCGATTGGGATCAGGATGTGTTCGACCGCATCGTCGCCGATTTCGCAGCGTTCGGCGCGTCGATCGGCATGGCCGAGGCGGTGGCGATCCCGATCGCGGCGCTGGGCGGCGACAATATCGCCGAACCCTCCGCCAACACGCCGTGGTACGATGGGCCGACGCTGATCGACCATCTGGAGACGGTGGCGATCGACGGCGAGGGCGAGGGCGACGTCACGCGGCCGTTCGCGATGCCGGTGCAGTGGGTCAACCGGCCCAACCTCGACTTTCGCGGCTTTGCCGGGCTGGTGACGGGCGGGACGATCACGCCGGGCGACCGGGTGCGGATCGTGCCGTCGGGGCGCAGCTCCACCGTCGCGCGGATCGTGACGCTCGACGGCGACCTGCCGCAGGCGGTGGCGGGGCAATCGGTGACGCTGACACTGGCGGACGAGATCGACTGTTCGCGCGGCGACGTGATCGCCGCCGCCGATTCGCCGCCCGAGGTTGCCGACCAGTTCGCGACGACATTGGTGTGGATGGACGACGAGCCGCTCCAGCCGGGGCGGGGGTATTGGCTCAAGTCGGGGGCGGCGACCGCGACCGCCAGCGTGCGCGCGCCTGAACATGCGATCGACGTCAACACGCTCGAACGGCTGGGGGTCCGCACGCTCGGCCTCAACGACATCGGCATCGCGGAGGTGCATCTCGATCGCCCGATCCCGTTCGCGCCCTATCGCGACAGCCGCGATCTGGGCGGGTTCGTGCTGATCGACAAGCTGACCAACCGCACCGTCGCCGCCGGGCTGATCGATCAGGCGTTGCGCCGCAGCCGCAACGTCCACTGGCAGGCGATCGAGATCACCCGCGATGCCCACGCCGCGCAGAAATCCCAGACGCCGCGCCTGCTGTGGTTCACCGGCCTGTCGGGGTCGGGCAAGTCGACCATCGCCAATCTGGTGGAGAAGAAGCTGCACGCGCTGGGCAAGCACAGCTTCCTGCTCGACGGCGACAATATCCGCCACGGGCTCAACCGCGATCTGGGCTTTTCCGATGCCGACCGGGTCGAGAACATCCGCCGGGTGGGGGAAGTGGCGCGGTTGATGACCGACGCCGGGCTGATCGTGCTGACCGCGTTCATCTCCCCGTTCCGCGCCGAGCGCGAGCTGGTGCGCGGGCTGATGCCGGAAGGCGAGTTCGTCGAGATCTTCGTCGATACCCCGCTGGCGGTGGCGGAGGCGCGCGACATCAAGGGCCTCTACGCCAAGGCGCGGCGTGGGGAGATCGCCAATTTCACCGGCATCTCCAGCCCCTATGAAGCGCCGGACAGCCCCGATATCCATATCGACACGACGCGCATCTCGCCCGAGGATGCCGCCGAACTGATCGTCGACCGGATCACCGGCATGTGGATGCCCGTCATATGACCCCTGCGCTGTCCGATATCGATCTGGCCCGCGCGATCGCGGCGGAGGCTGGGCGGTTGCTGCTCGAACTGCGCGCGGGACAGGCGCCGGGGCGCGAACTGGGCGCGGCGGGCGACCGCGCGGCGCAGGCGCTGATCGCCGAACGGCTGGCGGCGGCGCGGCCCGACGATTTCGTGCTGTCGGAGGAAGCCGCCGACGATCCGGCACGGTGCGCGGCATCGCGGCTGTGGGTGGTCGATCCGCTCGACGGCACCGCCGAATATGCGCAGGGGCGCGACGACTGGGCGGTGCACATCGGCCTGAGCGTCGATGGCGCACCGGTGACCGGCGCGGTCGCGCTGCCGGCGCGCGGGCTGGTGCTGGGCAGCGACGCGCCACCGCCGCTGGCGCCGATCCGCCAGCCGCCGCGCATGGTGGTCAGCCGATCGCGGCCCGCCAGCGAATGCCCCGGCATCGCCGACGCGATCGGTGCGGAACTGGTGCCGATGGGATCGGCCGGGGCCAAGGCGATGGCGGTGGTGCTGGGCGAGGCGGAGATCTACCTCCATTCGGGCGGACAATATGTCTGGGACAATTGCGCGCCGGCGGCGGTGGCGCTGGCGGCGGGGCTGCACGTGTCGCGGCTCGACGGCAGCGCGCTCGTCTATAATTGCGTCGACACCTATCTGCCCGACCTGCTGATCTGCCGCGCCGAACTGGCCGAAACCGTCCTGTCGCTGCTCGCCGCGCACGCTGGCTAGAGTGGAGGCGGTGCCGGCGCGCTCCCCCACCCGGCCCCCCGTCAAGATACACCGTGTGCGTCGCCGGGCGGGGAGCGGTCCGGCACCGCACCGGATTCAACGCCGGTCATCCGGCCAAGCGTCCGCGCCCGTTTACCGTCGCTTAACCGTGCCCGGTTACCCCTCCGAAAGATAATCCTGGGGGCCACCGTGCGTATCCTGATCATCGACGACGAACCGGCGATGCACGAATCCTACCGCGCCAGCTTTGGCGCGCGGGAGGATCGCGACGAGCAGCTTTCGGCGATGGCGGCGGAATTGTTCGGCGGGGGCGGGCAGGGCGCCGGCGCCGCCGGGGCGCCGCGCTTCGAACTGGTCCACGCGATGCAGGGGCTGGACGGGGTCGCCGCGGTCGCCGGGGCGCTCAAGGCCGACGAGCCGTTCCCCGTGGCATTCATCGACGTGCGGATGCCGCCGGGCATCGACGGCAAGGAGACCGCGCGCCGCATCCGCGCGCTCGATCCCGACATCAACCTGGTGATCGTCACCGGCTATTCCGATTTCTCTCCGCTCGACATCAGCCGCGCCGCCGGGCCGGCCGACAAGATCTTCTACATCGCCAAGCCGTTCGAGGTGGAGGAGGTGGTCCAGACCGCGACCGCGCTGACCCACCGCTGGCTGGCCGACCGCGAACTGGCTGCCGCGCGCGAGGCGCTGGCCACGCAGGTCCGGCAGCTCGAGGAACAGAAGCTGGAGCTGGCCGCGAACGAGAGTCGCGCGGTGCACATGGCCAATCACGATTCGCTGACCGACGCGCCCAACCGGCTGGGGTTCGTCCGCGCGCTGCACGATCGGGTGCGCGGGGTGGAATGCTGCGCGATGGCGATGATCGACCTCGACCGGTTCAAGATCGTCAACGACAGTTTCGGCCATATCGCCGGCGACGAGCTGATCCGCGCGGTGTGCGAGAAGCTGCGCGGCGCGGTGCCCGAGGACGGATTCGTCGCGCGGCTGGGCGGGGACGAATTCGCGGTGCTGTTCCCCGCGCCCAACGAGGATCAGGCGGTGGTGGTGTGCGACCGCCTGCTCAAGGCGTGCGCGACGACCTACAGCGTGTTCGGCCATTCGGTGCAGGGCGCGGCGTCGGCCGGGCTGGTGGTGTTCGAGCCGGGCGGCGCGACCGACCCGATCGACGTGATGCGCCGCGCCGACCTTGCGCTCAACGAGGCCAAGCGCGGCGGGCGCGGGATCGTGCGCGTGTTCGACGAGACGATGGACGAATCGATCCGGTTCCGCCGGCGTATCGAAGAAGGGCTGAGCAACGCCATCGCCAACGGCGAGCTGTGCCTGGTCTATCAGCCGATCGTCGCGCGCGAGGCGATCGAGATCGTCGGGTTCGAGGCGCTGCTGCGCTGGCACAGCCCCGAATACGGCATGATATCCCCCGCGATGTTCATCCCGATCGCCGAGGAATCGAACCTGATCCACGAACTGGGCGACTGGGTGCTGGAAACCGCGCTGGACGCGGTGAAGGGCTGGCCCGGCCAATATGTCTCGGTCAATTTCTCGCCGCGCCAGTTCCGCCGCCAGAATTTCGTCGGGCAGGTGATCGAGCGCGTCCAGCGTTCGGGGGTGTCGCCGGCGCGGGTGCAGATCGAGATCACCGAGACCGCGATCTTCGACGACAGCGAACGCGCCGCCGAGACGCTCTACCGCCTGCGCCAGATGGGTTTCCGCATCGCGCTGGACGATTTCGGCACCGGCTATTCCTCGCTCTACAACATCCGCAAATTCGCACTCGACTGCCTCAAGATCGACAAGAGCTTCATCGACGGCATGGGACGCGAGCGGGAGAGCGCAGCGATCGTCCATTCCATCATCCACCTGGCCCGCGCGTTGGGGATGGAAGTGGTGGCCGAAGGGGTCGAGACCGCCGCGCAGGTGCAGGCGCTGCGGCTGGCGGGCTGCTCGCATCTTCAGGGCTATCACCTGTCGGTGCCGGTGCCCGACGAGGCGGCGCGGGCGCTGGCCGAGCGACGGTTCCTCGCCGACGGGCTGCCCGCCGCGCGGACGCCATCGCTCGAAGCGGTCGACGGGGCCGGCGGCGGATGACGCAGCCGCCCGCGCGCCGGCGGGGCTGGCGCGGGATCGCCCGCATCCCGCAGTCGCTGGGCGCCCGGCTGGTGCTGATCCTGACCGGGATCGGGCTGGCGGGATCGCTGGCGATCACGCTGTTGCTGGCGCTGGTGATCGTTCCCAGTTTCGACCGGCTGGAGGAGGAGGCGGTGCGCGCGCACGTCGACCGCACCCACGCCGCGATCGACGAATATGCGCGCAAGATGGAAAGCGCGGTGCGCGACTATGGCGACTGGAACGCCAGCTACGACTATATGGCGCACCCGACGCGGACGTTCGAGGAGGAGAGCTTCTCGACGCTGGCGATGGCCAACCTCGATCTGGCCGGCATGGCCTATGTCACCGGCGACGGCCGCGTCCTGATCGCCCGCTGGATCGACGTCGCCGGGCGGCACGACGAGCCCGCGCTGCGATCCGAGCTGATCGCGGCGATCCCGGCGATGCACCTGCCGACGCTGCTGGCGCGGCGCAGCTCGCGGGGATTCTACATTCGGGTGGGGGACCGGCTGGCGGTGGTCGGCGCGGCGCAGGTGCGGCGCAGCGACGGCACCGGCACGCCGCGCGGCTATGTGCTGATGGCGCGCGAGCTGGGATCGGCCCGGCTCGCCACCTTGCTGCAATTGCCGGCGGTGGTCGACCTGAAGCAGCCGCCGATCGACCGGGTCACCATCGCGCCCGGACCGCGCACGCTGGCGATCGGGGTGCCGATCGTCGGCAGCGACGGCCGCGCCGTCGCCAGCACGCGCTATTCGGTTCCGCGCGACCTGTCGCTGCTGGGGCAGCGGATGCTGTTGCTCGCGGTGGTCGGCACCATCGTGCTGCTGGCGATCGTGCTGATCGTGCTGCGGCGGATGATCGCGCTACTGGTGCTGCGCCCGCTCCACCGCGTCGAGCGCCACATGGGGATGGTGCGCGCGTCGGGGGCGCTGGGGGTGCTGCCCGAAAGCGGACGCGGCGATGAGATCGGCAGCCTGGTCACCAGCTTCAATTCGATGCTCCGCCAGTTGAAGGACTTGCGCGAGCAGGTCGAGGTCCAGTCGTTCAAGCTGGGCCAGAGCGAAAGCGCGGTGGCGGTGATGCACAACGTGCGCAACGCGCTCAACCCGATCAGCACGATCCTGTCACAGGGGCAGACGGCGGCGCCGGCCGATCGCGCGACGATCGACCGCGCGATCGCCGAGCTGGGCGCGGACGACACCGCCCCGGCACGCCGGCAGAAGCTGGCCGCGTTCGTCGCCGCCGCGATCGCGGCCGAGGGCGATGCCCGCACCGATCGCGCGCGGCAGATGGAGACCGGGCGCAAGGCGCTGCGCAACGTGCTGGAGATCATCGGCCAGCAGCAGGAGCAGGCGCATGAAAAGCCGCCGCTGGCGACGATCGACGTGTCGGAGATCGTGGCGCAGAACGCGGCGATCGCCGGCTACGCCGGGGGCACGTCGATCGCCTTCGCCTTTCCGTCGCGGCCCCATTGGTGCCAGGCGAACCGGGTGATCCTGAGCCAGGTGATCGGCAATCTGTTCGCCAACGCGGCGGAAGCGATCGCGGCGCGCGGCGGGGAAGGGGGATCGATCACGGTCACCATCACCCAGAGCGACGACCGCGTCGAGGTGTCGATCCGCGACAATGGCGAGGGATTCGACCCCGCCGACGAAGCGCGGCTGTTCCAGCGCGGATTTTCCACGCGGGCGCAGAAATCGGGCGGCCTGGGGCTGCACTGGTGCGCCAATTCGATGGTGGCGATGGGCGGGGCGCTGCGGCTGGAAAGCGACGGTCGCGGGGTCGGCGCACGCGCCGTGCTGACGCTTCAGGCGGCACCGGCCGAGGCGATCGCTAACGGGCTTGCCGCCTGACCACCGGTTCGTCGGCCAGACCGTCGCGGCGGCGCAGATAGGGCGCGACCAGATTGCGCGCGCGGAAAAATTCCTGCCGATCGGGCGCGAGCGTCGCGAAATTGCCGATCACGCGGCGGCATTCGGGTGCGCGACACTGGCAGATCATGTGCCAATTCGATTGCGCCAGCGTGGTCGAATAATCCCAGCTGATCTCCTCACCATGGCCGATCGCGCGCAGCGCGACGAGGAACACCCCGTCGTCGGTGAACCGCAGCCCGGCATTCGGCGCGCAGCTGTGGTTGACCAGATCGTCGATCCGGCCCGACGGCCCCATATAGTGATCGGGCGTGACCTGGACGAAGCGGTCGTGGCGGCCGTGCATCAGGCTGGGGACTCGATCGGCGCGGAAATGGCGGCCGGTGAACTGCATCAGCGTCGCCCCCTCTTCGAACCGGACGGCGGCGAACACCGCCTTGCCGATATGGGTCTCGCCGACGCGGAACAGGCGCGCGCGGCGCCGATAGCCGTCGAGGATGTAGAGCCCGCCGCGGCGCAGCCCGAGCGAGCGCAGCGGATTGATCGTCGCCAGCCCGACCATGAACCACACCGATGCATGGGCGGCGAGCTCGACGAACAGATAGGCATATTCGCCATAGCCGCCGCCCGGCATCCGCAGCGCCAGCAGCAAGGTGGCGAGATCGCCGACCGTCCATAACCCCCACGCCGGCGAGCGTTCGCGCGCCGGATCGCGGGCGGCGGCGGCCCAGGTCGGCCAGAAACTGACCGGCACCGCCGCGACCACCAGCATGTGCGCCCAGAAAGCATCGCGGAACACCGTCCACAGCACCAGCGCGGCGAGGCACGCCGCCATGCACACGCTCTCGGTGGTGCTCGGTGGCGCCCAGCCGGAGCCGCGCCAGATGCGGAGCGTCACCGCGATGCACAGCACCGCCGATATCAGGAACACCCAGCCCTGGAGCAGTCCCGGATTGACCGCGGCATAGGTCAGCGCCTCGATCGCGGTCGCCGCGCTCCAGATCAGCCACGATGCGCGATTGGGCGCGACCAGATGGCGTCGCAGCCCGGTCAGATAGGCGGCATAGCCCGCGAAATTGCAGGCGATCGCCACCCAGAACCAAGGCTGAATGCTGCCCAGAACCCGCCTCCCCACCGTGTCCGGCGTTTACCATGGAGCGCGGAATCCGTCCATGAAACGGAGTAAATACAAATGAAGAACATTACACGAAAAATCCGATAAATCCCCGCTACAGGCAGATTTTCCCGGCCCCAGGCACGTAAAACCGTTGCGGCTCAACCGCATTTTTGTTAACTCGATGGCAGAGGGGCAGACTCCTGCTTGCATGTGCTTGATCCGGGGCTCGCGAGGGCGATTCCGGAGGTGGGGAGCCGTTTGCCCGCGGGATGGCGAGTGATCGAGACGGGTCTTTACGAAGGGGCGGGGCTGCAGTCGGTCGATCCGAAGGGCCGGGTCGCGATTCCCGCCGACTTCCGCTCGACGATCGACCGCAACTCGGCCGCCAAGATCATCGTCGTCGGCTTTCACCCCACGCTGCCGTGCCTGCGCGCCTATGACACCGCCTGGTCGCATTCCGAGGAGGCGCGGTTCCGCAAGATGGCCGACGACGGCGTCGACCTGCGCCAGATCGAGCGCGAGCGCGAGTCGGTGTTCGGCGACGTCGAGCGTTCGGCCTTCGACCCCAGCGGCCGTTTCGTCCTGCCCGAATTCTTTCGGGACGACGCCCGGATCGCCGACTGGGCGTTCTTCGTCGGCGCCGGCCCGACCTTCAACATCTGGGCGCCGCAGGTGCTGCTGGCGACCGAGGAGGCCAGCCCGCGCCTGCGCAACCGCTGTGCGCACATGATGGCCAATCGCAAGGCGCGCGGATGACCGGCGTCGCCCCCCATATCCCGGTGCTGCTCGACGAGGTGGTCGACGCGCTCGCCATCGTTCCCGGCTCCGTCCAGGTCGACGCGACCTTTGGCGCCGGTGGCTATACCGCTGCGTTCCTCGAGCGGGGTGCCGAGGTGGCCGCCTTCGATCGCGATCCTTCCGCGATCGAGGGCGGCCAAACCCTGGTCGCCAGCGCCGGCGGACGGCTGATCCTGATCGAGGCGCCGTTTTCCGCGATGGAAGCCGAGCTGGTCCAGCGCGGGCTGGCGCCGGTCGACGGGGTGACGATGGATATCGGCGTGTCGTCGATGCAGCTCGACCAGCCCGAGCGCGGCTTTTCGTTCCAGGCCGACGGGCCGCTCGACATGCGGATGAGCCGGGAGGGGATGACCGCCGCCGATTTCGTCAACACCGCCGACGAGGGCGAGATCGCCGACGTGCTCTACCAATATGGCGAGGAGCCGCGATCGCGCCGGGTGGCGAAGGCGATCGTCGCCGCGCGTCCGATCACCCGCACCGGCGAACTGGCGACCGTGGTGCGCAAGGCGCTGGGCCACAAGCCGCACGACAAGAAGGACCCGGCGACGCGGACCTTCCAGGCGATCCGCATCCACCTCAACCGCGAGCTGGACGAGCTGAGCGAGGGGCTGGCGGCGGCGGAGCGGGTGCTGAAACCCGGCGGGCGGCTGGCGGTGGTGACCTTCCACAGCCTGGAGGACCGGATGGTCAAGCGGTTCCTGCGCGAGCGCAGCGGCGGCGAGCCGGCGGGATCGCGCCATCGCCCGGCGGCGGCGGCGGCGAACGCGCCGAGCTTCGAGACACCGGCCCGCGCGGTGCGGGCGAGCGATAACGAGATCGCGCGCAACCCGCGCGCGCGATCGGCGACGTTGCGGGTGGCGCGGCGCACCGCCGCCGCGCCGTGGCGTACCCTGGGAGACAAGTAATGGCGTCCATCGGCTTCAAGGGATTTGGTTGGATCCTGGGCATCGCGACGGTGCTGCCGGCCTGCTACATGGTGACATCGGCCGTGGCCGCCGAGCGCGGGCGCGTCGAGGCGGTCGAGCGCGCGATCATCCGCGCGCAACGCGATATCCGCGGGCTGGAGACCGAATTCGACACGCGCGCCAACATCGCGCAGCTCGAGCGTTATAACGGCGAGGTGCTGGCGCTGTCGGCGCCGCGTCCGGAGCAATATGTCGCGGGCGAGGCGGCGCTGGCTTCGTTGCGGCCGCTGGGCGAGGGGCAGGTGCGCTATGCCGCGCTGGTGGTGCCGGCGGGCATCCAGCAGCCCGAACTCCAGCAGGCGGAGCTCCGGCCGGCGGTCGCCGCGCTGCCGTCGCCGCCGGCGATCGAGGCGGTGGCGAGCGAGGTCAAGCGCGCGGTGGCGACGGGCAAGGCACAGTCGGTGGCGATGCTCGACGGCAAGCTGCTCAGCGATTCGACCATCGGTGACGTGATGGCGCGCGCGCGCAGCGAAGCGACCAGCCTGCGTTGATCGTCCTCGTCGCCCCTGCCGCGGCGGATCGCCGGCGGGACGGTGGCCGGCATTCGCTGGTCGCGGTGGCGCAGGTGCGCCTGATGATCCTGATGCTGTTGTTCGCGTTCTCGACGATGCTGATCGTCGGGCGGCTCGGCTGGCTGGCGCTGTCGGCGGAGCCGGCGACGACGCGCGACGCGGCGGCGGCGCTGGTGCCGCTGCGCGGCGACATCGTCGACCGCAACGGCGCGCCGCTGGCGCGGACGATCGACGCCTGGTCGATCGGCGTGCAGCCGCGCAACATCATCGGCGACCGGGTCGACCTCGCCAATCGGCTCGCCGCGCTGATGCCCGAACAGGGCGCGGGCTATTACTACCGGCTGCTGACGATGGACGCGCCGTTCACCTACCTCAAGCATCGCGCGATGCCCGAGCTGGTGACGGCGGTGAACGCGCTGGGCGAGCCGGGCATCACCTTTGCCCGCGAACCGGAGCGGCTCTATCCGCAATCGGCGCTGGCGGCGCAGGCGCTGGGCTATCTCAACGCCGAGCGCCACGGCGTGCGCGGCATGGAGAAGGCGCTCGACGCGCGGCTGACCAATCCGGCGCTGCGATCGACCCCGATGGCGCTGTCGCTGGACCTGCGCGTGCAGGGCGCGCTGGAAAGCGAGCTGGGCCGCGCGATGGCATCGTTCCAGGCCAAGGGCGCGGCGGGCGTGGTGCTCGACGTGCGGACGGGCGAGGTGATGGCGATGTCGTCGCTGCCGACGTTCAACCCGAACAAGGTCCGCACCGGCGAGGGCGCGCTGCTCAACACCGTCACCCAGAGCGTCTACGAGCTGGGATCGGCGTTCAAGCCGATCGCGATGGCGGCGGCGATCGATACCGGCACCGTGACGTCGATGGCGCGGCGGTTCGACGCGACCGCGCCGCTTCAGGTCGGGCGGTTCAAG
This sequence comes from Sphingomonas sp., assembly GCF_035555815.1. GTDB lineage: Bacteria > Pseudomonadota > Alphaproteobacteria > Sphingomonadales > Sphingomonadaceae > Sphingomonas. The sequence goes on from NZ_DATMGG010000167.1 coordinate 12,868, forward strand.
ATCCGTGACGACCATGCGCAGAACCGCTGGCTCAACATTCCCGAGACGCTGATCCATTCGTCGAACATCGCGACCGCACGGATCGCCGACGAGATGGGCGAGGAAAAGCTGGCGGCGATGTTCCGCAAGCTGGGTTTCGACACGTCGCCGGACATCGAGATCGAGAAGGCCCACCCGTTGTGGCCGCGTTTCTGGGCGCGCACCACGACGATGACCACCGCCTATGGCCACGGCATCGCGGTGACGCCGCTGCACCTGGCCAGCGCCTATGCCGCCCTGGTCAACGGCGGCGTGTGGCGCCCGGCGACGCTGTTGAAGGTCGAGCCGGGCCACGCCCCCGCGGGCCGCCGCGTCATCTCCGAGGCGACCAGCGCGCGGATGCGTCAGCTGTTGCGGCTGGTCGTGCTCGACGGCACCGGGCGCAAGGGCGAGGCGCCGGGATACCGCGTCGGCGGCAAGACCGGCACCGCGGAGAAGCCCGGCGCGGGCGGATATTCGAAACATGTCAACGTATCGACGTTCGCGGCGGCTTTCCCGATGGACGCACCACGCTATGTGGTGATCGCGATGCTCGATTCGCCCATCGGCAATGCCGAATCCTTTGGCCTGACCACTGCCGCGTGGACCGCGGCGCCGGTGGTGAGCCGCCTGATCATGCGCACCGGCCCGCTGCTGGGCGTACAGCCGGACATGCACCGCGACGTCGACGTCTCCGATCTGGTGCCGCTGATCTGGCGCGCGCCGGGCGAAAAGCCGAGTCTGGCCGAGTGAGGCTGGGCGAGCTGACCGGGGGCGGCGAGCAGGCGACCGTCACCGGCTTTGCCATCGATCACCGCAAGGTCGCGCCGGGCACCGTGTTCGGCGCGTTCCAGGGCGCGCGCGTCAATGGCGAGGATTTCATCGCGCAGGCCATCGCCAGCGGCGCGATCGCGGTGGTGGCACGGCCCGAAGCGCACGTCGTCGGCGCGGCGCATATCGCCGACAGCTACCCGCGCGAGCGGTTCGCGCGGATCGCGGCGCAGTTCTTTGCGCCGTTCCCCGCGACGGCGGTGGCGGTCACCGGCACCAACGGCAAGACATCCACCGTCGAGCTGACGCGGCAATTGTGGCGGATGGCCGGATTCCACGCGGCGTCGATCGGTACGCTGGGCGTCACCACCGCCGACGACCGGGTGACCACCGGGCTGACCACGCCCGACGTCGTCACCTTCCTCGCCAACGTCGCCGGGCTGGCGCGCGAGGGCGTGACGCATCTGGCGTTCGAGGCGTCGAGCCACGGCCTGTCGCAATACCGCACCGAAGGGCTGCCGGTGCGCGCCGCCGCCTTCACCAACCTCAGCCGCGACCACCTCGACTATCATGGCGACATGGCCGCCTATTTCACCGCCAAGCTGCGGCTGTTCTCCGAAGTGGTCGATGGCGACGGCACCGCGGTGATCTGGGCCGACGACCAGCACGCCGAACGCGTGGTCGATCTGGCGCGGACGCGCGGCCTGAAGTTGGTCACCGTCGGCGAGCATGGCGACACGCTGCGGCTGGTCGGGCGCGATCCGACGCTGCTGGGGCAAACGCTGACGGTCGCGGCGGAGGGGCGCGAGTACCGGGTGACGCTGCCGCTGATCGGCGCCTATCAGGCGGCCAACGCGCTCACCGCCGCCGGGCTGGTGATCGCGACCGGCGGTGATGTCGCCACCACGCTGGCCAATCTCGCGCGGCTGGCGCCGGTGCGCGGACGGCTGGAGCGCGCGGCGATCACGCGCACCGGCGCGCCCGTCTATGTCGATTACGCGCACACCCCCGACGCGCTGGAGGCGGCGATCGCCGCGCTGAAGCCGCACACCGCCGGGCGGCTGATCGTCGCGTTCGGCGCCGGCGGCGATCGCGACGTCGGCAAGCGCGAGGAAATGGGCGCGGTGGCGGTGGCCCACGCCGATCTGGTGATCGTCACCGACGACAATCCGCGCAGCGAAGACCCTGCCGCGATTCGCGCCGCGATCCTGACCGGCGCTCCCGACGCGCTGGAGGTCGGCGATCGCCGCGCCGCCATCGCCCACGCCGTTGCCGAGGCCGGGGCGGAGGACATCGTGCTGATCGCCGGCAAGGGGCATGAGCAGGGGCAGATCGTCGGCGACCGGGTGCTGCCGTTCGACGACGTGGCGGTCGCGCGCGAGTGCGCGGCATGACGCCGCTGTGGACCTCCGCCGCCATCGCCGACGCGACCGGGGGCAGCGTCTGCGGCGACTTCGCCGTCACCGGAGTCGCGTTCGATTCGCGTGAGGTCGGGCCGGGCGACCTGTTCGTCGCGCTGACCGGCGAGACCACCGACG
>NZ_DATMGG010000168.1:0-1594 GCF_035555815.1 Sphingomonas sp.
ACACCTTCAACTACAAGCGCGACTATCACATCCCCGCCGATGAGGTCGCCAAGACCGAAGGCGAGCGCACCAAGCTGCTCGCCACGGGAGCCTGAGCCATGAGCACGACCACGCTGGACCAATCCACCTTCTACCTCGTCGACGAGGAGGCGGAGGCGCACCACCCGGAGGGCGGCACGCTGCTCGGCTTCTGGATCTACCTGATGAGCGACGCGCTCATCTTCGCCACGCTGTTCGCCACCTATGGCGTGCTGGCGACCGCCTATGCCGGCGGCCCGACCCAGCGCGACCTGTTCGAACTGCCGCTGGTCGCGCTCAACACCGCGATCCTGCTGGTGTCGTCGATCACCTACGGCTTCGCGATGATGGCGATGCAGGACGGCAAGCTGGGCGGCACCCGGCTGTGGCTGGTGGTCACCGCGCTGCTGGGCATGGCGTTCGTCGGGGTCGAGCTGTACGAATTCGGCACGCTGATCGCCGAGGGCGCGACGCCGCAGACCAGCGCGTTCCTGTCCGCCTTTTTCACGCTGGTGGCGACGCACGGGCTGCACGTGACGGTAGGCATCATCTGGATCGGGGTGATGCTGGTCCAGCTCGGCCAGCGCGGGCTGCATCCGGAAAACCAGCAGCGGCTGATGTGCCTCAGCATGTTCTGGCACTTCCTCGACGTCGTCTGGATCGGCGTCTTCACCTTCGTCTATCTGCTCGGGGTCGTGCAATGAGTGCTGACGCTTCCCACGCCAACGCAAACGCCCACGGCTCGCGCCGGAGCTACCTGCTGGGCTTCCTGCTGTCGGTGGTGCTGACGGCGGTGCCGTTCTGGCTGGTGATGACCGGCGCGATCGCCGATGCCGCCACCACCGCCGCGCTGGTCGTGGTGCTCGCCATCGTCCAGATCCTGGTCCACACCGTGTTCTTCCTGCACGTCAATCCGCGCGCGGAGGGGGGGTGGACGCTGATGGCCTATGCCTTCACCGCCGTGCTGGTGGTCATCTGTATCGGCGGGTCGCTGTGGATCATGCACCACCTGAACCTGAACATGATGCCGATCACCGGCACGGAGATGAGCAACCAGCCCTGAGCCGTTTTCTGCTCCTCGGCCTCGCCCTGCTGGGGGCGATCGGCTTCACCGCGCTGGGCATCTGGCAGGTCGAGCGGCGGGCGTGGAAGCTCGACCTGATCGCCCGGGTCGACGCGCGCGTCCACGCGCCCGCCGCGCCGCCGCCCGCCCCCGCCGACTGGGCCGGGATCAATGCCCGCGACGACGCCTATCGCCACGTCCGCATCGCCGGCGTGTTCGACCATGCGGCGGAAACGCGAGTGCTGGCGGTGACCGAGCGCGGCGGCGGATTCTGGGTGCTGACCCCGCTGCGCACCGCCCAGGGCGTGGTGCTGGTCAATCGCGGGTTCGTGCCCGACGCGCGCCGCGACGCGGCCACGCGCGCGGCGGGGCAGGTCGCCGGCCCGGTGAGCGTGACCGGCCTGCTGCGGATCAGCGAGCCCGGCGGCGCCTTCCTGCGCGCGAACGATCCCGCGCGGGACCGCTGGTATTCGCGCGATGTCGCCGCGATCGCCCGCGCGCGACACGTGGCAT
>NZ_DATMGG010000169.1:0-10073 GCF_035555815.1 Sphingomonas sp.
GGGATGCCCGCCGCCGCCAGCGCGGCATGGGCGTCGGCGATCGATGCCTGGCCGAAGTGGAAGATCGACGCGGCCAGCACCGCGCTGGCATGGCCGTCGCGGATGCCCGCGACCAGGTCGTCGAGCCCGCCGACGCCGCCGCTGGCGATCACCGGCACCTGCACCCGATCGGCGATGGCGCGGATCAGGGTTAGGTCATAGCCGTCGCGGGTGCCGTCACGGTCCATCGAGGTGACGAGCAATTCGCCCGCGCCCAGCGCCGCCAGCCGCAGCGCGTGATCGATCGCGTCGATGCCCGTCGCGCGGCGGCCGCCGTGGGTGAACACCTCCCAGCGCTCCTCGTCCCTGGCCCCGACGCGGCGGGCATCGACCGAGGCGACGACGCACTGGCTGCCCATCCGCTCGGCGATCTCCGACACCAGCTCGGGACGGGCGACGGCGGCGGAATTGACCGCGACCTTGTCCGCGCCGGCCAGCAGCAGCGCCCGCGCGTCTTCGACCGACCGTACCCCGCCGCCGACGGTCAGCGGCATGAAGCACACCTCGGCCGTGCGGCGGACGACGTCGACGATGGTGTCGCGCCCCTCATGGCTGGCGCCGATATCGAGGAAGCACAGTTCGTCCGCGCCGGCGGCGTCATAGGCGCGCGCCTGCTCGACCGGGTCGCCGGCATCCTTGAGGTCGACGAAGTTGACCCCCTTGACCACCCGCCCGTCGGCGACGTCGAGGCAGGGGATAACGCGCGCGCGGACGGTCATCGCGCCGCCACCGCGATCGCCTCGGCCAGATCGAGCCGGCCGTCGTAGAGCGCGCGGCCAGTGATGACGCCCTCGATGCCCGGCCGCCCGGCCAGCGCGTGGATATCGGCGATGTCGGCGACGCCGCCGCTGGCGATTACGGGAATCGCGACCGCTTCGGCCAGCGCGGCGGTCGCCTCGACGTTGCAACCCTTGAGCAGCCCGTCCCGGCCGACGTCGGTGAACAGCAGCGCCGCCACCCCGGCATCCTCGAACCGGCGGGCGAGATCGGTGGTCGAGACGGTCGAGACGTCGGCCCAGCCCTTGGTCGCCACCATGCCGTCGCGCGCGTCGACCGCGACGACGATCCGGCCGGGATGGTCGCGGGCGGCCTGACGCACCAGATCGGGATTCTCCAGCGCGGCCGTGCCGATCACCACTCGCGCCACGCCGAGGTCGAGCCACCGCTCGATCGCCGCGCGATCACGGATGCCGCCGCCGAGCTGGACCTTGCCCGCGAACGACTGGAGGATGCCCGCCACCGCGCCGCCGTTGACCGAATCGCCGGCGAACGCGCCGTCGAGGTCGACCACGTGCAAATGGCTCGCCCCGGCGTCGGCAAAGGCGGCGGCCTGTGCGGCGGGATCGTCGCCATAGACGGTGGCGCGCGCCATATCGCCCTCCGCCAGGCGCACGACCTGTCCGGCCTTGAGGTCGATGGCGGGGAAGACGATCATCCAAACATCCTTGTGAAACGAAAGCTTACGGCCGCCAGTCGAGGAACCGTGCGAGCAGTTCCAGCCCGTAACGCTGGCTCTTCTCGGGGTGGAACTGGACGCCCAGCAGGTTGTCGCGCCCGATCGCGGCGGTCAGCGTATCGCCGTGCCGGGTGGTGGCGACCACCGAGTCGCCAGTGAAGGCGTAGCCGTGGAGGAAATATGCCTCGCCCGGCGCGATCAGTGGGTGGGGGGTGAGGGGGGTCACATCGTTCCAGCCCATGTGCGGCACGCGCACCCCTTCCGCCGGGACAACCGGCCCGACCTCGCCGGCGATCCAGCCCAGCCCGTCATGAACGCCCATCTCGCGCCCGCGCGTCGCCATCAACTGCATGCCCACGCACACGCCCAGGAACGGCACGCCGCCGTGCAGCGCGCGCTCCTCCAGCGCCTCGATCATGCCGGGGATGCCGCGCAGCCCGCCCGCGCAGGCCGCGAACGCGCCGACGCCGGGCAGCACGATGCGATCGGCGCGGCGCACCACGTCAGGGTCGGCGGTGACCGCGACGTCGCGCGCGCCCGCCGCCTTCAGCGCGTTGTGGACCGAATGGAGGTTGCCGGCGCCATAGTCGATCAACGCGACGCCCGCGCCCATCAAAGGATGCCTTTGGTGCTCGGGATCGCGTCCGCCTTGCGCGGGTCGATCTCGATCGCGGTGCGCAGCGCGCGCGCCAGCCCCTTGAACGCGCTTTCGGCGATATGGTGGTTGTTGGCGCCGTACAGCGTCTCGACGTGCAGCGTCAGCCCGGCGGTCTGCGCGAAGCTGTGGAACCAATGCTCGAACAGCTCGGTATCCATCTCGCCCAGCCGCTTCTGGGTGAACGGCAGCTTGCACACCAAATAGGGCCGGCCGGAAATGTCGAGCGCGACGCGGGTCAGCGTCTCGTCCATCGGCGACAGCGCGTCGCCATAGCGGCGGATGCCTTTCTTGTCGCCCAGCGCCTGGGCAAAGGCGGTGCCCAGCGCCAGTGCGCTGTCCTCGGTCGTGTGGTGCTGGTCGATGTGGAGGTCGCCCTCCGCCTTCAGCGTCACGTCGATCAGCGAGTGACGGGAGAGCTGCTCGACCATGTGGTCGAGAAAGCCGATTCCGGTCGAGACATCATAGATGCCGGTGCCGTCGAGATTGATCGCGACCTCGATCCGGGTTTCGCCGGTGGCGCGAGTAAGGCTGGCGGTGCGCATTCGCAGCCCAATAGCGTGGTTGCGCCGCGGTGCAATCTTGACCGTCATCGCAAAGGAGGCCAGCGTAGGCGCGATGAGTAACCCAGTTGTCGACAGCCTGATTCCCTACGACGAGATCGTACAGGAAGCCCTTCGCGCGGTGGTAGGCCGCGTGCTGGGTTCGATCGCGAGCAGCGGCGAGCTGCCGGGCGAGCACCATTTCTACATCACCTTCAAGACACAGGCGGCCGGGGTCGATATCCCCAAGCGTCTGGTCGAACGGTTCCCCGATGAAATGACGATCGTCATCCAGCATCGGTTCTGGGATCTGAAGGTCGATGACAAGGGGTTCAGCGTCGGGCTGAGCTTCAACCAGGTGCCGTCGAGCCTGGTGATCCCGTTCGCCGCGATCACCGGTTTCCACGATCCGGCGGTCAATTTCGAGCTGCGCTTCCAGGCGCTCGAGGACGAGGACGGCGAGCCGCACGAGCCGGCGGACAACGACGAGCCGGCGGTGACGCTGGTCGAGGACGGATCGAACGTCGTCGCGGTCGATTTCAAGCGCAAGAAATAGTTCGCCGCTGGAGGGTTGCCCCGGCCCGCGGTGATTGTCACAGCGCCCGCGTGACGTGACAACGCGGAGGCGATGATGGCTGGCGAGACCCGTACCGAAACCGATTCTATCGGCGCGATCGAGGTGCCGGCCGACGCCTATTGGGGCGCGCAGACCCAGCGCAGCATCGAGAATTTCCCCTTCGGCCCGACCGAGCACATGCCGATCGGCATCGTCCACGCGCTGGCGCTGGTGAAGCAGGCGGCGGCGCGGGTGAACCGCCGCCACGGCCTGCCCGCCGAGATCGCCGACGCGATCGAGGCGGCGGCGGCGGAGGTGGTCGCGGGCAAGCTGGACGACCAGTTCCCGCTGGTGATCTGGCAGACCGGCAGCGGCACCCAGTCGAACATGAACGTCAACGAGGTGATCGCGGGCCGCGCCAACGAGATGCTGGCCGGCACGCGCGGCGGCAAGACGCCGGTGCACCCCAACGATCACGTCAACATGGGCCAGTCGTCGAACGACAGCTTCCCGACCGCGCTGCACATCGCCGCGACGATCGCGGCATCGCGTGACCTGTTGCCGGCGGCGGAGCGCCTTTATGCCGCGCTCGACGCCAAGGCGCGGGCGTGGGCGGGCATCGTCAAGATCGGCCGCACCCATTTGCAGGATGCGACCCCGCTGACGCTGGGGCAGGAGGCGTCGGGCTGGGCCAACCAGATCTACCGCGCGAAACGGCGGATCGAGCCGGCGCTTGAGCATGGCACGCAGCGGCTGGCGCAGGGCGGCACGGCGGTCGGCACCGGCCTCAACGCGCCTGCGGATTTTGCCGGCGAATTCTGTGCGGCATTGCGGGAAATCACCGGCATCGGCTTCATCCCGGCCGAGAACCCGTTCGAGGCGCTCGCCTCCAACGATCCGCTGGTGCACCTGTCGGGCACGCTCAACACGCTGGCGGTGGCGCTGACCAAGATCGCCAACGATATCCGCCTGCTCGGCTCTGGCCCACGCTCGGGAATCGGCGAGCTGATGCTGCCGGCCAACGAACCGGGCAGTTCGATCATGCCGGGCAAGGTCAACCCGACCCAGTGCGAGATGCTGACGATGGTCGCGGCGCAGGTGATCGGCAATCACACCGCGATCACCGTCGGCGGCTTGCAGGGGCATCTGGAACTCAATGTGTTCAAGCCGATGATCGGCGCGGCGGTGCTGCGGTCGATCCACCTGCTCGCCGTGGGCATGGACAGTTTCGCCGAACGCTGCGTCGCGGGGATCGAGGCCGATGAGCGACGAATCGGCGAACTGGTCGGGCGCTCGCTGATGCTGGTCACCGCGCTCGCGCCCGAGATCGGCTATGACAACGCCGCGAAGATCGCCAAGCACGCCCATGCCGAGGGGCTGACGCTCAAGGAGGCGGGGCTGGCGCTGGGGCTGGTCGACGAAGCGACGTTCGACCGGGTGGTGCGGCCAGAGGCGATGGTCGGCTGACGGAACCGATCCGGCCGCCGAACGCTCTGGTTGAAACTTCAGGAGCATATTCATGGGTCTGGCAACGGTAGGCGCGGCGCTCGGGGCGATCATCGACGGCGCGAGCGGCGACGACAGCGCGGTCGACGGCGCGATCATCGGCGGCGTCGCGGGTACGGTGCTCAAGGTCGCGCTGCCCGTCGCGGTGACCTTTGCCACCGGGTGGCTGGTGCTGAAGGGGCTGGGCAAGCTGCGCGACGCGGCGGCAGGACGCGCATCCGCCGCTTGACGCGCCCCCGCCGGCCACGCCACTAGCGTGCATGGCCCACGGTCCCGAAGACGATCCGCATAAATTCCGGCGCCGCGGCGTCCTGTTTGTCCTGTCGTCGCCGTCCGGCGCCGGCAAGTCGACGATCGCGCGTAAGCTGCTGGAGGCGGAGCCGACGCTGGGCATGTCGGTGTCCGCGACCACCCGGCCGATGCGGCCGGGGGAGGTCGACGGCAAGGACTATCATTTCGTCGACCTCGAACGATTCCGCGACATGGTGTCGGACCATGAGTTCCTCGAATGGGCGCATGTGTTCGGCCATCGCTACGGCACCCCGCGCGCACCGGTCGACGCTATGCTCCATTCGGGGCAGGACGTGCTGTTCGACATCGACTGGCAGGGCGCGCAGCAATTGTTCCAGATCGCCGGCGGCGACGTGGTGCGCGTGTTCATCCTGCCGCCGTCGATGGAGGAATTGCACCGCCGGCTCACGTCGCGCGCCACCGACGCGCCCGAGGTGATCGACGCGCGGATGGCGCGGGCGGCGGCGGAGGTCAGCCACTGGGACGGCTATGACTATGTGCTGGTCAACGACAACGTCGATCGCTGTTTCGAATGCGTGCGAACGATCCTGGCGGCGGAGCGTTTGAAGCGTTCGCGCCAGACTGGCCTGATCGGGTTTATCCGGGGGCTGATGACCGCGACATAACGGTGGGAGAGAGATGATGGCACGTGCATTGCTGGGCGGCATCCTGGGCGGGGTCGCGATGTGGTTCATCGGTTTCATCTTCTGGGGCACGCCGCTCAACCGGCTGGCCTTCTCCGTCGCGCCCGATTCGGCCAATGCCGCGATCCAGTCGACGCTGGCCGCACAACTTGGGCCGAGTGGCACCGGCGTCTATTCGGTGCCATGGCCCGGCACTCAGGCGGGCAGCTATCTCTACGCGCAGGGGCCGACCGCGCTGATCCAGTTCAACACGCACGGATTCGCGGTGGTCGACAGCGCGTCGTTGGTCGGCGGGCTGGTGCTGGGCATCATCGCGGCGGTGCTGGTGGCATTCGCGCTCCGCACCGTCTCGACCGGGCTGAGCTTTGGCGGGCGGCTGACGCTGGTCGGGCTGTTCGCGATCGCGATCCCCGCCTACACCGACCTGGGCCAGATCGTGTTCAACCACGCACCGGCGGGCTATTTCATCTACCTGTTCTTCAGCGACATGCTGGCGTTTCTCGCCGCCGGGGCGATCATCGCCTGGATGCTGCCGAATGCGGCCGTCGAACCGGTGGCGTCATACCCCCCGACCGAAGTGTGACAGCAACCGAGCGCCCGCGTCGAAATCGGCGCGGTGCGCGGCGGCGGACTGGAGGGCAAGGTCGTCCTCGCCCCATTGCTCCGCCTGCCAGTCATCGTCGATCCGCGCGGCGTGCCATACGGTGTCGGCATCGGCCGCGCCCTCCAGCAGCGCCAGCGCGGCGACCAGCGATCCGGTGACGGTGACGATGTGGGACAGGCCGGCGAGTTCGAACGGCGTGCGCGCGGCGATGGCCTCACCCAGCCGCGCCAGCGTCGCTTCGGGCTGGGCGCGGTGCATCACCCCCGCCGTCGTCTCGAAATGCACGTCGTAGCGCGCGCGTGCCCAGTCGAGCAGCGGGTCCCATGCCGCACGCTGGCGCGCGACCAGCGGGGCGGGCTCCTCGGCGCGGTAATACAGCAGGTCGCTCTCGCCATAACGCGCCAGTCCGGCGGCGAAGGTGGCGGCGTCGGGCGCGATCTTGTCGATCGCCGCGTTGGCCAGGCCGGTCAGCGGCATGTCGCGCGGATCGATATCGTCGGCGACGGCGCGCCATTCGTCGGCGATCGCCTCCGCCAGCGTCCGGCCCGGCACCGTCAGCGCGGCGCGGCCCGGTGTCCGTACCCGCCGCCCGTCGAGCGTGATGCCGAAGCCGTCGCCGTCACGGACGACCTCCACCGTTTTCCAGAACCGCTTCATGCCTCGGGTGGGGTCCGCCAGCGCCGCGCCAGCGCGAGCGGCACCACCGCCATCATGTACAGCGCCGCCAGTACGATCGCGACGCCCAGCGCCTTGGTCGGCCAGTCGTGCGCGCGGCCGATCAGGACGATGCCCAATACCGCCCCGGCGGCGGCGGCGAGGCGGGTGCCGACCATGGCGAGCCAGCGGTTGCGGGCGGAAACGTCGTTGCTCATGCTGCGGAGATAGGCGCGCCGGCCACGCAGGCAAGCAGCGCCGGCGCCAGTTGATCGGCGCGCGTCACCACTTGCCGCGCGCCGGCCTCGGCCAGTTCCTCGGGCGCGTGATAGCCCCAGCCGACGCCGATCGCGGCGACGCCGGCGTTGGCCGCCATCATCATGTCGTAGCTGGTGTCGCCGATCATCACCGTGGTGTGCGGTGCGGCGCCGGCCTCGGCCATCGCGGCCTCGACCATCGACGGGTGCGGCTTCGACGGGTGGCGGTCGGCGGTCTGCAGCGTGACGAAGCGATGGGTGATGCCGTGATGCGCGAGCAAAAGCCCCAGCCCGCGATCCGATTTGCCGGTGGCGACTCCCAGCACCCAGCCGGTATCGTCCAGCGTCGCGATCGTCTCCGCGATCCCCTCGTACAGCGGCTCCGCCGCCAGCGTGCCGGTGCCACGCATCGCCTGGAACACGCGCTTGTAATCGTCGGCGAGGATGCTGTGCAGGGCGTCGTCGCCTTCGGGGTGCAGGGCGGCGACCGCTTCGACCAGGCTGAGCCCGACGATCCGCCGGATCGAGTCGCGCCCGGGCACCGCCAGCCGATGCGCGGCGAAGGTCTCCTCCATCGCGCGGCAGATGTTGGCGCCCGAATCGGCGAGTGTGCCGTCGCAATCGAACAGCGCGAGCCGGTTCATGCGATCGACCGCATCCAATGGGCGATGCCGCGCCGGCCCGATGCCTCGACACCGTCCGCCGCCGCCAGCCGTGCCGCCGCCGGCTTGTTCTGGCCGAGCTTGATCGTGCCGCGCCACGCGGTCACCTCCAGCCGGAAGCCGACGATCGCGTTCAACATCGCGTCGATCTTCTTCGGGTCGGCCTTTGCGCGGGTCCAGGGCATCTTGGGCAGCGGGGCTTCCTGTTCGGCGGAAAGCTGGTCGATCTGCGCCAGCAGCGCGTCGCGGTCCATGCGCCGGATACGGCCCTCCAACTCGACCGCGACGTAATTCCACGTCGGCACCTGATCGGCATCGAGCCCGTACCAGTCGGGGCTGATATAGCCGTCCGGCCCGATCACGGTGAACAGCGCGGTCGCACCGTCGAGATGGCGGGTGAGGCCGTTGCCGCGCGCGATGTGCAGCCCGATCGTGTCGTCGTCGATCCATACCACCGGCAGGTGCGCGACACGCGGGCCGTCCGGCGTCGCGGCGAACAGCGCGCCGAAACCGACCTGAGCGACCAACTGGCGCATCGCGGCGCGGTCATCCCAGTGAAAGGCGGGGTTGGGGTGCATCGACGAGCCTATAAGCGGGAAATCAACGGGGCTGGCCCCGCGCGCGGCGTTCGCCCTTGCGGTCCTTGCGGATCGTCTTGGCGTGGGCCTTGGCCTGCGCCTTGATCGCGGCGCGTGACGGGGGCGGGGCCTCCTCGGGCAGCGGCTGGTCGCCGAACGACAGGTCGAATGCCAGCAGGTCCATGCTCTCGGCGAAATGGTGCGGCAGTTCGGCGGTCACGTCGACCTTGCCCCCGTCGGGGTGGTCGATGCGGATGCGGCGGGCGTGGAGGTGCATCTTGCGGCTGACCCCGCCAGTCAGGAATGCGTCCTTGCCGCCGTATTTGCCGTCGCCGACGATCGGGTGGCCGATCGCCGCCATATGCACGCGCAACTGGTGCGTGCGCCCGGTCAGCGGCTGGAGTTCGACCCACGCCGCGCGGTTGCCGGCCTGTTCAAGCACGCGGTAGCGAGTTCGGGAGGGGAGGCCCTCATGCTCGCTGACATGCATCTTCTCGCCGCCGGTGCCGGGCTGTTTGGCGATCGGGAGCTCGATCAGCCCGTCCTCGATATCCGGCACGCCGACCACCAGCGCCCAATAGACCTTTCGCGCGGTGCGGCCGGAAAAGCTCTTGGCGAAGAAGGCGGCGGCGCGGGCGGTGCGGGCCAGCAGCAGCGCGCCCGACGTGTCCTTGTCGAGCCGATGGACCAGCTTGGGCCGCCCTTCCGCCTCGAACTGGAGCGCGTCGAGCAGGCCGTCGACGTGCGAGTCGGTCTTGGTGCCGCCCTGCGTGGCCAGGCCGGGGGGCTTATTGATGACGATCGCCTGCGGATCGCGGTGGATCACCATCGCCTGGGCATAGGCGGTCTCTTCTTCGGACAGCGGCGGGCGATCGCGCTTTGGCCGGGGCGCGGTCGCCTTGGCCGGTTCCGCCGGAGGGACGCGCAACACCTGTCCCGCCGCCAGCCGGTCGCCCGGCGTCGCGCGGGCGCCGTCGACGCGCAACTGCCCGGTGCGCGCCCAACGCGACACCAGATTGAAGCTCGCCTCGGGCAAATGGCGTTTGAACCAGCGGTCCAGCCGGATGCCGTCGTCGTCGACGCCGACGGTAAACTGACGCACGCTGTCGGTCATGCGATCGCCCTCACCGCATAGAGGCCGGCGAACAGCGCCAGCACCGATCCCACCACCGATACCAGCGCATAGCCGATCGCGCTCGCCGCGTCGCCGCGCTCGATCATCGTCACCATGTCGAGGGAGAAAGCGGAGAATGTGGTGAATCCACCCAGGACCCCGACGCCGAGCAGCAGCCGCGTCGGCTCGCCGGCGCTGGTGCGGGCGAGCGTGCCGGCGAGCACGCCCATCAGCATCCCGCCGATCAGGTTGACCGCCAGCGTGCCCCAGGGATAGCCCGGCCCGAACGCGGCGAGCGTCCAGCGGCCGGTCAGATGACGCGCGCCCGCGCCGATCGCGCCGCCGATCATGACGAGAAGGATGTTCATCGCACCCGACTAGCCGGGTCGGGCGCCGACGTCACGTCACCGATGGGTCGGCGCGATTCAATTTCCGTTGTTGGCGATCAGATCGATGTTGGTGCCGCCGCCGGTGCGATCGGTCAGGTACAGCACATAGGCGCCGCCGTCGCGGCT
>NZ_DATMGG010000170.1:0-30619 GCF_035555815.1 Sphingomonas sp.
CCCCGCTGCCGAGCCCGGCCAGCGCCAGCGCCCACACCGACAGCGCCGCCAGCGCGATGACGAACGGCCCGCGCGGCATCGCCGCCCCGTTGTTGCGCGCCGCCCACAGCGCCAGCGCGGCGAACAGCAACGCCGCGAGCGCATGGGTCCACAATATCAGCGTCTCGGCCATCGCCTCAGCGCGCACCCTCCGGGAACAGCACCACCCGCACCGTCTGGAGCAGGATCAGCAGGTCAAGAAACGGCGAGTAGTTCTTGGCGTAATAGAGGTCGTATTCGAGCTTCTGCCGCGAATCCTCGATCGACGCGCCATAGGGGTAGTTGATCTGCGCCCAGCCCGTGATCCCCGGCTTCACCATGTGCCGTTCTGCGAAATAGGGCAGCTTGGCCTCGAGATCCTCGACGAACTGCGGCCGTTCTGGCCGGGGGCCGACAAAGCTCATCTCGCCCTTCAGCACGCTCCAGCATTGCGGCAGCTCGTCGATGCGGACCTTGCGGATGAAGCGGCCGACGCGCGTGACGCGCGGGTCGTCCTTTTCCGCCCACACCGCCTTGCCCCGCACCTCGGCATCGGTGCGCATCGAGCGCAGCTTGATGATGTCGAACGGCACGCCGTACAGGCCGACGCGGCTCTGGCGGTAGAAAGCCGGCCCCTTGCTGTCGAGCTTCACCGCGATCGCGCCGAGGATGATGAACGGGAAGGTCACCGCGAGCAGTAGCAGGCTGGCGGTGATGTCGAACAACCGCTTGAACACGCTCGACAGCATCCGGCTGGACGAGAAGCCGTCGGAGAAGATCAGCCACGACGGATTGACGCTGTCCAGGTCGACGCGACCGGTCTCACGCTCGAGGAAGGTCGAGATTTCGTTGACGTGGACGCCGGTGGTCTTGATCCGCAGCAAGTCCTTGAGCGGCAGCGCGTTGCGCCGCTCCTCCAGCGCCAGCACCACCTCGCTCGCGCTCAGCAGCACGACATGGTCGGCGAGGTTGTAGATCGCGTCGCGGGCGATCGCTTCCGGGATCACCCGGTTGGTATCGCTCATGCTGACATAGCCGACCACGGCGAAGCCGGCGCCGGGCTTTGCCGCCAGCGTCTTGAGCCGCGCGGCACGCGCGCCCGCGCCCAGCACGACGATCCGCCGTTTGAACGCCTGGCTGCCCAGCGCCTTGCCGATCAGCACCCGCAGCATGCCCAGCCCAACGATCGCCAGCCCCATCGCGTAGAGCAGGTTGGACCGCCACAGGCTGAGCCCCGGCAGGATGAAGAACACCGCGCTGAGCGCGAGCACGCCGATCGCGACGCCAACGCTCAGGCGGACCATGGCGAAGCGGATCGATTGCAGCGAATCGGCGCCATAGACGCCGACCGCGATCATCGTGGTTTCCAACGTCGCGACGAACACGGTCAGTTGCAGCGCGCGGGTGTGGATCGGTTCGACCAGCATTCCGATCTGGTGCGCGCGCAGCGTCCAGCCGAGTTCGGCGGCCAGCGCGAGCAGGATGATGTCGAACAAGCCGAGCAACAGCACCGCGTTGGGGACGTAATGCTTGAACAGCCTGATCATTGCGCGCGCCGCGCCCCCGACATGTGGTGTAAAATCTGCCGACAGTCTCTCGCGCAAATTGGCGAAGAAATGCTGAACGCCCGGCGGAAATGATAACGGCGATGCGCGTTGGACTGTCGGGGCGCACCGGCTACACCCTTTCCCCGACAGGAGATCGACCGACCATGAGCGACGCAAAACCGATTACGCCGGTCATCCTTTCAGGCGGATCGGGTACGCGCTTGTGGCCGATGTCGCGCCCCGAACGGCCCAAGCAGCTGCTGGCGCTGACCGCCGAGGAGACGATGCTCCAGCTCACCGCGCGTCGCGCACCGTGCGGCGATCGCTTCGCCGCGCCGATCGTCGTCGCCAACGCCTTTCACGCCGACGAGGTCGAGCAGCAGCTCGACGCGGTCGCGGGGTCGGCGCAGGCGCTGATCCTCGAACCGATGGGCCGCAACACCGCGCCGGCGATCGCGCTGGCGGCGATCACGGCCGGGGGCGGGCACGATCCGCTGCTGGTGATGCCGTCGGACCATGTCATCGCCGACGTCGACGCCTTTCATGCCGCGATCCGCGCCGCGCTGCCGCTGGTCGACGAGGGATGGCTGGTGACGTTCGGTATCACGCCCGACGGCCCGGAAACCGGCTATGGCTATATCCGCATGGGGGCGGAGGTCGCGCCGGGAGTACGCCGCGTCGACCGCTTCATCGAAAAGCCGCCGCTCGCCGATGCGGAAGCGATGCTGGCCGAGGGCGGCCATGCGTGGAACGGCGGCATCTTCCTGTTCCGCGCCGACATGTATCTGGCCGCGCTGGCGGCCCATGCCCCGGCCATGCTGGTCGCGGCGCAGGAGGCGATGGCGAGGGCGCGGCGCGAGGGCATCCGCATCTGGCCCGACGAGGACGCCTTTGCCCGATCGCCGGCCGATTCGATCGACTATGCGGTGATGGAAAAGTCGGACAAGGTCGCGGTGGTGCCGGTCGACATGGGCTGGAGCGACGTCGGGTCGTGGGACGCGCTGCGCGCGATCAGCCAGCTCGACGACGGCGGCAACCACCATCAGGGCGAGGTGATCGCGATCGATACGCGGAACTGCTTCGTGCGATCGGACGGCGTGCGGATCGCACTGGTCGGGGTCGAGGATCTGATCGTGGTGGCCAGCGGCGACGACGTGCTGATCCTGCCGCGCGGCCGCAGCCAGGACGTGCGCAAGATCATCGAAGCGATGAAGCGGTGATGCGGCCCCGCATCCGCCCGCGATCGCCAATTGCCCTCCGTCCCTAGCGTCGGATCGGACATGCTCCGGCGACGGCCGAAGCGTTGGGCCCAGTCCTTCGCGTGCCTGCCGATGCTCCGGCCCTCGCCGGAGCACAGGCCACGCTTCAAACCGGCTGGATCAAAGTCCAGCGTCCTCAACTTCCAACCGCTTCCCGCGCCCGGTCGGCCAGTCGCGCCACCGCCGCGTCGTGGATGCCCGGCGCCGTCGCCAGCACGCCGAACGCCTGTGCCGACGGGGTATTGAACGCCAGCGGCCGGCCGAACGCATCGGTGACCGCCGCCCCGGCCTCGCGCGCGATCAGCACCGCGGCGGCGATGTCCCATTCATGACCCCAGCGGATCGTCGCCAGCAGATCGGCTTCGCCCGCCGCGACCATCGCGATGCGCAGCGCGATCGAATTGGGTTTGGCGACCATGACGAGATCGCGATCGACCCGCGGCAGGCTGTCCGCCGGCACGCGCGCGCCGGCCAGCGTGGTGCGTTGCGCGGCCCGAATGGGGGCGCCGTCGCGCCGCGCGCCGCGCCCCGTCTCCGCTCGCCACACCTCTCCACGCGCCGGGGCGTCGAGCACCGCGAGCACCGGCTGGCCGTCCTCGACCAGCGCGATCGACACCGCCCAGCCGGGGCGGCCGCGGATATAGTCGCGGGTGCCGTCGATCGGATCGACCACCCACACCCGCCGCGCATTCAGCCGGTCGCGATTGTCGGCGGTCTCCTCCGACAGCCAGCCCGCCGCCGGATCCAGCGCCGCCAGCCGCTGGCGGAGCAGCGCATCGACCTCCAGGTCGATCTCGCACACCGGGCTGCCGGGGGCCTTTTCCCACCGTTTGAAGTCGTCGTGCCACCGCGCCATCGCCAGCGCGGCGGCCTCTCGGGCGACGCCCGCGACATCGTCCGCCAGATCAGCCACCCGCGACCGTCATCCCGTCGATCCGCACCGTCGGCGCGTTGACGCCGTGGCGATATTCCAGGTCGCTGGCGGGGGTCAGTTCGGCGAACATCGTCCGCAGATTGCCGGCGATGGTGAATTCGGCGACCGGTCGGGTGATCCGCCCGTCCTCGATCAGGAAGCCGGCCGCGCCACGGCTGTAGTCGCCGGTCACGCCGTTGACCCCCTGCCCCATCAATTCGACGATATAGACGCCGCGGGCGATCTCCCCGATCAGCGTGTCGCGCGGGGTCGGGCCGGCCAGCATCGCCAGATTGCTGGTCGATACGCCGCCGCGCGAGGCATGGCCGGTCGGTTCCAGCCCGAGCTGCCGGGCGGAGGCCGAATCGAGCAGCCACGTCTGCAACACGCCGTCGTCGATGATCCGCACCGGCGACACCGGCAGCCCTTCTCCATCGAACGGGCGTGAGCGCAGCCCGCGCGGGCGGTGCGGGTCGTCGGCGATTACCACGCCCGGCGCGAACACCGGCGTGCCCAGCGCATCGAGCAGAAAGCTGGTCCGCCGCGCGATCGCCGACCCGGCGATGGCGGACACGAGGTGGCCGACCAACCCGCCCGACACGCGCGGATCGAACACCACCGGCATCGCCCCGCTGTCGATCCGCCCCGGATCGAGCCGCGCGACGGTGCGTTCCCCGGCGCGGCGCCCGACCGTCTCCGCCGATTCGAGCAGCGATTGGTGGCGCGCGCTGTGGCTGGCCCAGTCGCGCTGCATCGCGCCGCCCTTCCCCGCCAGCATCGACGCCGACAAGCTGTAGCCGCTGACCCCGTAGCCATGGGCGAAGCCGTGGCTGGTGGCGATGGCGACGGTCGATCGCGATGCCGACGCGCTGCCGCCGTCGCTGATCGTCACGCCCGGCACCGCACGCGCCGCCTCCTCCACCGCCAGCGCCCGCGCCTTGAGCAGGTCGGGCGCCGGATCGCCGCCGTCGT
Organism: Sphingomonas sp.; assembly: GCF_035555815.1. Taxonomy (GTDB): domain Bacteria; phylum Pseudomonadota; class Alphaproteobacteria; order Sphingomonadales; family Sphingomonadaceae; genus Sphingomonas. The sequence goes on from NZ_DATMGG010000170.1 coordinate 4,710, forward strand.
CGAGATCGAGTTCGGGCGGGTTGCCCTTCAATAGCCGGTCGGCGGGGGCGAGGCCGGCCCACGGATCCTCCGGCGCCAGCCGCGCCATCGCCACCGCGCGATCGACCAGCGCGGCGACCGCGTCGGCGGACAAATCCGACGTGGCGACGCTGGCCGAACGGCGGCCGACGAACACCCGCAGCGCCATGTCGGCGTTTTCCGAGCGGCCGACATCCTCGAGCGCGCCCATGCGGACCTGGACGGCGGTGGAGGCATCGGCGGAATAGACGGCGTCGGCGGCATCGGCACCGGCGGCGCGGGCGCGCGCGACCAGATCGGCGGCACGGTCGGCGGCTTGCTGGGGACTCAACATCGACGCGACTTAGGGAGCCGGCCCCCCGACGTCAAAGGGCGCTCCCCACCACCAGGCACGCCGCGAACATCAGCGCGCCGGCGTTGCGATTGGCGCGGAAGCGGGCGAGCGCGTTGGCGCCGTCGGCCGGAACCAGCGTGACCACCTGCCAGCCGAGGTGGATCGCCATCGGCACCAGCGCCACCAGCACCAGCGGATCGGGTCGCATCCGCCACAGCGCCGCGCCCCACAGCAGCAGCGCCACCGCATAGAAACCGGCGACACCGGGCCGCACCGCCGCCCCCATCCGCCGCGCCGACGATCGCACGCCGACCAGCGCGTCATCCTCGACATCCTGCAACGCATAGATGGTGTCGTATCCGATCACCCAGGCGATGCCGCCGCCGTAGAGCAGCAGGCCGGGCAGGCCCCAGCCGCCGGTGATTTCGGCCCAGCCGACCAGCGCGGCCCAGCTGAACACCAGCCCCAGCCACGCCTGCGGCCACCAGGTGATGCGTTTCATGAACGGATAGGCCGCGACCAGCGTCACGCTGGCCAGCGCGGTCAGCGCCGCCGGCACATGGAGCTGGAACAGCACCACCAGCCCGACCAGGCAGAGCAGGCCCAGCCATGCCCACGCCGCCTTCAGCGACACCGCGCCGCTGGCCAGCGGGCGGACGGCGGTGCGCGCCACCTGCCGATCGAGATCGCGATCGACGATGTCGTTGTAGACGCAGCCGGCCCCGCGCATCGCGATGCTGCCGATCAGCAGCCACAGGATCAGATCCCACCGCGCCACCGCGCCACCGGCCAGCGCCACGCCCCACGCGCCCGGCCAGAACAGCAGCCACCACCCGATCGGCCGGTCGAACCGCGCCAGCAGCGCCAGATCGCGCAGCACCGGCGGCAACGCGCCGACGATGCCGCGATGTTCGGAATCGGGGACGATCTCCGCCGTCATGCGTGGTCGCGATCGAGCGTGCCAAGTTGACGAAGTTGGCAAAGTTCAGACGAAACGCGTGTGCGGCCGGCGCCGGCAACGGCGCGGCGGCAGTGGGCAAAGGGCGCGAGTCGGATCATCGCCGATCGTGCTGCCAAACCAAATCCAAATAGGAAAGCCCCCGCCCGGCCATCACCGCGCAGAGCCGCCGCCCGGGCGAACCGGGCGCCGGCGTGGCCGGGGGGACGACGATCAGCGCGCGCGGCGGCGGGCGAGCGCCATCGGGCGCGCGGCGATGTTCATTCCCTCCGGCAGGCCGCCGGGCATCACGCTGAGATACTGGAGCATGTTGGCCATCGCCTTGTCGGTCAGCGCGATCAGATCGCGGCGGCGGTCCTTCGCATCGGTCCAGCGGCGCAGCAGGCCGCGTTCGGTCATCAGCTTGACCCAGCGCAGCGCGGTGCTCATCGGCACGCCCGCGGCGATGCAGACGCTCGACACCGACACCTCATGCCCGTTCAGCCGCGCGCGCGTCAGGTCGAGCAGGATATCCCACGCCGGCTCCGCGAACAGATCGGCCGGAAAGAAGCGCGCGCGCAGCTTGCGGGCATTGATCGCCGCCTTCAGCGTCTCGGTCGCCAGTTCCTCGTTGCTGGCCTTGCGGTCCAGCGGCGCCGGCAGCGCGCCATGATGCTCCACCGTCGCGGTCAGCCGGCTGATCTGGTCGGTCAGCTCGCTGATATAGTCCGGGACCGCCGGCGCCGTCCGCGCCGCCAGATACCGCGCGGCGCGGCGCAGCGCGTTAGCATAACCCTCCCACTTCACCGGCTTGCACAACAGGTCGACCGCCTCAAGGTGGATGCCCTTGACCGCCAGTTCGGCCGACAGGTGATCGCTGACCATGATCGTGGCGACGTGGCGATGGGGCGCCAGCCGCGCGCGCATCTCCTCGATCAGCGCGATGCCGTCGACCTCCGGCATCTGGACGTCGACGATCAGGATCTGGATCGCGGGATTGCGGGCGAGGTGATCGAGCGCCTGCCTCGCGGACCCGGCGGGAACGAAGCCATAGCCCAGTTGGCTGACGACCCGCCCCTGTTCCTCCAGCAGCGCCTGATCGTCGTCGACCACCAGCACGCACGGCGCCAGCGCGACCGTGGCCAGCGTCGGTTCGTTGGCATAGTGCGTCACAGGCCGGCTCGCCATTTCCCGCTGTTCCTCCTGGCCCCGGTTGTGCCCAAATTTCGTGTGCTTGGCTATCCCTAGCGGTGGCCGGACCGTAGTTTAGCGGCACAACGAGGCCGCGGCGACGGGGCGCGGGCAACCGCCCCATCCGCGCCGCCGATCACTGATCAGATCGCGCCAACCGACTGTAAGAACGGCAATTTCTGCTCCCGGAACTTGGTGAGGCCGCTGACCACCACCTCGAGCTGGCCGGCGCGATCGTTCACCGCCTTGCCATCGCGGGCCAGCGCCCGGCCCAGCCGCTTCAGGATCGCCACCACGCTATCGGGAATCCTGTCGTCGGCCACCTTGTCGCCGATCAGTTTGAAGATGATCCAGTCGAGATCGGTCATCGTCACCGAGCAGCCGGTGTCGGGCAGGCACAGGAAGCGATAGGGCGCGCCCTGGGTGCACAGCGTCGCCATCGCCAGATTGGCCTGCGCCGCCTTCGACTTGCGCCGGGGAAGCCGGGGCAACACCCAGCCGCCGTGGAGCAACATGCTCAGCGTCTCGACCACCGCCGCCTTGCGCTTGCTCTCGGTCACGCCGTCGATGAGGTCGCCGACGCTGGTGCCGTCCTTGCCGGCGGCGATCAGATCGAGCAGCTCGTTGTAGAATTCGGGCCGACCATTCAGCTCCATCGCCGATCCGGTGATCTTGAACGGCTCACCCTCGTCGGGACGCTTGGCCAGCGGATTGACGACAAACCGGCTCTCGCGCAGCAGCTCGGCACGCTCGCTCGGCCACAGCTTGTTCTGCCCCTTCACATACAGATCGCGGCGAAACGCCTGGTTGGTCGCATAGTCGCGCAACTGCTCGCGCATCAAAGGATCGCTCTGCCCGTTCAGCAGATCGCGCAGCTCGCGCGACAGGAATCCCTCGAACGATTCGGGCAGCGTCGCGCTGCCCAGATAGTGGAGCTTCACCGCGTCCATCGCGGCGAACATCTGGCTGACGAACATCGGCTGCCAGAACTGGTTGTTATATTCCTGGACCAGATAGGCCGGATCCTGCTCCTCGGTCGCCTTCAGCCGGACCTTCAGCCCCGGCAGCGCCTTGTCGAGCAGCGGCGCCGCCTCTTGCAGCCCGGCGATGTGGCGCTGCGCCGCCTTGATCGCATCCTCCCCGCCGTTACGGCGCTGTTCGAGCAGGACGAGATGCTGGAACGGCACCATGCTCAGCCAGCCCGGCTGGGTATTATAGCCGTTGTAGAACAGCCCGCCCGGCCGCAGCACCGCGCCGATCAGCCGGAACAACGACTGGCGCACCGCCGGCTGGATCCAGGTCGAGATGCCGTGGCAGACGGCATAGTCGAACACCCCGAGCGCGGCGGGATCATCGGCCAGCGCGACGAAATCGCCCTCGATGAAGGTGACGTTGGTCACGCCGCAGCCGTGCGCCAGCTGGCGCGCGTGGGCGATATGCTCCGGCAGGAAATCGATCCCGACGAATTCGCTTTCGGGATGCGCGATCGCCGCCAGGATCAGGTTGACGCCCTGGCCGCAGCCGGCGTCGAGGTAGCGGAAATTGGCGGCGGGCGCGTGATTGCCCTGCAACAGCGCCGCCCAGCGCAACCGCGCGGGCATCGTCTCAGGGTAGAATCCGTATGAATAGCCGCTGTTGGCGTAATACCCGTGCATCCAGTCCATCGGCCGTCCATCCCCTGTCCATCGCCGGCCAGCCCGATGCCGTCCCCGGCATCGCGTGCGTCGATTCCCCGACCGTGGTTAGCCCGCCGGGCGCCCGATGCCCATCCGCTTTCGTGGGGGGCGGCGTTGGCGGGGCAGCGGCGGCGGAAGCGATGAGCGGCGTTCCGGGATGCGGGGATGCGGGGGCGCAGGGTGCGGGTGCGCGAAAGGGTGGATGCGTGGATTCCGGACAGGCGCGGGCGGCTCCGAGGGCGCATTGAAGCGGCCGGGGGCCGTCGGCGATCCCGCTTGGCTCTTGGGTATGACCGCGTCGCTCCGGGGTGGTCGGCGCCCGTGATCGAGCTTGCCGCGCGGAGGACGGGTGGCCGTCGGTGACGGGCGCGGGCGGAGCGTGGCCGCGCCGGGCGTTCCCGCCGGTACCACGCGCCGCTGCCCGTCCGCCGCGATCGGGCGGACGGGCGTTGACGTTATTCGGCCGAGGCGTCGGCTTCCTTGGGCAGGTTCACTTCCACGCCCTTTGCATAGACCGCGCGGGCGGTTTCCATCAGCCGCAGCTGGGTGCGGACGCGGGCGATCTCGCGATCGGCGATCCGCAGACTGTTGAGATTCGCCTTGGCGGCGTCGTTGAGCGACTCGATCTCATATTCCTTGCCGTCGATCGAGACGGTGGGGGCACTGGCCATGAACGCATTCCTCTTTCACGAAACGAAGGATCGACCTTCAACAAAAACCCCCGTCTCCACAAGAGAGACGGGGGCAATGAAGTTAAAAATTCCCGACGTCCGCCACCCCCGCCGAAGCGGGAGTGGCCGGAACATCGATCAGACGATGTACTGGGTGGTGTCGAAGTTGACAGCCGCACCCAGAATGTCGCCCGCGCCGGTGATCGTCGCCACCTGGGTGACTTCGTTCGCCGTGATGAGGCCATCGCCGTTCAGATCGTCCAGGAACCAGACCTTGGCATCCTCGCCAGTGTGGGTGCTGTCGAACTCGATGATCACCGAGCTCTGCGCGAAGGCCAGCGCCCCGTTGTTCACCGTCTGCGCCGCAATCTGGGCCGCCGTCAGTGCGGTGCCCTCATTGTCGAAGCGGACGATGTCGCCGGTCGCATCGATACCGTTGCCGTTGGTCGAACGGGTCGCGATCGTCCCTTCCAGCTCGTCGAAGTTGCCGTACGCCGAGTGAGCGAAGAAGGCCTGGAAGTTCAACACGTCGCTGGCATCGAAGCCGTTGATGGTGTCGAGGCCGTTGAGGGCCGCGCTACCTTCGAACACGAACGTGTCGCTGCTCTGCACCGCCGCGGCGTAACCCGCACCGATGTCCGAACCAGTGAGCACCGCATCGGTGCCTCCCGTCGAGCCAACGTTAAAGATGGCGTTCAGATCGGCAGCAGTGATGGTCGAACCAGCGGCGTTCGCGGCAAACTTGAACACCAGATTGTTGGCCGTTGCATCATACGTCACCGAGGTGAGCGCGCTAGCTTCGGTGGCAGTCAGGCCCGCCGCGGTAAGCGCGGAGACCCAGGTTGCCAGCGGCATGGCTGCCCATGCAGCGCCCATCTGATCGGCATCCGCGTGTTCGCCGATCTGATTGGGACCGGCGGGAGCCGCCGTGGCAAAGAGATCAACGCCCACGTTCGCCGTCGTAACGAACGACTGGCCGAGACCCGCCTGCGTACCGCTGTCAGCACCAAAGCCGGCCAGGTTGATCGTGGCAACCGCCCCGACCGCCGGCACGACGCCGCCGTTCAGGATGTCGTTGCCCTGACCGCCGATGATCACATCGTTGCCGGAACCGCCGGTGATGGTGTCGGCGCCGTTGCCACCGAAGACGGTGACGGCGTCAGCACCAGTGCCGGCCACGGTGAACGTGATCCCGCTGGTCGCCGCCGCAACCGACCCTTCGTGGTCGAACTGCGCCGTGCCTTCGAGAACGCTGCCGCGGAAGCTGACAACATTCAGGTCGGTGGCACCGGTGAAGGTCAGGACCTTCGCGCCGCCGGTCAGCGTGTTCGCCGTGGTGTCGAACACCCACGAGGTGCCGGCTTCGGTGACCGAGGCCTGGGTGAGCACGACGCTTTCGAATTCCTGGACATTGGCAAGGTTGTTGATCTTGCCGATCACCAGTTCGTCGGTCTGTTCGCCAGCAGCTTCGCCGATCGCCGTGGTGAGCGTCGTCGAGTTGATGCTGCTGATGTCCAGCACGTCGAAGTCGAAGCCGAACACGGTGTTCAGAGCCGCAAGGCTGACCGTGGTGTTGCCGAGAACACCGCCGTTGAAGGCGACGTTGGAGGCTTCGTTGGTCACCTTGATCGTGTCGTGGTCATTCGTCGGATTGTCGACCAGCGTCAGGTTGCCGGCCACCGAAGCGAGGCTGGCAAAGTTGTAGACGTCGTTCGACGAACCATCCTGCAGGATTTCGAAGCCGGTCAGGCGGATCGTGCCCTGCGTGGCGCCCTGACCCAGCTGAACGTCGATGACGCCCGGCGAGGTGCCCAGCAAATAGACCAGGTCAACACCGTTGGTGAACGACACCGTGTCCTCGGCGTCCTGCGACGCTTCGATCTTCAGGCTGCCCGTGTGGATGCCGTTATCCGCCGTGTACGACGTGATCACGTGCTGGCCCGCACCGGCAAGGGCACCGCCCGAACCGTCCTGGAAATCGACGGTCGCCGTGACCAGACCCGAGCCGATCGGCGCGGTCGGATCAAAGGCGCTGACGTCGATCGTGGTGGTGATCGAGGTTTCGAGCGCCTTGTACGACACCTGGTTGGCACCGCCACGCAGGTTGAGCGTGTCGTCGCTGTACCGGTGATCGACGTTGGCGAGGTTCACGAGATCTTCCGAGCCATCGTAGAAGATGCTCTCGCCAAAATCGCTGCCCTCGATCCGGTTCCAGGTGGCATTCGCGAATGCCGGAACCGAGGCGTTCTTGTTCAGGTCGTAATATTCGACATAGCCCGGGATGCCCGAGATCGAATTACCCGAACCGTCGGCGATCCGGATGACGCTCTCGAGCCGATCGAGACCCGCGTTCGCCTTCGTCTCGTCGAACTGGAACGTGACCTGCACGTCCTGGCCCAGCGAGGTGAAGTCGAGCACGCTCTCCCCGGTCGAAGCGACGATCTCCTCGACGCCCACCAGAGCATCGACACGGTCACCTGCGCCACCGAAGTAGTCATCGGCGGTGTTGCTCACCAGCACATGGTTGGTGCCGGCGTTGACCGCGACCACGCCAACGATCTGGTCGTTGGTCTGGCTGTAGTCGACACGATCGGTGCCGCCGCCCAGGTTGAACGTGAACTGCTCGTAGTTGCGGACATCCGGCGCACCAGCACCCAGCTGCTGAATGGTCTGGCGAGCCAGGGCGCCATTCAGGGCATCGTAGTTCAGGTAGCTGTTGAAGCTGATGTCTTCCGACGTGGTGTCGCTGGTGGCGTTGGTGCCCATCAGCGTGACGTCGCCAACGACCAGCAGATCGTTGCCGGCGCCCGTCTTGTAGTTCTCGAGCTGAACGATGCTCTCGACCGTGACGAGCAGCGTGCCGCCCGCCGAGACCTTGCCGTTGATCAGGTTGACCGTCTGGTCACCCGCCACACCGGTCACGTCGAGGGTGTCCTCCTCGCTCAGGCCGCGCGCGGTGTTGCCGTTCAGCGTGATGAACTCGACGCTGTCGAGCGTGTCCGTCGCGATGACGGTGCCCAGACGGCCACCGGTCGAAACAACGGTGTCAACCGCGGTGCCGACGTTGATCGTGACCGTCGGCTCAGCAGCCGTCGTACCGAAGTTGTTCTGGTACTCGATGCGGTCGTCGCCCAGGCCGCCGATGAAGGTGTTGTCCTTCGCCGCTTCGGTCTGGTTGATGATCAGCAGGTCGTCGCCCTGGCCACCGATGACGTTCTCGACGCCGTCGACGTTGATGATCGCAGTTTCGAAGTCGCTAGCCACCGGACGGGTCGCCGAAGCGTGCGCGTCCTTGCTGTACGACACCGTGCCGGTGCCCAGGTTGTACAGGATGCCGCCGGTCGCGGTCGAGATCGCAGCGACATCGAGCGTGTCGCGGCCCTGACCGTCGCCGGCCACAGCGTTGCCGACACCCGACACGGTGCGGATGTTCTCGAAGTTGGTGAACTTCGAGGTGTAGTCGATCGTGCCGTTGCCGTCCGTATCGACGCCAACCGTGCCCGCGCCACCGTTACGCAGCTCGACGACACCACCGGTGGTGGTGAAATCGTTGAGCGTGATGGTGAACCGGGTCGTGCCGGCGGTGAAGTCGGCCTGCTGATACTGCAGCGTGTCGCTGAACGCGCCGCTGATCAGGGCGTTGCCGTCCTCGGTCTGGTTGATCAGAGCGATGCTCGAGATGGTCAGGCCGGTCAGCGCCGCGACCTGGGTCGGGTTCGCCGCTTCCCACTCGTTCAGCTCATAGACGCGGCTGGTCGCCTCGCCGGCCACCTTGACGGCGTAGTAGTTCTTACCACCGTCGAGCGTGTCGTTGCCGAGCGAACCGATGATCCGGTCGTCGCCGGTGCCACCGCTGATCACGTCGTTGCCCTTGCCGCCGATCAGCAGATCGTCGCCGTGCGCCGAGAAGATCTTGGCGCCCGAGAGGCTGGCGTTGGTCGCGGCATTGTCGGCAATCACCTGACCGGTGTTGGCGACGGTGCTGGCGAAGTCGTTCGCGCCGCCATCGACCAGGATCGAGTTGGTCCCGGTCAGCGTCTCGCCGGTATCCTTGGCGGTCTGCAGGGTGGCGCGGTTGATGCCGGTGTCGCCGACGAACAGCACGTTGTCGCTGTTCAGCGCCCCGTTGCGGCCGTCGAAGCCGTACAGGAAGACATCGGTGGCCGAATTGTTGGTCACGGTCGCCGACGGCGATTCACCGCCCGACTTGTTCTGCAGCGTCACGACCGGGGTCGTGATGTAGACGGTCTCTTCGCCGTTGTAGGCGCTCTGCGAGATCGTGATGCGGTCCGTGCCCTGACCCGCCACGTTGTACGTGGCCGTCGCGGCCAGCTGACCAGCAGCCGTATCATTGTCCATGAACGAGTTGATGAACCCGGTCATGCGCGCAATGAATGCGTCCTGGATCTGGTTCTGCGTGGCGGCGTTCGAATCCTCGCCGGCAATGATGTTGCCGTCCAGATCGACACCAACGGTCAGCTTGTAGGTCACGCCGTTGACGCTGATCGTCACCACGTCCTGAGTGGTCAGGTTGGTGAAGTCGATGTCGTACGACTGACGCTCGGCCAGGTGCGTGCCGTCGGCGCCGAAGCTGACGACCAGATCCTGCGCATAGGCGTTCTTGCCGAGCGAGATGTTCGAACCGTTCGTCGAGTCGTCGTTGGTCTTCTCACCGTCGTTGCGATCTTCGTACGACACGAAGATCAGACGATCCTGCGACTGCTCGACCGACGGTGCGCCGACCGACTGGGTCCACGACAGGGCACCCGCCGGCGGCACAACGTTGCCGACGAAGGTGTAGCCGCCCGCCACGAACGTGTGACCGTTCGGATCGGTGATCGTGATGCTGTTGTCAGCATTGAGCACTGCGTTGAGCGGTGCCGTCGCCGAGTTCGCGTCGAGGGCGTCGTTGAGCCCCTTCACGAAGGCGGCATAGGTGCTCTGCACACCCGTTGCCAACGACACGGTGTAGGCGACGCCGTCCAGCGTGAAGGCGATGCCGTTGACCGGGAAGCCGGTCAGATCGCCCGGGTGATTGGCGTCGGTCAGGGTCAGCGTCAGCTTCGAGTTCGAAGCGACGGCGGCCGACTGCTGGCCGAAGTCCTTCGTGTACAGACGAACGCCGTCAGCATCGGTGTCCCAGATGTTGTCGCCGTCGGCATCCTGCTGCCGCCAGATGGTGTCGACGCCGTCGCCGTTGTTCAGGAAGAACACGAAGTCGTCGCTGCCGTCGCCACCCGAGAGGTAGTCGTTGCCGCCACGGCCTTCGATCACATCGTCGCCGCTGCTGGCATAGAGGATGTTCGCCTTCGCGTTGCCGCGCAGGTCCAGATCGCCCTCATAGGCGAAGTGATTCTGCTGGTTGCGGAACACGAGCTCCGGATCGTTGGTGCCGGCCGCCAGATAGTCGACCTCACCCAGACCGGTGGCGATGACGTTGTCCATGTTGGTCACGGTGACGCGGGTGCCGGCCGACGCGTAGTTCGACTGGTCCTGCGTACCGGCGACATCGGCGCCGCCGTAGCCGCTGGCATTCTTGATGTTCTGCGCGGCGAGGTCGAAGCGCAGCGTCGCATCGGTGATCAGGTCGGACGCGCTCTGATTACCCAGCGCTTCGCGCGTCAGGTACAGCGTGTCGTTGCCGTTCGCCGCATCGGGGCCGCCCGGGGCGTCGGGGCCGTCACCGTTGATGGTGCCGCCATCCGCCTCGAACACGATGCTGTCGTCACCGGCGCCGCCGATGAGAACGTCCGCACCATTGTTCTTGATGTTCTGGAGGTTCGGGTGGTTGAGGTAGTTCAGGTTGCCACCGAACAGGATGTCGTTGCCGGCGCCGCCATAGATCTGGTCGTTGTCGAAGCCGCCGATCAGGATGTTGTTCGCAACCGAGCCGATGATCACCAGCTGCGCCGACGAACCGATCCCGACGTTCTCGCCGTTGGCGAGTGTCTTGCCGGCTTCGCCGAGCTTGACGTCATAGCCATCGAGGAAGCCGTACAGGTTACCCGAGGCGTCAACGTTCTCGATCTCACGCATCCCGATGCCCGAGATGCTGGTGTTCGACGAGACGTACTGGTTGCCTTCGCTGCTCAGGTTGATCGTGTAGGGCTCTTCATCGTCCTGCGCTTCGACCAGGAACCAGTCGGCATCCTGCGGCGTGTTGTTGCCGACGGCCGAATCGTCCGAGGTGCTGCCCCCATCAATGAACAGCGCCTGGCCATCGCTGAAGTCGATCGCCGAGAAGTCAGCAAAGAAAAAATCCGCGTTGCGGCCGCCCGACAGTTCGTCACGGAAGCCAAGGCCCTGGAGCTCCGGCAGCACGCCGCCGCCGACCAGGAAGTCGTTGCCGATGCCGCCAAACGCGACGTCGGCGCCGAGGCCGCCGAGGAAGATGTTGCCGTTGGTGTGGACGCCGTCACCCTGGAAGCCGGTGCCGTCGAACGAGATGTTGCCCAGATAGTTGGCGTCGGTGTTGTACAGGTTCAGATTGTCGCGGCGATACGCATCGACAACCTTGAAGTTGACGCCGTCGTCGGCGGTGGTCGGATTGTTGTTCTCGATCCCGTTCAGGTCGATCACGCCGTTGCCGTTGAGGTCGGCGCCGCGGATCTGGTTGTCGGTGTACGAGAAGTCGATGCGGATCGTCTGGTCACCGGTGAGGTGCATGACGTCGACGCCGTCGACGACCTGGTGGTCGAGGTGCAGCGCGGTGCCGTTCGGCAGATCGACGCCAGGAGCGACGTCGGCATCGGTCGTCGTGATGACCTGCGTGCCCAGCTTGAACGACTGCGACAGCGTATCATAGACCAGCGTGCGCGAGGCATCGGCGAAATTGATCGTCGCACCCGAGGTGCCGACCGGGATCGTCACGGTGCCGCCCAGCGAGTCGGTCAGGATGACCGACGAACCCGAGACGCGCGCGTCATAGGAAGACGCCGCGCCGCTGAGGACGATGGTGTCGCCGCCGCGGTTGAACGATGCGTCGAGAACGACCTTGTTACCGGCCGCAACAGTCACCTTCTCGTGAGCCGTCGTGCTGGTGGTACCGAACACCTCGGTCGGGCTGGAACCCGCACCGATCGAACCGGATTCACCGGCGTTCAGAGTAAGACGTGCCATTGAAGTGCTCCCAAAGAATTTCTGAAGACGTTAAAACCAGATCACTCGGTTATGCGAAGTTCATGAAGTTGAATCCGACGGCGGCTACAGCCGACGCATAGTCAGCAACGAAACCAGCGGTCACCGCGTCGTGAATGACGATCGCGTTGACCACGCCCGCTGCTTCATTGTTGTAGGAAATGCGAAGATCCGTCCCATCGGTCGTGAAGCTGTAGTCATCCGCAGTCGCTCCGGTCACCGAGATGAGATCATCCGCGGTGAAGCCGTTGATAACGACGTTGGTGCCCTTGGCCGCATCGTCGGTGAAGTTCAGGCTCGCCGTCGAGGCATCGATCGTGACCGCTTGTTGTGCCGTGCCTACGTCGATGGACTGACTGTTCGGAGGGGTAACAACCGCCGCCGCCTTGAAGAAGTCAGACCCGATCAGCGCTTCCGCGCTGGCCTCGTTGTTGATGTTGGCGCCATTAGGGTTGGCGCCGAGTAGAGTGATCGAATTTACTACGCCATTATTATTGTAAGTAATCGTGATATCGGTCCCGGACGAAGCAAAGCTGTACGCCGAAGTCGACGCGCCCGAGACGGTGATGGTGTCACCAGCGGTGAAATGGTCGATCGCAACGGTGTTCGCGATATTCGCGTTCTCCGTATAGGCGATGTCGCCGCCAGCCGCGTCAGTATACGCGGTCGTCAGAACGTTGGCGTCATCGTCGTCGTCGAGATCGCCGTTCAGCACCGCGACGCCGTCGCCCGATCCATTGCCACCGCCCTGAGTGAGCGCGTGGAAGAAATCGAACCCGGCAGCCTGCTCGGCACTCGCCTCGTCGTGGACGAAGGTCGAATTGACCGCCGCACCGGTAAGCACGATCGAGTTCACCACACCAGCAGCCTGGTTGTTGTAGGTGATGTGGATGTCGTTGCCCACCGTGGTGAAGCTGTAATCTTCCGACGCGCCGGTCACTTCGATCTGGTCGCCAGCACCGATGTGGTCGATGATGACGTTGGTCGCCTTTGCGCTGTCGTCGGTGTATTTGAAGTTGTCACCGGCCGCGTCGAACGTCACCGGCGTCTGCGCGGTACCGACGTCGATCGAAACAACTTCGTCCTGCGGGATCACGTTGATGTTGACCGTGGTCTTTGCCGTGAGGCCGCCGGCATCCTTGACCGTGATCTCGAAGCTGTCCGGGCCATTATAGTCATGCGCCGGCGTGTAGACATACTGATTGTCCACCACCGTCACCGTGCCGTGCTGCGGCTGAACCGTGATGTCGACGTCGAGATCATCGTCATCGACGTCGTCCGCCTCGAGCGGAATGACGATCGAACTGTCCTCGTTCACGTCGAGCGTCGGGATCGGGGTGATCGTCGGCGCGTCGTTGACCGGAGTGACGGTGATGTTGATCGTCTGGGTGGTGGTGTGGCCCTTGCCGTCGTTGACGGTGACGACGAAGCTGTCGGTCCCGTTGTAATCCTGGCTGGGGGTGTAGGTGAACTTGCCGTCGGACGTGCCGCCGGTGACCGTGCCGTGCTGCGCCGCCGTGGTGACCGAATAGGTCAGCGTGTCGCCGTCCGCGTCGGTCGCCGTCGCGGTGACCAGCTTGGCCACATCCTCATCGGTGGTGACCGCCTGAGTCGCGCCGCCCGTGAACACCGGAGCCACATTCGCCGGAGGGGGCGGCGGCGGGGTCGGGGTGGTGGTGTCGTCGTCGCCGCCACCGCCGGCCACGGCCGCGATGCCGCCGCCGACCAGCAGGAGACCGCCGAGCGCGTAATAGACCACCGCGCCGTCATGATCGTCGTCCGACGTCGCCGCGGGGGCAGGCGCCGTCGTGTCCGCGCTCTGATCCTGAGAGCCCAGGCTGTCCATCATGCTCGCGAAGGAAAGGCCGTCGGCGAGCATCGAAAGCTCACCCGACGCAACGTCGCTGGCCATGGCCGCGCTGCCGATCGCCTCTACATCACCAGAAACAGCATTGGCGGCATCAGCCTGATGCGCGGAAACCCACTGGTTTTCCGCCGCAACAACCTGATCCGCCTGAGGTGCATTGATTTTCTTGGTGTGAGCAGAGTGCTTGGTGCGGTTCGCGGCCGCTACCGATACGACTGAATTACTCATGCATTCCCCCAACTTAAGAAACCCATGCAGGGAAAACTGCACCCCGCATTGTCGGCGTTAACAAGCCCATTGAAACTTTGCCAAAGCTATTAAAGCCAAATCGCAGCCAATCTGGCAGCTTCAACAAGGCACGATCGTTTCAAATCCCATTCCACAAATCCCCCTTACACATTCTTACCTGCGCGCCGGAAACCGGCCCCGGCGACCCGAGGCGCCACGCACGGGCGCGGAAATCCGTCCGGTTCGAGAATGTGAAAGAGGGATTGCGGTACGGCGACGGCCACGACCGGGGTCGCGCCGCCGCCATGGATCCTATTCCCGCAGCGCCCGCTCCGACAGGCGCGTGATCGGGGTGAACAGATAGCTGAGTACCGAACGCTTCTCACCCAGCAGGTTGACGTCGACGGTCATGCCCGATCCGAGCTGCAGCGTCTGGCCCAGCGCGTTCTTGAGCGTATCGGGACGCGCGCGCACGCGGACCTGATAGTGGCTCTCGCCCGTCTTCTCGTCGAGCACGGCGTCGGGAGAGATCGTCTCCACGGCACCGTCCATGCTGCCGTAGATCGCCGAATCATAGGCCGACACGTTGATCCGCGCCGACTGGCCAATGCGAACGTGGGCGATATCCTTTGGCATCACGGTCGCCTCGACCAGCAACGTGTCCTCGCTCGGCACCAGCTCGACGATCGGCTGTCCGCCCGCGATGGTGCCGCCGACGGTCGACACGGTGACCCGGTTGATGCGCCCGTCCATCGGCGCGACCAGCGTGGTGCGGCGGACGCGGTCCTGCAGCGCCGGCAGCGCGTTGCGGCGCGCGGCGAATTCGGCCTGGGCGCCGGCCAGCTCGGTCGCCGCCTGAGTCCGCCATTGCTGTCGGATCTGGTTCAGCCCGGCGGTCGCCTCCGCCACCGCGGCGTGTGCGCGCGCGGCGGCGGCGGCGGACGCGGCGGCGTCGCTCTGCGCCACGCTCAGCCCGTTTTCGAGCTGGACCAGGCTGATGCGCGGTTCGATGCCGCGATCGACCAGCGGCCGGAGCATCCGCAGCTGCTGTTCAAGCGAACGCTGCTGCGCCAGCCGCGACTGATAGGTCGCCTCCGCCTCCACCACCGCGCGCTGCGCCTGGGTGATCCGCGCGGTCGCCGCGCTGGTGCCGCTGGCGAGATCGTTGAGCCGCGAGGCATGGAGCGACCGTTCGATCGCGACCTGCTCGGCAAGCTGCGGATTGTCGCCGACGGCGGGATAGCGCGGTTCGCGTCCGTTGACCTCCGCCTCCAGCCGCGCGACCTTGGCCGACAGGCTGGCCGCGGTGCTCTCCCCCGCCGACAGCTCGGCGCCCGACGCGGTCTTGTCGAGCAGTACCAGCGCCTGCCCCTTCTTCACGTCGTCACCCGCCTTGACCAGAATCTGGCGGACGATGCCCGCCTCCAGGTTCGAGACGAGCTGAAGCCGCGAGCTGGGCACGATGCGGCCCGGCGCGTGGACGGTGCGATCGAGCCGGGTCAGCGCAGCCCACGCCACCGCCACGACGAAGAACAGGAGGATGCCCCACAGCAGGACGTTGGACGCGGTGCGCGGCGCGATCCGCGTCGTCATATCCTCGAGCATGTGCCGGTCCGGGTCGACCGGGACGAGATTGGTGGCCATGGTGTGATCTTCCGAAATGTCAGGCGACAGCGCGCGGGCGCTGGAGCTGGGCGAGAACCTGGTCGCGCGGACCGTCGCTGGCGACCTTGCCCTTCTCGATGATGATGATGCGGTCGACCAGCCGCAGCAGCGCGGTGCGGTGCGACACCAGCACCATGGTGCGGCCCTTCAGCTCTTCGGCGAGCCGGTCGATCAGCGCGCCCTCGGTCTGCGCGTCCATCGCGCTGGTCGGTTCGTCGAACAGCATGATCGGCGGCTTGCCGACCAGCGCGCGCGCGATGGTGATCGACTGGCGCTGGCCGCCCGAAAGCCCCTCGCCGCGATCGGCCAGGCGCAGGTCGTAGCCGTTGGTGATCTCACCCATGAAGCCGTGGCTGCCCGACAGTTCGGCACAGCGCAGCATCTCCTCGTCCGCGAAGCCGGGGCGGTCGAGCAGGATATTCTCCCGCACCGTGCCCGACAGCAGCACCGGATCCTGGATCGCCACGCCGATCTTCTGACGCAGCGAGATCGGGTCATATTGGCGGATGTCGGTGCCGTCGATCAGGATGACGCCTTCTTCCGGCGTATAGAGTCCCGACAGCAGCCGCAGCAGCGTCGACTTGCCCGATCCGACCCGGCCGACCAGCGCGACCTTTTCCCCCGGCTCGATCGTGAAGCTGACGCCGCGCAGCGTCTTTTCCGGAGCGGCGGGATATTTGAACTCGACGTTGCGGAACTCGATCTTGCCGGCCACGCGCGCCGGGACCAGACCACCCTCGCCCGGACCCTCCGACGGCATCGACATCATCGCGTTGAGCTGCTTGTACGACGTGCGCGTCAGCGACACGCGCGACAGCAGCTGGGCGATGCTGCCCAGCGGCTGCACCGCGCGCCCCGACAGGATCGAGCAGGCGACCAGCGCGCCGGTGGTGATGTCGCGGCTGGCGATCAGGAACACGCCGGTAATGACGACGCCGGCGTAGGACACCGAATTGCCCGACGCGGCGATCGTCACCGCGATGGTGGAGACCAGGCGCCCGCGCAGCGAGCTGTCGGCCTGCTGGTCCATCGCCTTCAGCCAGCGGCGGCGCAGCAGCGGCGCGGCGTTGCTGACCTTGACCATTTCCAGCGAGCCGATCGCTTCGACCAGCACCGCCTGCTTGGCGAAGCCCTCGTTCAGCGTCCGCGCCGCCAGCCGGTCCATCGCCGGTCGGGTGAAGATACCGGCGGCGACGATCACCGGGATGATCGCCAGCGGCACGAACACCAGCCAGCCGCCGATCAGCGCGATGAACAGCAGGGTGACGAAGATGAACGGCACGTCGACCAGCGCGGTCATGGTGGCGGAGGCGAGGAAATCGCGCATCGTCTCCAGCTCGCGCATCAGCCCGACCAGCGCGCCGCTCGACCCGCGCTTCAGGTCCATGCGGATCGCCATCATCCGGTCGAACACGTTCGCGCCGATCTCCCGGTCGATGTCGGCGCCGGCGACGTCGAGGAAATAGGCGCGCAGCACGCGCAGGATGAAGTCGAACGCGAGCACGAACAGCAGCCCGATCGACAGCGCGGTCAGCGAATCGAGCGCCATGTTCGGCACGACCCGGTCATAGACCGTCATCGTGAACAGGCTGACGATCAGGCCGAAGATGTTGATCATCGCCGCGGCCAGCGCGACCTTCAGATAGATACCCTTGTTGCGGAGCATCGGCTCCGCCAGCCAGGCGGCGAAACGGGGCTGCGGACCCTGCACGATGGCATGGTCGTTGACGTGCCCCTTGGCGGTGTCGGTCATTTGCGATCCAATTGTGCAGGCTCGACGTTGAACGCGTCGAGCAATTTGCCCCGGCGCGCCAGCAAGGCGTAGCGCGCGATATCCAGCTCGGTCACCGTTTCGATGTACCGGGCGGCGACGTTGAAATAATTGGCCTCGGCGCCGAGCAGGTCGAACAAGGTGCCGCGCGAGACGCGGAAGCGTTCGGCGAGCACGTCGCGCGATTGCCGCGTCGCGAGATAATTGTCGCGGATCGCCGCCTCGCTCGCCTCGATCGCCTGGACGTCGGACCAGGCGATGGCGGCGTCGCGGATCGCGTTGGTACGCGCTTCCTGATAGCGCGCCTCCGCACCGCGCGCGCGGGCGGCGGACTGGTCCATCCGCTGGGTGGCGCCGCCGCCCAGCCGCTGGCTGAGCGTCACGGTGCCGCGGATGTCATAGTCCTTCGCGGTCTCGAAAACGCCATAGCGGCCGGCGTCGACGCTGGCGCTGACCGACGGCAGCGCATTGGCGCGCGTCGCCTTGGCATCGAACCGCGCCGCTTCCGCCGCCATCTTGGCCGCGCGCACCGACGGGATCGTCTCCGCATCCTGGCGCGCGCGATCCTGCGACACCGGCGGCAATTCGGCGGCGGGCGCGCGGCCCAGCGTCGCTGGCGGGGCGAGCCCAGTCACGCCTTCATATTGCGCCTCGGCGCTGGCGAGCTGGCGCTGATAGCCGGCGAGCTGGGCCTGCGCGGCGGCGATATAGCTTTCGACCTGCGCCAGATCGCCCGGCGCGGAATAGCCCTGCTTGACGCGCTCCTGAATCGCGCCCTTCAGCGCGACCTGCCCGTCGACGAACGACCGACACAGCGCGACCAGCGCGCGATAGCCGAACACCTGATACCAGGCGGAAATGCCGCGCATCGCGATTTCGGTGTTGGTGCTGTCGATCCCCGCCGTCGCCGCCTCGATCCGGCGGTTGCCGGCGGAGATGCGGTCGCGGGTGCTGCCGAAGTCGATCAGCGGCTGCTGGATGCGGACGATGCCGTCGGTGCGCTTGGCCGGGCGCGAGCGTTCGAGGACGTTCTGCGGATCGTTGGAGAATTCGCGGTCGAGCACCTCGAAGTGCGACAGCGACAGGTCGACCACCGGATATTGCACCGCGCGGGCTTCGTTGCGCGCGCCGACCGCCTCGTCCTGCTGCGCCACCGCTTCCGCACGGCTGGGGTTGCGCTGCACCACCGCCTGAATCGCGGCGCGGAAATCAGCGGCACTCTCACTGGGCCGGGCCAGCTTAAGGATCGGATCGGTCGCCGGATCGACCGCGAACGGATCCCCCGGCGGCGCCCCGGCAAAACCGTCGCCACGCACCCCGGGCAACGGCACCAGCGCGCCATCGCCGTCGCTGTCGGGCAACGTGCCGCGCAGCGGCTGGAGCGTGATGCCGGGGCCGGCGCGCATGACCGGTGCCGGCGCCGGCGCCGGCGACGCCGGGGGCGTGTAGTTCGGCGTGGCGGGGGTGGGGGCCGGCGCGATCGGACGCGGGGTCGCGCCCTGCTGCGGATCGACGATGAGCGAATTGGCGGGAGGGCCAGCCTGCGGTTGACCCGATTGCGCCGCCGCCATCACCGGCAGGCAGCACAAGGCCGAGGACAACAACGCTACGCCACTCCGGGGTGGGAACCGCGAATTCAAATGCGGCGCTCCTACTATGATGCATGCATGGCCGAAGTCAGCCCCGTCAACGCGACCGGGCCGCGATGGACATGCCATGCGACGCTACTGTGAAACTGCCACACGGTCCCTGGACGCCCCTGCCCCTCGTACGGCGGGGTTGCCATAGAGGAGCGTTCAGGGACTGTAAAGCACATCCGCACCAACGCCGGCGCAGGGGCGGTTCAATGGGTTGCGCGGCGCCGCGCCGCCGCCTACACACGGCCGCGTTCGACCGGTCGCGCAGCGCCGACGACATTCCCGATCTTTCCGTACTGGAGATTCCCGATGGCCACCACGCCGGCCGCTGCCCAGCTTCCGTTGCTCTACAACGACCTTCAACCGCTTTCGAGCCAGCTCCACGCCGACTGGCGCGTGCGGCCGTCGAACGCGGCGCCGTTCCTCGCCACCCAGCACGCCGTGCCGCTGACGGTCGAGGAATTCCCGATCGTCCAGCGCCGGATGCCGATCGTCTTCTCGATCGGCGACGATCCGGTGCCGCTGGCGCTGATGGGACTGAACGAGGGCGTCAACGTGTTCATCGACGCCGAGGGCAAGCTGCGCGACACCGACACCTATGTGCCGGCGTACATCCGCCGCTACCCCTATCTGCTGGCGCGGCTGCGCCCCGATTCGGACGAGCTGTCGCTGTGCTTCGACCCGACCGCCGACGTGATCGGCGCGTTCGACGAGGGCGAGAAGCTGTTCGAGAACGGCGAGCCGACCGAGCTGACCAAGGCGATCCTGGCGTTCGCCGAGCAGTTCGAGCAGGCCGGCCAGAAGACCGCCGCGTTCATGGCCGAGCTGAAGGAGCTGAAGCTGCTGATCGACGGCGAGGTCCAGATCCAGCCCGACGGCGCGGCGCAGCCGTTCGTCTATCGCGGCTTCCAGATGGTCGACGAAGCCAAGCTCAACGACCTGCGCGGCGACCAGCTGCGCAAGATGGCGCAATCGGGCATGTTGCCGCTGCTCTACGCCCATCTGATGTCGCTCAGCCAGATGCGCGAGCTGTTCGGCAAGCAGATCGCCCAGGGCAGCGCGCCGCAGGCGCCGTCGGCGATCGAGGCGACGCCGGCCAACGCCAACGCCTGACACGGCAGCTGACACACTGACGTCACACGGCCCTGTCAGGGCCGACCCTGAAAAGGGGGAAAAGCGCCGGCCGCGACAGCGGTCCGGCGCTTTTTTTTTGCGCCTGGGCAAGTGGGGCGCGCCGCTGTGTGGTGGTGCGCCCGAAGGAGCGACTTCGAACCCGTCAGGGTTCGCAAGCGCGAACGCGCGCCCGAGCGTGTGCGAGGACAGCCAAGCGGGCGGACGCCCGCGCCGGCGCTTGAGGCAACAAATCATGGTGCCCTCGAGAGGATTCGAACCTCCGACCTGCGGTTTAGGAAACCGTCGCTCTATCCTGCTGAGCTACGAGGGCACGGGGCGTGCTGGTAATCGCCGCCCCGGCCAGGGTCAATTGCGCGCTTCGGGCGGGACCACCGGCACCAGCAGCGGCGCGACCGGAACGCCCTCATCGATCAGCGCCCGCGCCTCGTCGCGCGTCGTCTGGCCGTGGATCGACGCGGGCGGCGTGTCGCCAAGATGCATCGCGCGCGCCTGATCGGCGAAGGCCATGCCGACCCATTGCGAGCTTTCGAGCGCCTTCGCCTGTTCGGCAGCGATCGCGGCCATCACCTGCTTGATCGCGACGGCCGGCGGCGCGGTGGCGGCGGCGCGATTGCCCTTTGCGGCGACGTTGGGCGCCATCACCGCCTTGGCGATGTCGCCGTCGCCGCACACCGGGCACATCAGCAGGCCCGACGCGCGCTGCTCCTCATAGGCGGCGCTGGAGGCGAACCACGCCTCGAACACATGCTGGCCCGCGCAGCGCAGGTCGAAGGCGATCACGGCGCCGCCTCGACCGGCGGGATCGCGCGGCGATGGTCGATCACCGGGATGCGCTGGCGCGTGTCGGCGACACGGGCGGGATCGATATCGGCAAAGCCCAGCCCGGCCGCGCTGCCCATGTCGAGCAGCACCCCGCCCCACGGATCGATCGCCAGCGAATGGCCGTAGGTGGCCCGGCCGTCGGCATGGCTGCCGACCTGCGCCGCGGCGAGGACGAAGGCGCCCGATTCGATCGCGCGCGCGCGCAGCAGCGTGTGCCAGTGCGCCATGCCGGTCGGCACGGTGAACGCCGCCGGCACCGCGAGGATCGTCGCGCCCGCCCCGCTCAACGCCTGGAACAGCGTCGGGAAGCGCAGGTCGTAACAGATCGCGAGGCCGAGCACGCCGAGCGGCGTCGCCACCGTCACCGCGCGCTCGCCCGGCGCATAGGCGGCGGATTCGCGCCAGCTTTCGCCGGTGGGCAGGTCGACGTCGAACAGATGGAGCTTGTCGTAGGTCGCGCGGATCGCGCCGGTATCATCGATCACGAACGCGCGGTTGGCGAAGCGCCCGTCGTCGGCAAGCACCGCCAGCGAGCCGATATGGACCCACAGGCCGTGCCGCGCCGCCGCGTCGCGGACCGCCGCGAGCACGACGTCATCCTCGGCACGGGTGATATGCCGTGCGGCGCGCGCGCGATCCTTGTCGATCAGACCCGACATCTCGGGCGTGAACAGCATCGCCGCGCCGCCGGCCTGTGCCGCGGCGACCGAATCGACGATGGTGCGGGCGTTGGCGGCGGGATCGATCCCGCTGGTCATCTGGAGCAGCGCCGCCTTCATGGCGTCAGCAACGGATCCAGTCCGCCATCCCGATCGAGCGCGGCGAGATCGTCGGAACCGCCGATGTGGCGGCCGTCGATGAAGATCTGCGGCACGGTGGTCCGGCCGTCGGCGCGCTGGATCATCTCCGCCCGGCGCGGGCCGCCGAGGGTGATGTCGATCTCCTCATATTCCACGCCCTTTCCGGCCAGCAGCCGTTCGGCGCGCGCGCAATAGGGACAGAACGCCTTGGTGTAGATTTCGACCTTTGCCATCGTCCCCCAGAGGTGTGAGGCGCGGTCGCGCTTGTCAATCACCTGGGTCTCAATCAGGTGGGCTTCAATCACCCGTCGCTTGCGGATCGATCACGCGCGCCCACGCCAGCACGGTCACCCGCGCCGCGCCGCCGCGCAGCAGCACGCGGGTGCAGGCGCCCGCGGTCGCGCCGGTGGTGAAGACATCGTCGACCAGCACGATATGCGCGCCCATCAGCCGGGGCGCGGCGCGATCGGCCAGCGCGAACGCGCCGGCCACCGCCTTTGCCCGCGCGCGGCGGCCCAGCCCGCGCAGCACCGGCGTCGGCTTGCGGCGGAGCAGCAGATCGTGAGCGCGCGGCACCCCGCTGGCGCGGGCCAGCGCGTCGGCGATCAGCGCCGCCTGGTTGTAGCCGCGCGACCATAACCGGCGACGGTGGAGCGGCACCGGCACCAGCAACGTCGCGTCGTCGGGCAGCAGCCGCGCCATCTGCCGCGCCGCCGTCTGGGCGAAGGCGGTGCGTCCGGCATATTTGAGACGCAACGCCACCGTCCTGGCGACATCGCCGTACGCCACCGCCGCGCGGGCGCCGGCATAGGGTGGCGGATCGGCGAGGCACGGGCCACACAGCGCGCCATCGCCGCGATCGAAGGGAAACGGCCGCGCACATCCGGCGCACCACGGCGGCCCGAGAAAATCGAGCCGGCCCCAGCAGCGCGCGCAGAAACGGTGATCGGCCTCCCCCACCGCGCCGCAGCCGGGGCAGCGTGGCGGCAGCGCCAGCGCGGCGACGGTTGCGAGCGGCCGGGCCAGCGCGTCGAGCATTGCCCCTTGTCGCCGCCGCCGCGCCGCCGCACAAGCGCCGCCGTGGATATGCCCGACATCTTCGACCGCCATCTGCGCCGGCTGCGCCGCGACCGCGCCGCGCGCGGCTATGACGGATTCCTGCGCGCGGCGATGATCGACGGCATCGTCGATCGGCTGGACGCGGTGACGCGGAGCTTCACCGACGTGCTCGATCTGGGTGCGGCGGACCACGCCTTCACGCTTCCCGGCGCGACGATCGCGCGCTGCGACGCCGGGGCGATCTTCGCGCGGGGCGGCGTTCAGGCCGATGAGGATCGCCTGCCGTTCGCCGACGCCAGTTTCGACCTGGTGGTGTCGGCCGGGGTGCTCGACCAGGTCAACGACCTGCCCGGCGCGCTGGCGCTGATCCGCCGCGTGCTGCGCCCCGACGGGCTGTTCCTGGGCGCGTTCGCCGGCGCGGGCAGCCTGGCGACGCTGCGCGCGGTGCTGCGCGACGCCGAGCCGGGGGTGACCCGGCTCCACCCGCAGATCGACGTGCGATCGGCCGGCGACCTGCTGGTCCGCGCCGGATTCGCGCTGCCCGTCGCCGATACCGAAACGCTGAACGTGCGCTATCCCGACTTGTTCAAGCTGCTCGCCGACCTGCGCGCGACCGGATCGACCAATTTGCTGCGTGATCGCACGCCGCTGACCCGCGCGACGCTGGCACGGGCGGCACAGACTTTCGCCGAACACGCCGACCCCGACGGCCGCACGCCGGAGCGGTTCGAGATCGTGTTCCTGACGGGGTGGGCGCCCGATCCGTCGCAACCCAAGCCGGCGCGGCGCGGCAGCGCGACCACCAGTTTGCTGGAGGCGCTCAAGCCGAAGGTCTGAGCTTTCCGGGGAGCGGAGGAGCAGAAGGGCGGTGCTTCGACAAGCTGAGCGCGAACGGATGGGAGTGGCACCAGCGACACCGGCATGTCGTGCGCGTTGCCCGACGCAGCGCGTGCCCGCCGCCGCCAGCCCGCTCGATACGCTTGCGCCCCGATCAGGCCCACCCCCCGTTCGCCCTGAGCATGTCGAAAGGCCGTTCGTCTTCCTCGCGCTAAGAAGAAGACTATTACACCAGCGCGTCGAGCAGGCCGATCAGCGGCTTGTCCGCCGGGGGCATCGCCAGCCGGTGCAGGTCGACCGGGCGCAGCCACTGGAGCGCGGTGGCGTGGCGCGCCTCGGGTTGGCCGCGCCATTTGCGGCAGATGTAGAGCAGCAGCAGCAAATGGCGATCGCCCAGCCCCTCGCTGGCGAAGGCTGCGGGGGCGAGGCACGCCGATTCGACGCCGATCCCCAGCTCCTCGTCCAGTTCGCGGATCAGCGCCGCCTCGGGCGTTTCACCCGGCTCGATCTTGCCGCCGGGGAATTCCCACAGCCCGGCCATCGCGGTGCCCGGCGGGCGCTGCTGCACCAGCACGCGCCCGTCGCCGTCGACCAGCGCGGCGGCAGTGACGTGCAACAATGATCCGTGCGCCGGCAATGGTGACATTTCGTTAATGCTCCCGGTCTAGCGTGATCGGCGATCGACCGGAGACCGATCATATGCGCGCTATTACCCATGCCCTGGGCCGGCTGGCCCGCGACCGCAAGGCCGCGACCGCGGTCGAATACGGCCTGATCATCGCCTTCATCGTCATCGCGATGGTTTCGGCGCTGAGCTCGCTTGGCCAGGCGACGACCGGCTTCTGGGAAAACGTCTCGTCGAAGGTCGAGACCGCCACCGGATGACGGCGCGGCATTAAACCTTTCTCAACTTCCGCCTCTTAATTTCGGGGCTGCTGTCGGGGGACAACTCGCGATGGCCGGGTGACTGAAGCTTCAATTATGGAGACCGACATGCAGAAGATTCGCAACTTCATCAAGAATTCCAAGGGTGCGACCGCGATCGAGTACGGCCTGATCGCCGCTCTGATCGCCGTTGCCGCGATCGCGGCGATGCAGGGTCTGGGCAACTCGCTCAAGAAGACCTTCACCAACGTCAGCGACACGATGGGCGGCGCAGCCGGCTAATCGTCGCAGACGACAGAAATCGGGGCGGCGGGACTTCGGTTCCGCCGCCCCTTTTCGTTTGCGGGGTGGAAAAAGACTGTGCGCCGTCAGCGCCGAGCCGGGGCAAGAGGCCCCGGGCGCGGCGCATGAGGGCTGGTGGCCCCCGGCACCGGGGCCGGGGTAGCGGGTATTGTTACGGACCAGCGCGCTGTGCGGCGCTCGCCCGGCCTCAGCCCCGGCCGATGCCCAGGAACTTGGCGCGCCGCGCGGCGCGGATCGCGGCGGGCTCCATGCCGTCGAACGCGACCAGCGCGTCCCACAGCGCCTGCCCCAGCGATTCGATCGCCGCCGCCGCATCGCGGTGCGCGCCGCCCAGCGGCTCGGGCACGATGCCGTCGATCACGCCCAGCCCCATCAGGTCCTGCGCGGTGACCTTCATCGCCTCGGCGGCCTCGGCGGCCTTGTCGGCGGTGCGCCACAGGATCGACGCGCATCCCTCCGGCGAGATCACCGCATAGATCGCGTGCTCGAACATCAGCACGGTGTTGCCGGTCGCCAGCGCCACCGCGCCGCCCGATCCGCCCTCACCCACCACCGCCGCGACCATCGGCACGCCCAGCTCCAGGCACGCCTCGGTCGAGCGGGCGATCGCCTCGGCCTGGCCGCGCTCCTCCGCCTGCACGCCGGGGAACGCGCCCGACGTGTCGACCAGCGTCAGCACCGGCAGCCCGAAACGGTCGGCGAGCTTCATCAGCCGGATCGCCTTGCGATAGCCCTCCGGCTTGCCCATGCCGAAATTGTGCCTGAGCCGGCTGGCGGTGTCGTCGCCCTTTTCATGGCCGATCACCATCACCTTGCGCCCGCGGAACGTGCCGAGGCCGCCGATGATCGCCTGATCGTCGGCAAAGGCGCGGTCGCCGCCCAGCGGCATGAAATCGTCGACCAGCGCCGCGACATAGTCCTTGAAATGCGGACGGTCG
>NZ_DATMGG010000171.1:0-8522 GCF_035555815.1 Sphingomonas sp.
GTGTCGCGGATGTTGTTCGGGTGGAACTCGGCGAAGCTTTCCGCACAGTCGCCGCCCTGCAACAGGAAGGCGCGGCCGCCGGCGACTTCGGCCAGATCGGCGGTCAGGTTGCGCGCCTCGCCCGCGAACACCAGCGGTGGATAGCTGGCGAGCTGGGCGGTGGTGGCGTTGAGCGCGGCCGCGTCGGGATAGGTCGGGAGCTGGCGCGCCTCATGCGCGGTCCAGCTGTCGGGGGCCCATTGGGCGGCCATGTCATTCTCCTGCGGGGTCTTCACGAACCAGTCGGAATGGTCGGCGATGCCGTTGGCGGCGATCTGGTTGACCACCTTGGGATGGGCGCGCTTGCCATCCTCCTCCCATCCCTGAACGGTGCTGCCGGGCGAATCATACCAGGCGCCGAAAGCGGCGCGGGTGAGGCCGCGGTCTTCGCGGAAACGGCGGATCTTGGAACCGGCAAGCGTCGTCATGCGCGGCGCTTACCCGGTTCGGGTAATCGGAGGCAAGGACGAATTTCCCCGATGGGGTAATCGCGTTCTTATCCCCTATCCGGCGTGCGCCGGATCAGGGATTGCGAGCCGGCTAGCGGCTCGCCACCCAATTGCCGTGGAAGCCGGGTGGGACGCGATGGGGGATGCGGATACTGGCCTGTGCCGGCCCGTCGAAGTCCCGTGCATTCAGGATGACGAGATCGGTGGTCTCGTGGGGGAGATCGACCACCAGGCCGATCAGCCAGCCGTCATCCTCCGCCGCGTCAGGGGCGGCGGCGACGAACACGAACTCGCCGGGATAGCGGCCTTCGCCGAAATCATGCGTCTGTCGGGTGCCGGCGTCGAGGTCGTGCTTGTACAGCCGACTGTCGCCGATGAACGCCCCCTCCGTCGGCAGGGCGAGCGTGTAGACGTAGCGATAACGCTGGCCGAACCGGCGTTCGTCGGGACGGGGGAATTCCTGCGGCGTGGAATCGATCATGCGGCGCTGCGCGGTGCGCGCCACCGGATCGAGCGTGAAGCGTTCGAGGCCGCGCGCCACCGCATCAGGCCCTTGCGTGCTGTCGTCGAACATCGTCGCATAGGTCACCGCGTCGAGCACCACGCGCCCGTCATCGTCCTCAAAGGCGTTGGCGACGTGGAAGATGTAGCAGGGATCGATGTCGATCCACACGATATCGTCCTGGGTGCCGGCGCGCGGCATCAGGCCGATCCGCGCCTGATGATCGCGGTTCCAGCGATAGGGGAAGCCGTGGCCGCCGATCAGCGCCTTCATCGAAAAGGTCACCGGCAGATCGAGGATCACGACATAATGTTCGGTGATCGCACAATCGTGGATCGACGGGCCATGGCTGACCGCGATTGGCTCCTCACGCACGACGCGGCCGGCGGCGTCGACGACTACGTGCCGCACCTTGCCGGGATCGGTGGCGAGATAGGCGATGGCGTGGTTCTCGCCGGTCAGCGGATCGAGATGGGGGTGCGCGGTGAAGCTGCTGCCCAATGTGCCGTCGAACGGGTTATAGGTCTCCTGCTCCAGATCGTCGGACAACTCGACGGGGAAGCTGCCCGCCTCGACCAGCGCGAAGATGCGGCCGCCGATGCCCAGCACATTGGTGTTGACCGTGTCGAAAGTGCCGTTGCGCGGGCCGGGCGCGGCGGGAAGGGGGCTATGCTCCGCCACGCGGCGCGACCGGATCCAGCGGTTCTTGTACCACAGCGCCCGGCCATCCTCGATGCGCACGCCGTGGACCATGCCGTCGCCGGTGAACCAGTGATAGCTGGCCGGATCGGGCGCGATCGGGTTCGGGCCGATGCGCAGATAGCGGCCGTCGAGCCCGGGCGGGATCGTGCCGGTGACCGTCAGCGCCTCCAGCGTCTTTTCCTCGGTCATCGGGGCGTGGATGCCGGTGAGGAACGGATGCGGCGCGGTGGGGACGGGCAGGCGCTTGCGGTTGAAATCGGCGACCGCGCCGATCCCCCTGGTTACCGTGCCACGAATGAGGGTTTCGATCGCGCTGGCCATCCCAAGCGACTCCATGACGATGTTGATGACGTCAACATACCGCCCCGAAGATAAGTGTCAATATGAAACTCAATACGATGCCGGAGGCGTGGCTGGCGGGTTCAATACCCCAGATCGAGATCGACGACGTTGCGCATCGGGCGCCCGGACATGAACGCGTCGAGATTGTCGAGGAACAGCGCCGTCGCGCGCTGGAACATCCCGGTCTGGCTGCGGCCCGACAGGTGCATCGTCATCAGCGTGTTGGGGGTCGTCCACAACGGGTGTTCGGGCGGGAGAGGTTCGGGGGATACGGTGTCGAGGAACGCCCCGGCGATGTGTCGCCTGTTGAGCGCATCGACCAGCGCGTCCTGGTCGATCATGTCGCCGCGCGCGACGTTGACCAGCCACGCGGTCGGCTTCATCGCCTCCAGCTCGGCCGCGCCGATCATGGTGTGCGTCGCGTCGGTCGAGGGCGCGGCGAGCACCACCCAGTCGAACTCGCCCAGCCGCACCTTCCACGCATCGGGCGTCAGCGTGCCGTCGCGGCCGGATCGGGTGACACCGGTCACCGCTACGCCGAAAGCCGCCAGCCGTTCACCAACCAGCCGGCCGATCGCCCCCATGCCGACGATCAGCGCGTTGCTCCCGAACAATTCGATCTTACCCGGCGCGTCGATCGGCCATTCGTGACGGTCGGCGGCGCGGACAACCTGGTCGTAGCGTTTGGCGGCGGCGAGGATGCCCATCACCGCATATTCGGCGACCGCCAGCGCATTGATGCCGACGCCGTTGGTCAGGGTCGTGCCGTTTGCCTTCAATCGCGCCAGGTCGAACGGGTCGATCCCGGCATAGATGGTCGACACCCATTTGAGACGCTGCCCCGCCGCGACCAGCGCGGCGGTGTCCGATCCGCGCTGCATGTCGACCCAGGCGATGTCGGCGTCGGCGATCATCGCTCTCGCCTCGTCGCGACTGGTGAACCAGTGCACGTCGAGCGCGGCTGGCAGGTGCGGTTCCAGGAGGGGGCGGGCGAGCCCGGGAAGTACGGCTTTCATCGCGGCAGCATATCCGCGCCCGCACGCGCGTCCAGAGCCTGATGCCGTCAGAGTGAAGGCTGGATTGAAAGTGAACCCGCGCGACGCGAGCGCTTGTCTGCTCCTACAGCTTCCAGTCCCAGCCCAGCGGATCGCCGTCCATCACCTCGACCCCCGCCGCCGCCAGTTCGTCGCGGATGGCGTCGGAACGGGCGAAATCCTTCGCGGCGCGCGCGTCCTTGCGCTCGGCGAGTCGGGCCTCGATCGTCTCCGCGTCGATCGCGGCGTCGGCGGGGCGCAGGCGCAGATCGGTGCGGTGCAGCGTCGCCAGCCGCAGCCCGAGCACGCGGTCGATCTTGCGGATCGCGGTGTAGCGATCGCCGGCATGGCCCTTGCCTGCCACGACATTCTCCAGCAGCACCAGCGCGCGCGGCGTGTTGAGGTCGTCGCTCATCGCGTCCTCGACCTCGCGCACCTCGGCGACGTCCAGAGATCCCCGCGGTTCGGCGTCGAACCGGTGCGCGATCTTCTCGATCCCCTGCACCAGCCGCTTCAGCCGGGTCAGCGCCGCGAACAGATTGTCCCAGGTGAACTCCAATTCGCTGCGGTAATGCGCCTGCAGGCACATCAGGCGATAGGCGAGGGGGTGGACGCCGGCGTCGACCAGCGTCTGGAGCGTCAGGAACCCGCCGGTGGACTTCGACATCTTGCCGCCGCGATCTACCAGGAAATTGTTGTGCATCCAGATGTTCGCGCCGGGGTTCGGGCAGGCGCAATGCGCCTGGTTCTGGGCGATCTCGTTCGGGTGGTGAATTTCGCGGTGGTCGATGCCGCCGGTGTGGATGTCGAACGGGTGGCCGAGGTGCTTGAGGCTCATCACCGAGCATTCGAGGTGCCAGCCCGGCGCACCCTTGCCCCATGGCGAGTCCCATTCCATCTGCCGCTGCTCGCCGGGCGGGGAGGTGCGCCAGATCGCGAAATCCTGTGGGTGGCGCTTGCCGGCGACAGGATCGATCCGGCTTTCGCCTTCGTCGGCGACGGTGCGCGCGAGCGCGCCATAGTCGGGCACGGTGGCGGTGTCGAAATACAGCCCGCTGTCGATCTGGTAGCAATTGCCCTCGATCGCCTTTCCGAAATCGATCATCTCGGCGATGTGATCGGTCGCGACCGACCACAGCTTTGGCGGGGTGATGTTGAGCCGGGCGACGTCGCGCTTGAAGGCGTGAGTGTAATGCGCGGCGATCTCCCAGATCGACTGGCCGCTGCCCGCCGCCGCCTTTTCCATCTTGTCCTCGCCCGCATCGGCGTCGGATGTCAGGTGGCCGACGTCGGTGATGTTGATGACGTGGGAGAGGTCATAGCCCTTCAACTTGAGCGTCCGCCCCAGCGTATCGGCGAAGATGTAGGCGCGCATGTTGCCGATGTGCTGGTAATTGTAGACCGTCGGCCCGCACGAATAGACCCGCGCCTCACCGGGGTGGATCGGGTGGAACTCGTCGAGTTGCCGGGTCAGGCTGTTGTAGAGGCGGAGCGTCATGAATGCGCTTTAGAGGCGCGCGTGGCATCGCTTCAAGTCCGCCTCAGCGATGGAACGCCCAGTTGACCCCGCCCGAACCGCTGATCGTCAGCGCGGCGCCCGCGGCGCGATAGCTGTAGCTCTCACGCGACGGGCCGATCGCGCCCGATCCCGCCTTGCCGCAGCCGCTCCATTGCTCGGTGCCGCGCTCGATGGCGAAGGTCAGCGATCCGCCTGACGCGGTGGCGCGACCTTCCTTCACCTGGTTGACCGTCTTGGTGCACGACCCTTCGGGATAGCTCCTGGTGATCCGCCAGCTGAAGCCGCCATCGGGGCGGATCGTCAGCGTCATCGACCGATTGACCGTCACCGATGTCGATTCGTTGACGATGACCGTGTTGGTCGCCGATCCCGCGCCGAACGTTCCGCCCAGATTGGTGCCATAGCCGGTAGCGAGGGAGGGCTGGAACTTGATCTTCGGCATCAGCACCAGTTCGCGCGTGGTCGAGGATTGCGACCAACTCCCCGTCACGGCGCCGCCGGAGCCCGTTCCGGCAGCCGCGACGGTCGCCGCCGTGCCCTCGACCCGCTTCACCGCGATGCGCGGTAGTGCGGCCGGCGCGGTGACCGCCGCCCCATCGCGTGCCATGCCGAGATAGTCGCCGGGCGAGGCGTCGTTGTTGCCGTCGACGTCCTTCCACGCGACGATCTGATAGGGTCCGGTATCGGGCACGGTCAGTGTAAAGGCATAGCCGGTGCCGTCGCGGCGCAGCGGTGCCTCGACCTGGGTCTTGCACGCCTTGTACGGCGCGGAACAGGCGATCACCTTGCCGCCGTCGAGCGCGGCGCCATCGGCGGCGGCGACCGTCCCGCTGATGGTGAGGCGGCCGAGCGCCGGGGCGGGATCTCCCGCGAAACAGGCCGCGGAGGCCATCAACAGGCCGGACAGCAGGGCGAAGCGGCGGGCAAGCTTGGTACGGGTCGACATCGTCGCGCCCTGTCAAAGGCCGCTCCGCCCGCCAAGCCGCGCGCGACCAGAGGCGCTCCCGGTGCTGCCGGGTCGGTGTTCAGCGGCGGCGAAACCATCCCGCAAGGCCGCGGCTGCGCAGGATCGCGCGGGCGGCGTTATGCCCCGGCGCGCCGGTGACGCCGCCGCCGGGATGGGTGCCGGCGCCGCACATCCACAGCCCCGCGATCGGCGCGCGATAGCTGCCGTGGCCCAGCACCGGCCGCGCCGCCCAGAGCTGGTCGAGCGACATGCGTCCGTGGAAGATATCGCCGCCGGCCAGGGCGAACTTGCGCTCCAGATCGAGCGGTGAATGGATCTGGCGGGCGATCACCGACGCCTTGAAACCGGGCGCATGGCTCTCGACGACGTCGAGGATCGCATCGGCGGCGTCCTCGCGTTCCTCGTCCCAGGATCGGCCGGCGGGCAGGGCAGGGGAAAACCCCTGGCAGAACAGGCTGGCGACATGCGCACCCGGCGGCGCCAGGCTGTCGTCGAGCGTCGAGGGGATCAGCATCTCGACCACCGGCTGGCGCGTCCAGCCGTCGGCACGCGCCACATCGAACGCCGCGTCCATATAGTCGAGGGTCGGGGCGAGAATGATGCCCGCGCTGTGATGCGGCCCCGGTTGCGGCCGCGCGGTGAAGCGCGGCAGATCGGCCAGCGCCACGTTCATGCGGAAACTGCCCGATCCAACCGCATAGCCGGCGATCCGCGCGCGGAAATCGGGCGGCAGGTCGGCGGGATCGACCAGCTTTTCGTACAATGGCTTTGGGCCGACATTGGCGACCACGATGGAGGCAGCGATCACTTCACCGCTGGCCAGTTGGACGCCGCTCGCCATGCCGCCCTCGACCGCGATCCGCGCGACCGGCGCCTCGGTGCGGATCGTCACCCCCGCCTCCGCGCACGCCGCCGCCATCGCCTGGGTGATCGCCCCCATGCCGCCGATCGCGTGGCCCCAGGCGCCCTTTTCGCCGTTCACCTGACCAAAGACGTGGTGGAGCAGGACATAGGCCGAACCCGGCGTGCTCGGCCCGCCATGGTTGCCGACCACCGAATCGAACCCGAACACCGCCTTGATCGGATCGCTTTCAAACCAGCGGTCGAGGAACTCGCGCGCGCTGCGCGTGAACAGCTCGATCAGGTCGCGCTGGGCGTCGATGTCGAGCCGCCCGATCCGCCGACCCTGCCGCGCGGCGTCGATCAGGGTCGCCAGCCCCTCGCCGGCGTTGGGTGGGATTTGCAGCGCCAGGTCGCGCAGCACGTCGGCGATCCGATCGAGCGCCGCGCCATAGGCGGGCAGGGCATCCGCATCGGCAGCGGAGAAGCGTGCGACCTCCGCCTGGGTCGCGGCCATGCCGCCGCCCATCGCCAGCGATCGCCCGTCGGGCAGCGGCAGAAAATTGGCGAGCGGGCGCAGCACCGCGCGATAGCCGCGATCGTGCAGCCGCATGTCGGCGATCACCTTCGGCTGGAGCAGGCTGACGGTATAGCTGGCGGTCGAATTGCGGAATCCGGGCGCGAATTCCTCGGTCACCGCCGCGCCGCCGACCACCGCGCGCGCTTCGACCACGCAGACCTTCAGCCCGGCGCGGGCGAGGTAAAAGGCGCAGACCAGCCCGTTGTGCCCGCCGCCGACGACGACCGCGTCAAAGGCCTGGGTCACCTCAGGCCGGGTCCAGGTCGACCAGCCCCTCGCGCTGCAATTCCTCGAGCAGGGCGATCACATCGGGGCGCGCCTCGTCGGGCGCGACCTCGAATTCGCTGCTCAGCGTCTCGCACAGGCCGGTCACGCTCTGCGGCGTCTCGATCAACGCCCAGATCCGCGTCGCCGTCGGGTTGAAGCCATAGCAGGCGCCGTTGTCGACGTGGAGGCCGAGCAATTCGCCGTCGACCTCCGCCTCGATCAGCCCGCCGCGGCGCTTCGCGATCATCTCGCCCATGCTGTCAGTCCCCGGTTGCGTTTCACAGGCACGTTTACCGGTTTTGCCACTGGCACCGCAACGCCCGCGTCGCGATTGACTTGCCGTGGTGCGGCGGGCACAGCATTTACCATTCGCCAAGGGGACGTGGTATGAAAGCAGCAGCGGTGAGCGGGCAGCGGGCCAAGTCTGGCAATCGCACCCGGTGGGAACGGCCGGTGATCCGCCGTATCGAGGCCGGCGACGCCGAGGTCGGTGTGCGCGCGGCGCAGGACGGCAGCTTCACCGGATCGTAGCGCACCGATGCACCCGGTCGGCGCCCATGATTTTTAGGCGCGCCGCCATCTGGTTCAGCCTGCGTTCCACACCATATCGCTACCTGACGCGCTCGAGTCGCTTCACGCGGGGCCTTACCCCGGCGCGGTGCCGATCCGATGGAGGTAGTATGAACCGTTTCTTGAAGAATTGCGTTGCGACGCTGGCGATCGGCGGCGCGATCATCGCGGCGATCCCGGCAGAGGCGCAGCGCGGCGGCTATCGCGGCGGATCGGGATCGCACTATGGCGGCGGCAGCTATCGCGGTGGCGGCAGCGCCTATCGCGGCAACGGCGGCGTGTATCGCGGCAACACCAGCCGGGTTTATCGCGACTATCGCGGGCCGCGCGGTTACGTCGCGCCGCGCTACGTCGATCGCTCCTATTCACGCTATTCGCGCTATTACGGGCCACGCTATCGCGGCGGCTATTACGGATCGCCCTATGGCTACGGCTATTATGACGACGGCGCCGCGCTGGCGGCCGGGGTCGTCGGCCTTGCGGTCGGCGCGGCGATCGCGGCGGATCGGGATCGCTATTACGATGACGATTATGGCTACGGCGACTACGACTACGAATATTGATCGCCGGCGCCCCGCGTAGCGGTGCATCGATGCGACGAAGCGTGGAACATGCGACGAAGCGTGGAACCACGGACGCCCGTCGCCGTTATCCCCTCCGTCCCGGCCATCCTCTCGAGGATGAGCGGACGCGATAGTGCTCCCCCCAAAG
>NZ_DATMGG010000172.1:0-1779 GCF_035555815.1 Sphingomonas sp.
AGCGGAAGGAGTGGTGGAATTGCAGTTCGCGCCAACCTTGTTCGGGCGTGTCGAACTGCCGCGCGAACAGGCGCCGGTTCTCGTCGAACGCTTTCGGCGCCGCGCCCTGAAACGAAAAGATCGACTGCTTCTCGTCGCCGACCGCGAACACCGTGCGCTTGACGTTGGCGCGCGCGCCGCCGGGCGTGAACTCGGAAACGATGGTGGTGATGACCGACCACTGCTTCGGGCTGGTGTCCTGCGCCTCGTCGATCAGCACGTGGTCGATGCCGAGATCGAGCTTGTACAGCACCCAGGCGGCGGACGAGCGCGAGAACAGATCGAGGGTCTTGTCGATCAGATCTTCGTAATCGAGCAGCGCGCGGCTGTCCTTTTCCGCCTGATAGCGCGCGATCACCTCGGCGGCGATGGTGATGAGGGCTCGGGTGCGGTCGCGGGCGCGCACGGCGCGCTCGCGCGCCAGCAACTGGCAGACGCGATCCTGTTCGGCTTGCAATCGCGCCAGCCAGTCGGGATGGCGCTTCGCCAGCGCGCTGGTGATGAGGTTTTTGCGCGGCTTCAGTTCGGTGGTGCAGAACACCTTCAGATAGCTGTCGATGCGCTCCCTGCCGGTGGCCTCGCGCGCGGCGAGCAGCGCGGTGACGTGTTTCTGGTCCGACACCGTGCCGGCGTCGAGGATCTCGATCAGCGCGGGCCATTCACCGATCGGGATCGCCGACCGGGAGAAGAACTCGGCTTCGACGGATTCGATCGTATCGTCCGGGGCAAGGCCGAACGTCGCCGACAGGCCGGCCATGGCCGCGTCGATGCCGCCGGCGCGCGCAATCCATGCGGTGATAGCGTCGCGCTGCCGGATCGCATCGCCGATCACCTCCATGAAGGTGGAATCGGCGGCCGCCACGATGGCGGCCGAGAGTGCGCGCCCGAGCGCGCTGTCGGGTTCGGCGGAGGCTTCGAGCAGCACCGCGAGCGTCAGTTCGTCGAGCAGCTGGATGGTCGTTGCCTCGTCCAGCACGCTGAAGCGGGCCGCGACATTGGCCTCGAACGGGAATTGATGCAGCAGCCGCGTGCAGAAGGCATGGATCGTCTGCACCTTCAGCCCGCCGGGCGTCTCCAGCGCCGAGGCGAACAGGCGGCGTGCCCGCGCCCGCAGGGCGGCGTTCGGCGCGGCGCCGGTCGAGGCGCGGATTTTTGCGTCGAGCGCCGCGTCGTCCAGCGTGGTCCACTGCGCCAGCGTGCCGAACACGCGATTGGCCATGTTGGCGGCGGCGGCCTTGGTGAAGGTGATGCAGAGGATCTTGGCCGGATCGCAGCCGCGCAGCAGCAGGTTGATGACGCGCTGCGCCAGCACGTGGGTTTTGCCGGCCCCGGCATTGGCCGACACGAAGGCCGAAATGTCCGGATCGGCGGCGCTGACCTGAACGTCGAGCACTTCGGGCGGAATGATGCGGGCGGAGGTCATGATTCTGACTCGCCCCGCGACGGGCGAACTCCCTCTCCCCTCGGGGGAGAGGGTTGGGGTGAGGGGGAAAGTGACTCTCGATGGGTGCTGGCCCCCTCACCCGGATCGCTTCGCGATCCGACCTCTCCCCCAAGGGGAGAGGTGAAGCGAGATTGCCGGATCGCTCCTGTTTCGCAATACCCGCTGCTCACGTCTCCTCCTCGTCTGCGCCGCCGGCCAGCGACCACTCCTTGACGCGCGCCAGGTGGTCGTAGTCGCCGTAATGGTTCTTCCACATCGGATGCACCAGCGAGCGGTAGGGCGTGGTCTCATCCTCG
>NZ_DATMGG010000173.1:0-4539 GCF_035555815.1 Sphingomonas sp.
CCGCATTCAATCCTCCCGTCAGAACAAGACCGCGGCGCGCTCACCGGCGGCTTGATCGATTCTTATTACTCCGACAATATAAAGCGTGGAAGGCGAAGGCAATCGCCGTTTTCGGTCAGGATGTGTTGCGCTATGCGCCAGGGGATGGGACGGGACGACGACACGCACGAGCAGGGGGAGGATTACGCCACGGCGTCGCCGCGGCAGCCGCGCGGCACCGGGCGGCGGCTGCACGGCGCGATCGCCCAGAAGCTCGGCACCGCGATCGTCTCCGGCCGCTATGCGCCGGGCGACGTGCTGAGCGGCGAGGTCGCGTTTTCCGAGGAGCTGGACGTATCGCGCAGCGCCTATCGTGAGGCGATCCAGGTGCTGGCGGCCAAGGGCCTCGTCCTGAGCCGGCCCAAGGCGGGAACGCGCGTGCTGCCGCGCGAACGCTGGAACCTGCTCGATCCCGACGTGCTCGCCTGGGTCTTTGCCGAGGAGCCCGACCCGCAGTTCGTCCGCGCGCTGTTCGAGCTGCGCGCGATCGTCGAGCCCGCCGCCGCCGGGCTGGCCGCCGAGCGCCGCGACCGCGCCGACCTGAAGGCGATCAGGGACGCGCTGGCCACGATGCGCCGCCACACGCTGGCGACCGAGGAAGGGCGCGCGGCGGATCGCCAGTTCCACGCCGCGATCCTGCGCGCCACCCACAATGACGCGCTGATCGTGATGAGCGCGAGCATCGGCGCGGCGGTGAACTGGACCACCCAGTTCAAGCAGCGCGCCCGCGCCCTGCCGCGCAATCCGATCCCCGATCATGTCCGAGTACAGGAAGCGATCGCCGCGCAGGACGTCGCCGGCGCGACCGCTGCGATGCGCCTGCTGGTCGATCTCGCACTCGACGATACCCGCAGCGTGATGGACGCCGGGAGGCCTTAAGGGCTCAATCGTC
Organism: Sphingomonas sp.; assembly: GCF_035555815.1. GTDB lineage: Bacteria > Pseudomonadota > Alphaproteobacteria > Sphingomonadales > Sphingomonadaceae > Sphingomonas. Next base: position 932 of record NZ_DATMGG010000173.1, read on the forward strand.
GAAGGCGTCGACACGCACCTGCCGGCAGCGCAGGAACGCGTCGGCCACCAGCCGCAGCGGACTGCGATCGACGTCAGACCGCCCCTGATCGATCAACCTGGCGAACCGCGCGTACATGCCGGGATATTCGCGTTCGGGGCCGACCGGATGCTCGACGTCGTCGATCGTCATCTTCGCGCCGCCTGCCGACAGCCGCAGCGTGCCGTCGTCGGTCGCGACGGTGATGTCCCAGGTCTGCGGCCCGGTCTGCCGCCAGTCGAATACCGCGTGGACCGGCGCGCCGCTCATCCCGATCATGTTGAGCTCGGCGGCGATCGGCGCGGCACGATTGTCGGGAAATTCCAGCGTGCCGTCCTGCAGGAAGAAGTGGCGCGGCAGGATCATCGTCGCGATCGACAGCGCGTTGATGCCGGGATCGAACACGCCCAGGCCGCCCGGCTCCCAGATCCATTGCTGGCCGGGGTGCCAGCGGCGCACATCCTCCTTCCACACGATCTCGACGCGGTTGATCCGGCGCTCGGTCAGCCACGCGCGCGCATCGGCGACGCCCGGCGCGAACCGCGAATGCCACGCCGCGAACAGCGTTGTCCCAGCGGCTTCGGACAGGCGGGTCAGCGCCTCGACCTCCGACAGCGTCGCGCCGGGCGGCTTTTCGAGCAACACGTGCTTGCCGGCGCGGATCGCCTTTGCCGCGGCTTCGAACCGGGCCTGCGGCGGCTGGCACATCGCGATCGCGTCGAGCGCGAGATTGGCCTCGAGCAAGGCGTCGATCGTCGGGAACAGCGCGATGCCGTCGGCATGGCCGGCGTGCGTCGCGGCCGCGACCAGATCGAACCGGTCGGACGCGGCGATGGCGGGAATATGCTGGTCGTGCGCGATCTTGCCGAGCCCCACGATGGCGATGCGGATCGCCATCGCTAGAGGCTCCGCACCGTCACCGCGACCGGCGCGGCCTGCGCGATCGGATTGCGGACGGGCAAGGTGAACGGCGTCGCCTCGATCTCGAACACGTCGCCGGATGCGGTCCGCACATCGTCGCTGAACGACAGCGTCGCGGTGCCAAAGAAATGGACGTGGACGTCGCCGGGCCGGCGGAACAGCGGATATTTGAAATGATGATGCTCGAGGTTGGCCAGGCTGTGCGACATGTTGGCCTCTCCCGACACGAACGGCCGTTCCCAGATCGTCACGCCATCGCGGACGATCCGGCTGGTGCCTTCGACATGCGCGGGCAGGTCGCCGATCAGCAGTTCGGGGCCAAGCGCCGCCTGGCGCAGCTTGGAATGCGCGAGCCACAGGTAGTTGCCGCGTTCGGTGACATGGTCCGAGAATTCGTTGGCCAGCACGTAACCGAGCCGCACCGGCGCTCCGTCGTCGGCGATCAGGTAGATGCCCGCGATCTCAGGTTCCTCGCCAGCGTCCAGCGCGAAGGCGGGGGATTCGATCGGCGCGCCCGGCGCGACGAGCGACGACCCGTCGCCCTTGTAGAACCATTCGGGCTGGACGCCGGGGCCGCTGGCCGGCTTGCCGCCCTCGACCCCCATCTGGAACATCTTCATCGAATCGGTCAGCGTCGCCGCCTCGCTCGCCGCGCGGTGCATCTTGTCACGCCCTTCGGCGGAACCGAGGTGGGTCAGGCCGGTGCCGGTCAGCAGCAGGTGCGCGTCGTCCGGATGATCGATCGGTGCGAGCAGCGCGACCGCGGCCAAATCCAGCTCCCGACCGCTGTCGGCCGCCGCCGCCATCGCCTCCAGCCGCTGCCCCTGCGCCAACGCGCGCTGTGCGAGTTCCAGGGTCGAGCGCGTGTCGGTCAGGATCGTCGGCGGGGCGCCGTCGCGCAGGACCGCGACGCCGCGCGATCCGTCACCTGCGCGGAACTGGATCAGGGAAGTCGTCATCGCGCGTCCTCAGGCGGGTTGCATGACGCCGTCGACACGGCGCGCGACGGCATAGGGGTTTGCGTCGCGCAGCGCGGGCGGCAGCAGCCGGTCGGGGATATTCTGGTAGCAGACCGGGCGCAGGAACCGCTCGATCGCCAGCGCGCCGACCGAGGTGCTGCGCCCGTCGCTGGTGGCGGGGAACGGGCCGCCGTGGACCATCGCGTGGCTGACCTCCACCCCGGTCGGCCAGCCGTTGGCGAGCACCCGCCCGGCCTTTTCGGCGAGAAGCGGGATCAACGGCGCGACCAGCGGCTCGTCGGCCTCATCGAACAGCAGGGTCGCGGTCAACTGGCCCTCCAGCCCGGTGACCAGCGCGGCGACGGCGTCCATATCGGCCGCGCGCACCACGATTGACGACGAACCGAACACCTCATGCCCCAGAGCCGGATCGGCGGCGAAGGCGTCGGCATCGGTCGCGAACAAGGCCCCCTGCGCCTGGTTGATCCCGTCGCCGACCGGCCCGCGCGCGACGACGCGGACGGCGGGATGGCCGGCCAGCGCGTCGACTCCCTGTTCGAAATTACGGTGAATGCCGGGGGTCAGCATCGGTTGCGCCGCCGCCTCGCGCAATGCCGAGGCCGCCGACGCCTCGAAGGCATCGAGGTCGCTGCCAGCCAACGCGATCACCAGGCCGGGGTTGGTGCAGAACTGCCCGGCGCCCTGCGTCAGCGACGCGACATAGGCTCGACCAAGCTCGGCCCCGCGCGCGGCGGCGGCGGCAGGGAACAGGATGACCGGATTGATGCTCGACATCTCGGCATAGACCGGAATCGGTTCCGGCCGGCTATTGGCGATGCGGACCAGCGCCAGCCCGCCGCCGCGCGATCCGGTGAAGCCCACAGCCTTGATCCGCGGATCGGCGACCAGCGCGCCGCCCAGGTCGTTGGTGGTGCCGGGCAGGCACGAAAACACCCCTTCGGGCAGGCCGCTGTCGACCACCGCCTGACGGATCGCCCGCGCGACCAGGTCGGTGGTGCCCGGGTGCGCCGGATGCCCCTTCACCACCACCGGGCAGCCCGCCGCGAACGCCGATGCGGTGTCGCCGCCGGCGACGGAGAAGGCCAGCGGGAAATTGGATGCGCCGAACACCGCGACCGGGCCGACGCCGACATGCACGCGGCGCAGATCGGGGCGCGGCAACGGCGCGCGATCGGGCAACGCCGGATCGATCGTCACGTCCATCCACGCGCCCTCGCGCACCACCTGCGCGAACAGCCGGAGCTGGCCGATCGTGCGGCCGCGCTCGCCCTCGATCCGGGCGCGGGGCAGCCCCGTCTCGGCGGTCGCGCGGTCGATCAGCGGATCGCCGATCGCGGCGATCGCGTCCGCGATCCGTTCAAGGAACGCGGCCCGGTCGGCCGGGGCGAGATCGCGGAACACGGGGAACGCCGCGGCCGCCAGAGCGCACGCATCGGTCACGTCGTTCGCGCCAGCCTCCGCAAAGGGGGGGCCGATCGCGGCGCCAGTCGCCGGATTGACCGCATCGAACGTGTTCGCGCTGGTCCGCTCTTCCGAACCGATCAGGATCGCGCCGGTAATCATCGCCCTATTTACTCCGACAATTGATCGTGCCCCTGACGCAATGGGCGGGCCGGGTCAAGCGGGTTCGCCGATCTGGCGCTCCTCCACCGGCGGCGCCCCGCCGGTGACGACCGGCTTCGAGCCCCA
>NZ_DATMGG010000174.1:0-4421 GCF_035555815.1 Sphingomonas sp.
GCCGTCGATCGTCGGCGCCGCGGCCAGCCGCACGCGATTGTCGCCGCCGGGAACCCGCACGCGCCACACCTCACGCGGCGAATCGGCAAGCGCGAGGTGACCCATCGACTTGGACGCGCTGCCGCCCGGCTGGTTCCACGCATCGTTCGCGACGGCCGGCGGCAGCACCACCTCGATCCCGGCCAGCGTCTTGTCGACGGTGATCGAGTTTTCGGACATCAGGATCGGCACGCGATCGCCGACGACCGGCGTCTTTTTCTTGCCGCCCTTCAACGCGGCGCAACCGCCCGCCCCCGCAACGATCGCGAGCGCGGCGCACGCGGTGACAAATCTGTTCATTCGGGCTTCTTTTCCTCAGTGGTGTCGACCGCGTCGATGCCCAGTACCCCGGCCATCTGAACCGCACGTTGACGGGTCGACGACGGCACGCCTTCATCCTTGGCGAGATCGCCGAACAGCCGCCCGGCCAGATCCTTGCGGCCCATGCGCAGATAGGCGACCGCGGTCATCTCCCCCGCGCTGCCGAAGAACGGCTTCCCCTTGATCGCCAGCGGCCGCATCCGATCGATCACCACCTGCGGCTGGAGCGAATCATATTCGGCCAGCGTCTGGCGGACCAGCGCCAGATCGCGCAGCGGCTGTGCGGCGGAGCCGTCGCCGGCGACCTCCGCGAACTTGGCGGCGGCGCCCTTCAGATCGTCCTTTTGCAGCGCGATGTCGGCCAGCGTGAACTTCGACAGCGCGGCATAGCCCGGCGTGCCGTCCTTCGCGAGCTGATCGAGCATCGGTGCGGCGGCGGCCGCCCGGTTGTTGCCCAGTTCGTCGAGCGCCTTGTTGAAGGTGATGCCCTGCTCCCCCGCCTTCGCCTCACGGTGCGACTGCCAGAACAGCCAGCCGGCGAAGGCCGCCAGGCCCAGCACCACGGCGACGACAATGGCGATGCCCCAGCGCCGCCACAAGGCGATCGCCTGATCGCGACGCAGTTCGTCGTCGACCTCGCGGAGGAATGCTTCGTTGGACTGCGGGCTGAGCGCCACGGGGCGGTTACTCCACGGAGGATCGGATGGCGGCGGACCTTAGCCGCGCGCGCGGCCAAGGAAAAGCGTTCACGGCTTTGGCGCGTAGACCTGCTCTGGACCAGGAAACGCGCGCGACCGAACCTCCCCCGCATAGGTGGTGACCGCGGCGGAAATGCGGCCGGCGAGATCCTCGTAACGCTTCACGAATCGCGCGGTGCGATCGAACATGCCCAGCATGTCGTCGATCACCAGCACCTGACCGTCGCATTCGGCCGACGCGCCGATGCCGATCACCGGACAGCCGACCGCCGCGACGATCTCCTTCGCCAGCGTCTCGACCACGCCCTCCGCGACGATGCCGAACGCGCCCGCCTCGGCGATCGCGCGGGCATCGTCCAGAATCTTGGCATGTTCGGCGTTCGAGCGGCCGCGCGCGCCGTAGCCGCCCAGCGCGTTGACCGCCTGCGGAGTCAGCCCGACATGGCCCATCACCGGGATGCCGCGCCGGGTGAGGAATTCGACGGTCGGCGCCATCACCGCGCCGCCTTCCATCTTGACCGCGGCGGCGCCGGTTTCGGCGAGCACCCGCGACGCACTGGCAAAGGCCTGTTCGGGCGAGCCCTCATAGCTGCCGAACGGCATGTCGATCACCACCAGCGCGTGATAGCTGCCGCGCACCACCGCCGCGCCATGCGCGCACATCATGTCGAGCGTGACCGGCAGCGTCGACGGCAGGCCGTAAATCACCTGTCCCAGGCTGTCGCCGACCAGCAGCATGTCGCAGTGCGGATCGAGCAGCTGCGCCATCCGCACGGTGTAGGCGGTGAGCATGACCAGCGGATCGCCGCCCTTGCGCGCCTGAATCGCGGGGATCGTCAGCCGCTTCATCGGCGCCGGCGTGGGGTTCGCGCGGCTGGTGGACGTGTCGATGGTGAAGGTGGTCGACATGGGCGCCGCCCTAGCCGCGCTCAGCCGCCGACGCCAGCCGATCCCGCACATGGACGAAGTATCTTTACATCATGTTTGATATTTTTTACATTGCGTCTGGTAATTCGAACACATGGAGCGTGACGATGCCGTTTCGGGAAAAGATCGCCTGGGTCTCGCTGGCGGGAATCGTGGCCGCCTTCACCCCTTATTTCGTGCTGGTCGGGCATTATTCCGGCCCGGCGTCGGCCTATGCGGGCTTCAGCGTAGGGCTGCTGATCGGCATGGTCGTCGTGCTGACGATCCTGGTGACCGTCGCCAGCATCGGCGTGGCGCTGACCAACATCCGCGACGCACAGGCCCCGGCCGACGAACGCGACCACACCGTCGCGCGCCGGGCCTCATCGATCGCCTATGCCGTGCTGCTGCCGGCGCTGTTCTTCGCGATGGCGACCGTGCTGCTCGGCTGGAGCGCGATCGGCGTGATCAACGCCGTGCTGGCGGCGGTGGTGCTGGCCGAGCTGGCGCGCAACGCGCTGGAGATCGTCTGCTATCGGCGGGGCTGGTGATGGCGGCGCCGCCGATCACCAACACCATCCGCACGCTGCGCTTCATGGCGGGGGAGATGACGCAGGCCGAGCTGGGCGAGCGGATCGGCGTCACCCGCCAGACGATCGCGGCGATCGAGGCGGGCAAATACTCCCCCAGCCTCGAATCGGCGTTCCGCATCGCGAAGGTGTTCGGCAAGCCGCTGGACGAAGTGTTCGCGTGGGAGGGGGAATAGGCAGAATGCCGATATTGCCTCCCGTCGCTCACGCGAGCATCACACCGCTATCATGCCTATCGATAATGACCCGCGCTGGAATCGATACGCGCGGGCGCTCGATATTCTTGAACGACGTGCCAACGGACATGCCCTGCCCATTATACGGCGACTCGCGCATCGCGGCTTTTCCCCAGCGATTACCGTCCTCACCGACTATGTCCCCGAGCGGAAGGCGATCAGGCTGCTCCGCCGATCGGCGCGGAATGGCGATCCGGTATCGGCGTACAACCTCGCGATAACGCATCGCAATCTCGGAGATATGCTTAACTACCGCCTCGCGTTGGCACATGCTGCGCGGCTGGATGAAAGCGCCGCGGAAGAGCTGCGAAAATTCCAGACCCGCTTTCCGGAGGAGATCATGCGGCAACACGGGCGAAAGGCGCCTCGCCAACGATAACGCCTTCCTGCCACTCGCTAGCCAGACGCTCGCGACTAAACTCCCGCCCGCTCCTTCACATACACGTTCATCGCTATCGAGATGCGGTCGCGGGTGCCTTCGTTGGGGCGGACGCCGTGGCGGATCCATGCCGGGAACAGCACCAGATCGCCCGCCTGGGTCGTCAGTCGCCGCTCGACCGGCTGGGGCGCGCCGTCGAGCCCGACCATGCGGAAACCGGGAAAGGTCATCAGCGTCGCCGGAAAGCGCGGATCCTCGAAATAGATCTCGCCGCCCGTGTCGACACCGGGATCGCGGCCCATGTCGACATAATAGGACGCCGCCCACAACACGCCGGGGTGCGCGTGGCTCATATTGAGCGCGCCGGGCGGCGACACGTTCGCCCACATCCGCACCGACCAGTCGACGCTGGCGGCATCGCGCTCCTCGAAATGCGACAGCCGCTTGGCGAGCTTGATCGTGGTGTCGGCCAGCTGCCGCGCCGGGGCGCCGCCCCATTGCAGCATGTCGGTGGCCGAATGCCAGCCGCCGATGTTCGAGCGGCGGATGCCCTCCTCATCCGCTGCCCGGCGCGCGCGGATCGCGGTGGCGAGCGCGGCGGTCAGCGGCGCGTGATCGGCGACGCGACCGTGGAGCACCGGCGTTTCGAACAGGCCGAGGAATTCGGCCCTGACCTTGAGCGGATCGGCTGCTGGATCGGGCGCGGACATGCGCGCGCCCCTATCCGTGCCGCGTCAGGAAATCCAGCCGCGCCGCCGCGCCACCCCCGCAAGGCGGACCGCGAGCAGCGCGACCACCAGGATGAAGGCGGGAAACGCCAGCACCGACGCGCCCTTTTGCGCGATCAGATCGGTCGTCGCGAACAGATAGCCGAACTGAACGACCACCGCGATGAGCGAGAGGATGAACAACGGCCGCGCCATCGCCGATCGGCGGAGCAGCGCCACCGCGCCGGCCAGCGCGGAGCCGACCGCGACAGCATAGACGTAGTTGTACCAGCCCGGCAGCGCGGCATAGAGCGCGCGATCATAGTCGCTGGCCGGCCCCATCGCGTCCGCGCCCATCTTGAACTGGGTAAAACAGGCATAGCAGCCAATCACGCCCCATGCCGCGAACAGCAGCGCGGCGGGCGCGAACCATGTCGGAGGCCGTTGCCGCAGATACGTCGCCATTCTCTATCCCCCGCGATCCATCCCCTGGTTACGAACGTAACAAGTTGACGCGGCTTTTACTAGCGCAAGACTTCACCGTA
>NZ_DATMGG010000175.1:0-3306 GCF_035555815.1 Sphingomonas sp.
AGCGTTTTCATGCTGCGGACCGTATACCCGCGCACCGCCACGTCAACCGGAGCCGACCGCCGCCGCGACGTCCGCGAAACCGTCGCGCTCCAGCAGCGTCGCCAGACCGCGCGCGACTCGCCGCGCCAGACCCGGCCCCTCGTAGACCAGTGCGGTGTAGAGCTGGACCAGGCTCGCTCCGGCGCGGATGCGGGCATAGGCCTCCTCCGCGCCATCGATGCCGCCGACCGAGATGAGCGGCAGCGTGCCGCCGGTCGCCGCGCGGAAATCGGCGAGCCGTTGCCGCGCCAAGCCCTTGAGCGGCGCGCCGGACAGGCCGCCGCTCTCCCCGGCGTGGCGGGATTGCAGGGCGGGGCGCGAAATCGTGGTGTTGGACACGATCAGCGCGTCGATGCGGTGCGCGATCGCGGCGGCGGCGATGGCGTCGATATCGGCGAGCTCCAGGTCGGGCGCGACTTTCAGGAACAGCGGCGTCAACCCACGCGCCTCATCCGCCCCGGCCAGCAATTCGTTCAGCGCATCGCCGCGTTGCAGGTCGCGCAGGCCGGGTGTGTTCGGCGAACTGATGTTGATCGTGACGTAGTCGGCGACCTTCGCCGCCAGCCGCACGCCGGTGGCATAGTCGGCGATGCGATCCGTCGCGTCCTTGTTCGCGCCGACATTGATCGCCAGCACGCCCGCGCGCCCCGACCGGTCGATGCGCGGCAGCGCCGCTTCGATTCCGCCGTTGTTGAACCCCATGCGGTTGATCACCGCGCGATCCTCAGTCAGCCGGAACAGGCGCGGTTTCGGATTGCCCGGCTGCGGCAGGGGGGTCAGCGTGCCGATCTCGACGCTGCCGAAGCCGAGCGCGAAGAAGCCGTCGATCGCCTCGCCGTCCTTGTCGACGCCTGCCGCCAGCCCGATCGGATTGGGAAAGCTGATCCCCGCGACGCGCGTTTCCAGCCGCGGATCGCGCACCACGCCGCCCAGCGGCGCCGTCCCGCCGCTCCATGCGGAGATCAGGCGGATCGTCAGGCGGTGGGCGCGTTCGGCGTCGATCGCGAACAGCAGGGGGTGGTAAAAGGCCATCGCCGACCCTCCTACGAAGGTTGACGGGGGGCGGGCAAGCGCCCATCTGCCCAATCGGAACGAATCAATCCGATTTGAGAATCGCTCGCAACAACATGAAACTGTCCAGCCTTGCCGACTATGCCGTGGTCATGATGTCCGCCGCCGCGCGCCATTGCGGCGTCAGCGGGCGGCTCAACGCGACGCTGATCGCGGAGGAGACCGGGCTGCCGCTGCCGACGGTGCAGAAGCTGGTGAGCAAGCTGTCCGCCGCCGGCCTGATCGAATCGACGCGGGGTACCGGCGGCGGCTTTCGCCTCGCCCGTCCGCCGGCGACGATCACGCTGGCCGACATCGTCGAGGCGATCGAGGGCCCGATCGCGATGACCGCATGCGTCGACAGCGGCCGCCATGATTGCTGCATCGAGGATAATTGCCGCGTGAAACCCCATTGGAACGCGGTCAACGGTGCCGTTCGCGGCGCGCTGGCCGGGGTCAGCCTCGCCAGCCTCTCGGTGGAGCACGCCTGATGGCCACGAAGAACGCCGAGGCGCTCGCCGCCGCGAACAAGAAGTACGAATGGGGCTTCAGCTCCGACATCGAGCAGGACTTCGCGCCCAAGGGGCTGAGCGAGGACACCGTCCGTTTCATCTCGGCCAAGAAGAACGAGCCGGAATGGATGCTCGACTGGCGGCTCAAGGCGTTCCGCATCTGGCAGGGGATGACGCTGCCCGAATGGGCCAAGCTCGATATCCCGCCGATCGACTATCAGGACGCCTATTACTACGCCGAGCCCAAGGCGAAGAAGACGATCGGATCGCTCGACGAACTCGATCCCGAGATCCTGCGCGTCTACGAAAAGCTGGGCATCCCGATCGAGGAGCAGAAGGTGCTCGCCGGGGTCGAGGGCGCGCGCAAGGTCGCGGTCGACGCGGTGTTCGACAGCGTCTCGGTCGCCACCACGTTCCGGAAAGAGCTTGAGGATGCCGGCGTCATCTTCCGCTCGATCAGCGAGGCGGTGCGCGAGTTTCCCGACCTGGTCCGCAAATATCTGGGCAAGGTCGTGCCGGTGCGCGACAATTTCTATTCGGCGCTGAACGCGGCGGTCTTTTCCGACGGCACCTTCGTCTATGTGCCGGAGGGTGTGCGCTGCCCGATGGAGCTGAGCACCTATTTCCGCATCAATGCCGAGAACACCGGCCAGTTCGAACGCACGCTGATCGTCGCCGACAAGGGCGCCTATGTCAGCTACCTGGAGGGCTGCACCGCGCCGATGCGCGACGAGAACCAGCTCCACGCGGCGGTGGTCGAACTGATCGCGCTCGACGACGCCGAGATCAAATATTCGACCGTGCAGAACTGGTATCCCGGCGACGAGAACGGCAAGGGCGGCATCTATAATTTCGTCACCAAGCGCGCGCTGTGCGCCGGCAAGAACTCCAAGGTGTCGTGGACTCAGGTCGAGACCGGCAGCGCGGTGACGTGGAAATATCCGAGCTGCATCCTGCAGGGCGACGGGTCGGTCGGCGAATTCTACTCGGTGGCGGTCACCAACAACCACCAGCAGGCCGATACCGGCACCAAGATGCTGCACATCGGCAAGAACACCCGTTCGACGATCGTGTCGAAGGGGATTTCGGCGGGCAAGAGCAACAACACCTATCGCGGCAAGGTGCTGGTCAACGCGCTGGCCGAGAATGTCCGCAACTTCACCCAGTGCGACAGCCTGCTGCTCGGCGACCAGTGCGGTGCGCACACCGTGCCCTATATCGAGGTCAAGAACCCGTCGGCGCAGATCGAGCATGAGGCGACCACCTCGAAGATCAGCGAGGACCAGCTGTTCTACGCGATGCAGCGCGGGCTGGATCAGGAAGCGGCGGTCGCGCTGATCGTCAACGGCTTCGCGCGCGAGGTGCTCCAGCAACTGCCGATGGAATTCGCGGTGGAGGCGCAGAAGCTGCTGGGGATCAGCCTTGAGGGGAGCGTCGGGTGAAGCGGGAATTTGGCGAGTTGGCCGTGGCGGCGGTCCTATTGGCAACGTGCGCAAGCAGTGCGGCGGCGAAGGACCCGAGCGTCAGTTTCAAGATGACCAGCAAGGCGCCGCCCGCGCTGGAACGTGCCGTCACGCCATACCAGCGCTGCGTCACCGCGTGGTCGCGGGCGAACACCGGACGTTACGAAGATATCGTCAGGAAGATCGACTTTCGCAACGGTCCTCCCGAATGCGCGCAGCAGCGCCGGCAGTCCGAGGAAGCG
>NZ_DATMGG010000176.1:0-9052 GCF_035555815.1 Sphingomonas sp.
GCCGCGCAGCAGCAGCTCGTCACGACGCGCCTCACGCGGGCGGGCAACCTGATCGAGCTTTATCGCTCGCTGGGCGGCGGGCTGGGCTGACGCGCGCCGGCTACGGCGCCGGCGCGTCCGCGGCGTCGATGCCGGTCCAGCCGCCGCCCATCGCCTGGAACAGCTGGATTCGCGCGATCAGCGTGTCGGCGCGAAGCTGGGCCAGCGCCAGTTCGGCCCCGAGCAACCCGCGCTGCGCGTCGAGCTGTTCGAGGTAGGGCGAATAGCCCTCCCGGTAACGGTTGGTCGCCAGCCGCAATCCTTCCGCCAGCGCGTCGCGCTGCGATTGCGCGAAGGCGATCTGCCGGTCGCCCAGCGTCACCGCCGCCAGCGCGTCCTCGACCTCCCGGAACGCGGTCAGCGCGGCGCGGCGATAGGCGAAGGCGGCCTGGTCGCGCTGGGCCGCCGATGCCTCCGCCTGCGCGGTCAGCCGTCCGCCCTCGAACAGCGGCGCCAGGATGCTGCCGCCGATCGACCAGATCGTGATCGGATCGGTGAGCAGGCTGGAAAAGGCGGCGCCCGCCGATGACGTCAGTCGCACCTGGGGCAGGAACCGCTTGCGCGCGGCCGCCAGGTTGCTGTCGGATGCGGCCAGTTGATATTCGGCCTGCGCCACGTCGGGCCGGCGGCGGAGCAGGTCGGACGGCAGCCCGTCGGGCACCGGTGGCGCGGTCAGCCGGTCGAGCGTCGCGCCGCGATCGATCGCGCGCGGCGTCTCGCCGGTCAGCAGGCTCAGCGCATCCTCGCTGCGCGCGATCGCCAGTTCGATCTGCGGCACGATCTGCGCGGTCGCGGCATATTCGGCCTGCGCCTGTTCCAGCTCGAGCTTCGGCGAATAGCCCCGGTCGACCCGCGACCGCGCGATGCGCAGCGATTCGGAGCGCGCGCGCACCGTTTCCTGCGCCACCGCGCGCCGGGCGTCGAGGCTGCGCAGCGTGACATAGGTGCTGGCCACCGCCGCCGCGACCGACAGCCGCGCCGCGTCGTGCGCCGCCGCGCTGGCGAAATAGGCGTCGCGCGCCGCCGCCTTCTGGTCGGCGAGGCGGCCGAACAGGTCGACTTCGTAGGCGATCTGGAGCTGCGGCTGACCGGCATTCTGTTCGACCGGCGCGCCGAACGCGTTGACCGATCGCGACCGCGCGCCGCTCAGCGCCGCGTCGATCGTCGGCAGCGTCTGCGCGCGTGCTAGCGCGACGTTGGCGCGCGCCTCGCGCACCCGCGCGGCGGCGATGGCGACGTCGGTGTTGTCCGCCAGCGCCTTTTCGACCAGCGCGGTCAGTTGCGGGTCGCCGAACGACTGCCACCAGTCGCGCGCGACCGGCGCTGACGGGCCGGCGTCGGTGCGCCACGCCACTGGCGTCGCTAGCGGTGGCACGTCGGCGGTCCTGACCGGCGGCCCGGCGCAAGCGGCGAGCGCCAGCAGCGATGCCATCGCCAGGGCGCGCGCGCTCATCGCCGCGATCCGCCGCGCGTGTCGATGCCGATCTCGACCGACATGCCCGGACGCAGCCGCGCCGCCGCCTGCTGGCCCGGATCGATCGCGACGCGCACGGCGATGCGCTGCGCCACCTTGACGAAATTGCCGGTGGCATTGTCGGGCTTGAGCACCGCGAATTCCGAACCGGCCGCCGGCGATAGATTCTCGATCCGGCCGGTCAGTTCGGCCCCGCCCAGCGCATCGACGCGGAACCGCGCCGGCTGGCCGATCGCCATGTCGCGGGTCTGTGCCTCCTTGAAATTGGCGATCACCCAGACGGTATGCGGCACGACCGACAGCAGTTGCGTGCCGGCGGTGACATAGGCGCCCTGGCGCACGCCCACTTCCGAAAGCTGGCCGTCGGTGGGCGCGCGGATGACCGTGTTGTCGAGATCGATCTGCGCCAGCCGCAGCTGCGCCCTGGCCGCTTCGACCGCCGCTTCCAGGCTGCCGCGCCCGACCACCACGGTGCGTACTTCCTGCGTGCCGATCGCGCGGCTGGCCTGCGCCTGCTGGACCGCCGCTTGCGCCGCGAGCAGCGCCGCGCGGGTCTGGTCGAACTCGCGCGTCGAGATCGATCCGTCGGCGACCAGCGCCTGCGCGCGCCGCATGTCGGCCTGCGCCTTGGTCAATTGCGCGCGGGCGTTGGCGATGCCGGCGTTCTGGCTGTCGGTGGCGACCTCGCGCGATCGCTGCGCCTGCGCGGAATTGGCCAGCTGGGCCTCCGCCGCCGCGACGTTCGCCGTGGCCTGTGCCACGCGGGCGCGATAGATGCGGTCGTCGATCGTCGCCAGCACCTGCCCGGCCTTGACCTCGGCGAAGTCCTGCACCGGCACGGTCGTGACATAGCCGCTGACCTGCGGGCTGATGATCGTCACCTTGCCGCGGACATAGGCGTTGTCGGTGCGCTCCGACAGGCCGGCGAACGGCGGCAGCTTCCATGCGTAGAGGATCGCCAGGACCGCGCACAACGTCAGCACGACGATCGCGAGGATCGTCAGTCGCGATTTGGCCGGCGGGCGCCATTGGGCAGGGGGCGCGGTGATGTCGGTCTGCGGGTCGGCCGCGGGCCCCTCCCGTCCGGCGGTCGGATCGGGTTCGGGCGTTCCTCCAGTGGGCGGGTCGGTCATGTCACTGTCCCTGTTGAGCCTGTGCCAGTTGTGCCATCTGCGCCAGCTGGATCACCGGCGAGGGTTCGTTGCGGCGCCGGATCGACCGGCCGATGAGGTAGCCCCAGATCGACATCACGATCGCCAGCACGCCGATCAGCAGGAACACGTCGTTGAAGGCGAGGATATTGGCCTCTCGGGTCACCTGCTGGCTGAGGATCGCCAGTCCTTCGGCGTTGCGCAGCGCCGGGTCGCCCACCGCCCCCGCGACCGCGCGGCCACCCGCGCCGACACGCGCGGCCACCTGCGGGTCGGACATCACGATGTTCTGGATCAGCGCGTGCGCATGGAATTTCTCGCGGATGACCTGGAAGGTACCGAGCAAGGTGCCGCCGAGCAGGCCGCCGACGCTCTGGCTCATGCTGAACAGCACGACGAAGCTGATGAAGTTGCGCCCGCCGGCCAGCAACGTGCGGGCGATGCCGATCACCATCATCTGGGCGAGGAACAGCGAGGACGCGAAGCCGATCAGCGCCTGGCTGAGGTAGAAGCTGCCGGGGCGGGTGAGGTTGGTCGAATCGGCGTCCATGAACGCCGCGATCACGATCAGCATTACGGCGAAGACAATCGGCGGCGTGAGGTTGTCGGGGCGAAAGGTCAGCACCGCCGTCGCCATGCCGGCGATCGACGCGGCGACGATGATCAGGTTGAGCGTGACCATCTGGTCGTTGATCATGCCGACCACGGTGAGCAGCCCGACCGATCCGAACGCCTGTTCCGACAGCAGGATGCGGATCGATGCCGCGACCACCATCAGCCGCACCATCTCGCGCGTGCCCAGCCAGCGGGTGTTGATCAGCGGATTGTCGCGGTGATGCTCGACCAGGATCGCGGCGGCGATCAAGGCGGCGCTGCCCGCCAGCGCCCACCCCATCCATGCGCGCTCGGTCCACCATTCGATCCGCCCCTCCGACAGCACGGCGATCAGCAGCCACAGCCCTGGCGCGAGCAGCGCGAAGGTGACGAAGTCGAGCGGCTCGAACACCTTTTGGCGCTCGCTGGGGGGCAGGGGCTGCGTCCACACCGCCGCCAGCGTGGCGAGCGCCAGGCCCAGCTCGAACCAGTAGAGATTGTGCCAGTCGCCCCATTCGAGCAGGTGTGGGGAAAAGACGCGGGCGAGCGGGGTAGCAAGCTGCGGAATGCAGATGCCGATCATCACCGCCCCCAGCCGTTTGGGCGCGGGCAGCGACTGGAAGAAATAGAGGACGGTCAGCGTCGACAGGCCGCTGGCGGCGATGCCGCTCATCGCGCGCACCGCGACCGACGTGTTGAAGTCGTGGACGAACAGATGCATCAGCGTGGTCGCGGCATAGGCCGCGAGCGTCCAGCGGATGAACGGCTGCAACCCGAACTGCTGGCGGTATTTGACCAGCAACAGGTTGGCGGTGACGTTGGTCATGTAATAGGCGCCGGTCAGCCACGCCGCCTCATCCGAGTTGAGCCCCAGCGTGCCCTGCGCGAAATTGAGGTTGACCGTGACCAGCGCGTTGCCGAGTCCACCCGTCAGCCCGATCAGGCAACCGATGACGAAATAGACCAGGCGGCGGCGGGCGGGGTGATCGGGATTGGCCGGCGATCCCGGCAGAGTCGGTCGTTCGTGGGGCTTGAAGACATATTCCGCCATCGCGTTTCCGATTAGGCCAACCGCTGGGCCTTCGCTAGCGGTTCCTGCGGGGATCGGTGCGCCTGCCGGTATCGGACGCGCCGCTCAGCCGCCCGCCCGCTCGCGCCGCGTGATCGCCATGTCCAGCCCGGCCAGGTGGGCGAGCCGCAACGCCTCCGCCAGCGTCCTGGCCGCCAGGTGCCGCATCATCCGCACGCGGTGCATCTCGACGGTGCGGATGCTCAACGCCAGGTCAAAGGCGATCACCTTGTTCGACTTGCCCGCCGCCAGACTGGCGAGCACCTCCTTCTCGCGCGCGCTCAGCGCCGCGATCCGCCGGGTCGCGTCGCGCTGCGCCTCACCCTGCGCGAGCGTCCGCGCCAACACGCCGGTCGCCGTGGCCACCGCGGTGAGCAGCGTGTCGTCGGCGAACGGCTTTTCGATGAAATCGATCGCGCCCGACTTCATCGCCCGGACGGCGCAGGCGACATCGCCGTGCCCGCTCATCACCACCACCGGCACCGTGGGGGTCCGCTGCCGCACCTGATCGAGGAGATCGAAGCCGGCGAAGCCCGGCGGGCAGAGATCGACCAGCACCGGCGCCAGCGGCAATTCGTCCAGTTCGGCGAGCAGATCGTCGCCGCATGCGAAGACCCTGGGCGCATAGCCGGCGGATTCGAGCAGGAACCATACCGCCCGGCGCACCTGCGCGTCATCGTCGACCACGTGCACCGTCGGATGGTGCGCCGGCCCGGCCCGCATTCTCCTGCCGCCGGGTTCCGCGATGCTCGGCATGGCACGTCCCCCCCTTCGCCAGCGGGCGACGCGGCGCACGATGATCCGCCGCTGCTGTTCGCCCCCCGCACCCGCCCGAGTCAGGCAGGGAGGATGCGGCTCGCCGGGATGAGGTACAGAAAAAATCCCGTATGCGTAAACAACAAGCTTATCCGCGGCGGAGATAACAAATATGCGGTAAGATCACCGTACCAATCGAAATAATATCGCGTGATTACCTTCAGGCAACGGTAACCCATCGAAGTCACCTATTCGCCCTGAAATACGGACTGCGTCGATCGGCGGGATTATATCCATATCGGATATTTCCGCCGGAAATACAGCCCGTGAATGCTGGGGTGTCAGGCGATGGATTTTCGGGGGGGCGGCAAACCAGGCGGAACGGTCCTGATCGCGCTGGGCGCTATTCTGGGACTCGGCTTGGTGATCTTCGGTGCGATGCGCCTGGGCGCACCGGCCCGGGTGGAAACGGCCGCGGGCGACCGGGCCGATCAACGCCTGTCGCGGCTGGTGACGGCCGCCCGGCCGATCGGGCGCGGCCAGCTCATCCAGGCCGCCGATCTCAAATCGACGCTGGTGGTCGGTGCGCCGCCCTCCTATTCGATCGTGTCGCCGACGCAGGCGATCGGCCGGGTCGCTACCGCCGACATCCAGCCGCAGCAGCTGATCCTCAATTCGCTGATCTCGTCCGATCCGTCGGCGGCCGGGCTGGCGATGCTGGTCCCGGTCGGCCAGCGCGTGATCAGCATCGACACCACCGACGAAATCGCGGTCGGCGGCTTCTTGCGGCCGGGCGATATCGTCGACATCGCGACGGTACTGCCGGGCGAGGCGTTCGGCAGCGGCGACGGTCCCGACCGCAGCGAAGCGCAGACGCTGCTGCAGAACATCAAGGTGATGACGGTCGGGCCGACGCTGGGCGAAGCGCCCCCGGCCCAGTCCGATGCCGGCGCCCGGCCGGTAACGGAAAAGCGCGCGCTCACGCTCGCGATGCTGCCCGAGCAGCTCGGCGTGTTCACGCTCGCCCGCAAGATGGGGCGTTTCTACCTCGTGCTGCGCAATCCCGCCGACGAAGCGGTCGTGCCGATCGGGCGCACCGTGCTGGCGGGGCTGCGCGGCGGCGAGCCGGCACCGCGCGCGGCCGCCGCGGCGCCACCGTCCTACGCGCCGCGCCGCTCGGTGGCGGCACCCCGTCCGGTCGAGCTGATCGTCGGGGGACAGCGCCAGATCATCTATCCAGGAAAGGGCCGCTGATGCGCTCGCTCGCCTATCCCTGCGCCGCGTTCGCCGCTTTGTGCGTCGCAGCGCCCGCCACGGCGGCCACGTCCGTCGAGCTGGAGGTCGGCGCGACCGAGACGCTGTCGGCGCCGGGCACGATCCGCCAGGTCATCGTCGACATCCCCGGCATCGTCGAGGCGACGTTGCAGGGCGCGCGCCGGATCGAGCTGCGCGGGGTCAAGCCGGGCCGCGCCACCGTGACGCTGGTCAGCGACGGCGGCCGCACCGACTATGCGGTCGAGGTGGTCGAGGCGGGGTCGATCCAGGCCGCCGAGCTGGCGCGCCGGCTGGCCGAACAGCCCGGCGCAGAGGCGTTGCGGGTCGATCATCGCGCGGGCGCATTCGTGCTGTCGGGCGCGCTGCCCGATCTCGCGACGCACGATCGCATCCTGTCGCTCGCGAACGCGCTCACCGGCGACAAGGTGACCGATCTGACGCGGGTCGCGGGCAACCAGATGGTCGCCGTCGACGTCCGATTCGTCGCGGTATCCGACACCACGCTCAAGTCGCTGGGGTTCAACTTCGCCAAGTTGAGCGGCGGGTTCCAGTCGGCGCTGGTCGGGCCGAGCACGGTGAACACGTTCAACTTCGACAGCACCGGGCTGAAGGTCGACGCCAGCCCGCCGCTGCAGAACGCCTTCAACCTGTTCCTCGCCAGCCGGGGCAAGGGTCTGCTGGGCGTGCTGAGCGCGCTGTCGGAGACCGGGCTGTCGCAGGTGCTCGCCCAGCCGACACTGCTCGCGCGCTCGGGCGAACAGGCCGAGTTCCTGGCGGGCGGGGAAGTCCCGATCCCGGTGCCGCAGGGGGGCGGCAATGGCTCCGGCGCGATCACCATCGAATATCGCCAATATGGCGTGCGGCTGAGCGTCGAACCCTATGTGCTGAGCAATCGCCGCATCGCGCTCAAGCTGGCGCCGGAGGTTAGCGAACTGGACTATGCCAATCGCATCGCCATCCAGGGCTTCAGCATTCCCGCCTTTCGCCGCCGATCAGCGAACACCACGGTCGAACTGGGCGACGGCGAGAGCTTCGTCATCGCCGGGCTCAGCTACGCCAACAGCACGAACAATGTAAGCAAGGTGCCGATGTTCGGCGACATCCCGATCCTCGGCTCGCTGTTTCGCCGCACCGAACAGGGTCGCGAAAAGCTCGAACTGATCATCGTCGCGACCCCCCGTCTGGTCAACCCGCTGACCGAGGCGGAGGTCGCCGCGATGATGCCCGGCACGCCGCCGGCGCCCAATCTGGCGGAAAGCGTGCTGCATCCCGGCGTCGCCGAGAAGCGCGCCGCCAGCTTCGGCCTGAGCCGTTAGGCCGATGCGCCGCGTCGTCCTTCTCGGCCACGACCAGTTCCTGATCGGTCGCGTCCGCGCGGCGGCGATCGAGCTGGCCGGCGTCACCGTGCTGCCGACCGCGCCGTCGAAGTTCGCGCCCGAACTGGCCGTGCTCCGGCCGACGCTGGTGCTGGTCGAACTGGGCGGCAGCGATACGCTGGCGAACCTGCCCCACATCATCGCCAGCATCGTCACGGTGGCGGGGGAAGTGCCGGTGGTGGTGATCGGCGACGCGAACAACGCCGCCGACGTGCTCGCCGCGGTGCGCGCCGGATCGACCGACTTTCTCGATCGTGAGGAATGCGTGCCCAATCTGCGCGCGCATCTGGAACGCCGGCTTTCCGCGCTGGGCGAGGTCCGGTCGGGCGAGCGCCAGAATTTCTCGGTGGTGTTGAACGCACAGGCCGGGGGCGGCGGCGGACTGTTCGCGCTCAACCTGGCGGTGCTGCGCGCATCGCGGGCGGAGGAGGCGCTGTTCATCGACTGCCAGTTGCCCGCCAGCGAAGCCGGCGCCGCGCTCGATATCGGCGCGTCCTATTCGCTGACCGACGCGGTGCGCGACATCAGCCGGATGGACCGCACGCTGCTGTTGTCCGCGATCGCCCGCCACGAAGCGTCGGGGCTGAGCGTGCTGCCGCTGGCGCTGCGCGCGGCCGATCAGGTCGCGATCTCGCACGAAGGGCTGCTCGCCGCGCTGCGCACGATCCGCCCGCTGTTCAAGGATGTCGTGCTCAACGCCGGCGGTATCCGGGAACCGGGGCTGCTCGACGTGCTATCCGACTGGGCGACGTCGATCCACCTCGTCTGCCCGCAGACGGTGACCGCGCTGCGCGACGCGAAAGACCTGCTCGCCGTGCTTCCCGCGCAGGGGGACGTGGCCGGGCGTGTGGTGCTGGTGGTCGACCAGTGCAGTCCGCGAATCGACCTGTCGCCGGAACAGATGCGCGCGGCGCTGCGGCTCGACCGGGTAATCGCGCTGCCCGACGTGCGCGATGACCTGCTGAACGGACTCAACGTCGGTCGTCCCTATGTGCTGGCCAGGCCGCGCGCGCCCTATGCGCTGGCGATCGGGGCGGCGGCACAGGGGCTTGATCCGGCCCCGCCCGCGCGTCCGCGCGCGATCCTGCCGCCGATCGGCCTGCGGCGGCGGCGGGCATGAGCAGCCCGATTTCCCGCGCGGCGCTGTCGCCGTCGTCCGCCCCGCCGATCGAGGCGGACCGCGCCTTTGGCCTCACCGACGCCTATCAGGCGACCAAGTTCCAGATATTCCACCAGGTGCTCGAGCTGCTCGAGGCGCGCAGCATCGCGGCGGACGCGGCGTCGTCGCGCGCGGTCCGCACCACGATCGACGAAGGCA
>NZ_DATMGG010000177.1:0-8090 GCF_035555815.1 Sphingomonas sp.
GATGATGTGGGACACGATCGTCGAGGTCGACCTGACGCGGCGCCCGTTCCGGCTGGTCGGCGACGGCGGCGATATCTACACCGGCGACGTGCTGGTGATCGCCACCGGCGCGCAGGCGAAATGGCTGGGCCTCGATTCCGAGGAATCGTTGAAGGGAAAGGGCGTAAGTGCCTGCGCAACCTGCGACGGGTTTTTCTATCGCGGCAAGAAGGTGGCGGTGATCGGCGGCGGCAACACCGCTGTCGAAGAGGCGCTGTACCTGACCAACCATTCGCCCGACGTGACGCTGATCCATCGCCGCGACAGCCTGCGCGCGGAGAAGATCCTCCAGCAGCGCCTGTTCGCCAACGAGCGGATCAAGGTGCTGTGGAACCAGGAGGTCGAACGGTTCGTCGGCGGCGGCACGCCCGAGGGGCTGGTGGCGCTGGAGCTGCGCGATACCGTCAGCGGGGCGCTGTCGCGGCTCGACATCGACGGCGGCTTCGTCGCGATCGGGCACCATCCCGCGACCGAGCTGTTCCGGGGACACATCGACCTTGATGAGGACCATTACATCAAGGTCGAGCCGGGATCGACGCGCACCAGCGTGCCCGGCGTGTTCGCGTGCGGCGACGTGATGGACAAGATCTATCGCCAGGCGGTGACCGCCGCCGGCACTGGCTGCATGGCCGCGCTCGACGCCGAACGTTTCCTCGCCGAAGCCGAGTTCGAGGTCGCGCAGGCGGCGGAATAACCGTTCAGGCGGCCGATTCCCGTTGGATCGCGCGCATCACCTGATCGCGCAGCCACGCCTTGTCGGTGGCCGTGGCGAAGCTGTGGCTGGCGGAATCGAGCGACAGGATCGTCACTGGCGGCGGCGCGGAGACCTGGCGCCACGCCTGGCGAAAGGCGATCGCGGTATTGTCGCGCTCGGCGAGCAAGATGGTGGCGCGGGTGCCGGCCAGCCCCGCCGCCAATGCCCGCGTCAGTGGGTTTTCCGATTGAGACGGTCTGGTTGCTACCTTGTGTAATCCCTTGGCGATCTTGCCGAAATCGACGCCGCCGCGCGCCAGCCTGAGCCAAGCGCGCGGATCGCGGATCTTTTCGGCATAGCGCGCGCGGATCGCGGCGGCGGGCGGCAGGCCATCTTCCGCGTCGCCGGTCCACGGGTTGGCGAGCACCAGCGCATCGGTGCCCGCCGCCGAATGATAGAGCGCCAGCGCGGTCGCCGCGTCGCAATTGCCGAACGCGACCAGCCGGGTGACGCGCGCCTCCGCGACGAAGGTGGCGGCGGCGGCGGCGATATCGGGGGCGGAGGCGGCGTATCCCGTGTTCTTCCCGCTCGAATCGCCGATCCCGCGCCGGTCGAAGCGGAACACAGGGACGCCCTCCGCGGCGAGGCCGGCGGCGAGTTCGGCCATTCCGCGATGCGCGCCGACGCGAATCTCGTTGCCGCCAGACACGATCAGCAGCCCGGTGGCGCCGTCCGCCTCATCGAGCGTGCCGGCCAGCGTATCGCCCGCGCAGGGGAACAGGATCAGCCTTCGCATGATCGGACCCAGGCGGTCAGATCGTCCGCGAGCAATTCGACGAGCGCGCGATCATTGTCCGGCTCGGCCCGGCGCCACAGTGGCGGGCCGGGCAGCTTGACGTCGGCCGGTTCGGGATCGCTGTCGAGGCGGACAACGCGCCGGGGAATGTCGGGCTGGTCGAACGGGGTAAGGGCGGTGAGTTCGGATAGCAGATGGGGGGAAACAAGGTTGCCGGCGATCGCGACCGGAGAATGTCCAGATTCGATCGCGGTATCGCCTTCCAGATACCAGAATTCATTGAGGGAATGGTCGACTTCGATCTGCTTGATCCGCGTCAGTTCGCGCAGCACGCGGGCACCGTCGACCGGCGCCAGATGCCACCGCCCGGACAGTAGCGCCAACGGGTCGAGCAGCGCGCCGCTGCGGATGCC
Source organism: Sphingomonas sp. (assembly GCF_035555815.1). Classification (GTDB taxonomy): domain Bacteria; phylum Pseudomonadota; class Alphaproteobacteria; order Sphingomonadales; family Sphingomonadaceae; genus Sphingomonas. Next base: position 1,943 of record NZ_DATMGG010000177.1, read on the forward strand.
GGCGCCATAGGTTTCGCGTCCTTCGCGGTCGAACCGGGCCGCCGCCCCCTCGAACGCCTCGCGCATCATCATGATCGTGACGTCACGGGTCGGCACCAGGCTTTCGCCGGTACCGGGCAGGTCGGGAATCGCCGACGCGATCCGTCGCCGCGCCAGCGCGCGCGCGACCGACACGATCAGCGCGCGGGTGCGGTTGGCTTCCTCGAACAGCGGCTGGGCGAACACCACCACCGGGCCGTCGAGCGGGCCGAAGCGAAGCATCGCCTCCTGCCCGCCGGCCCAGTCGTAGCGATCGATCATCCGAGCGCCTTGGCTATGGCGAATCGGGTGAGGGCGCCGAAATTTTCGAGCACGTCGGCGTCGATATCGTCGTCGTCGATCAATATGCCGAGCCGGTCCTCCAACTCGGTCAGCACGCCGGCGACCGCCATCGAATCGAGTTCGGGCAGCGCGCCGAACAAGGGCGTCGTATCGTCGAACGCGGCGGCGCGCGCCTCGCTCAACCCCAAAATGTCGCGCAACACCGCGCGCACGGTTTCAATCACATTGGACGCGCCATCAGGCTGCACGCGAAATCCCCCCGGAAGCAGGCGGGTTGGCGTTACGGCGTGGCGGCGAGGTTGCCAAGAGCGGGCGGTGTGCGAAGAAGCGACTCATGGTGCCGATCGATCCCGTCCCACACCCCATCGACAGCCTGCCCGGACGCGGACGTCCCGGCGACGTCGCGTTGGAGGATCGCGGCGGGACGCTGACCTTTGCCGAGCTGGAGGGGGCGGTCGCGCGGATGGCGGGCTGGCTGGCGGCGCGGGGCCTTGCGCCGGGCGACCGGGTGGCGAGCTGGCTGCCCAAGTCGCGCGCGGCGTGCCTGCTGCCGCTGGCAGCGCCGCGCGCGGGGCTGGTGCATGTACCGATCAACCCGGTGCTGAAGCGCGCGCAGGTCGCGCATATCCTGGCGGACAGCGGCGCGGCCCTGCTGGTGACGCAGCCAGCGCGGGTCGCGGCGCTGGAGCCGGGTGATGTCGCCTGCCCGATCGTGGAGGAGGCCGAAGTGATGGCGGGCGGAGACCCGCTGCCGCCCTGCGCCGCCGCGCCCGATACGCTGGCGGCGATTCTCTACACCTCGGGATCGACGGGGCGGCCCAAGGGGGTGATGCTCAGCCATGCCAATCTGTGGCTGGGGGCGATCAGCGTCGCGCATTACCTGCGGCTGGCGCCGGAGGACAGCGTGCTCGGCGTGCTGCCGCTCAGCTTCGACTACGGGCAGAACCAGTTGTTTTCGACCTGGGCGGCGGGGGCGCGGGTGGTGCCGCTCGATTATCTGACCGCGCGCGACGTGGTGAAGGCGGTGGCGCGCCATGACGTCACGACGCTGGCCGGGGTGCCGCCGCTATGGGTGCAGTTACTGGAGGCCGAGTGGCCGGCGGAGACGGCGGCGCGGTTGCGGCGGCTGACCAATTCGGGCGGCGCGCTGACGCCCCGGCTGGTGAAGGGATTGCGCGAACGCTTCCCGCGCGCCGATCTCTACCCGATGTACGGGCTGACCGAGGCGTTCCGGTCGACCTATCTCGATCCCGCGCTGGTCGATGCGCATCCCGATTCGATCGGCCGGGCGATCCCGTTCGCCGAGGTGATGGTGGTGCGCCCGGACGGATCGCGCGCCGACGCGGGCGAGACGGGCGAACTGGTCCACGCCGGGCCGCTGGTCGCACAAGGCTATTGGCGCGATGCGGAGCGGACCGCGCTGCGCTTTCGTCCAGCGCCCGACTGGTCGGCGAGCGGGGGGACCGCGGTATGGTCGGGCGACAGCGTCACCGTCGACGCGGACGGGTTGTTGCGCTTCGTGGGGCGCGACGATGAGATGATCAAATCGGCCGGTAACCGCATCAGCCCGACCGAGATCGAGGAAGCGGTGATGGCCGGCGGTGAGACCGGCGAGGCGGTGGCGTTCGGGGTGCCGGACGAACGGCTGGGGCAGGCGATCGTCGTGGTCGCGCGCGGCGACGGATCGCGGGAGCAGGCGCTGCGCGACCGGCTACGCCGCGACCTGCCGAGCTTCATGCAGCCGGCGCGGTTCATCTGGCGGCCGGAACTGCCACGCAATGCCAACGGCAAGCTGGATCGTACAGGATTAAAAGGGGAATTGGGCCAGTGAAACCGATGGGACCGATCCCGCCCGAATTTGTCGGCGATGCGGTGTTGACGATCGGCGGACGCAGCGCGGCGGATTGGGCGACAGAGGGCACCCCCGCGTTCGTCTATGACATGTCCGTCCTTGCGGCGCGGGTCGGGCGGCTGCGCGCCGTCCTGCCGGTTGGCGTCGGCATTCATTATGCGATCAAAGCCAATCCGTTCGTTCCGCTTCTTCAGTCAATTTCTCAACTGGTTGACGGCCTGGACGTCGCTTCGGCCGGGGAATTGGCCAAGGCGCTGGCGGTCAAGCCGGCGGCGACGATCAGCTTCGCCGGGCCGGGCAAGCGCGATGCCGAGCTGGAGGCGGCAATCACCGCCGGCGCGACGATCAATCTGGAATCGGAGGGTGAGGCCGAACGCGCGCTGGCGATCGGGACGCGGCTGGGCATCGCGCCCCGGCTGGCGGTGCGGGTCAATCCCGATTTCGAGCTGAAGGGATCGGGGATGAAGATGGCGGCGAAGGCGTCGCCGTTCGGAGTCGATGCGGTACGCGTGCCCGCGCTGGTGCGGCGCGTGGTGGAGGCGGGGGCGGACTGGCGCGGATTCCACATCTTCGCGGGATCGCAGTCGCTCGATACCGCCGCGATCGTCGAGGCGCAGGCGGCGACCATCGCGCTGGCCGAGCGACTGGCGGAACAGGCCGGGGCGGCGCCGCCGCTGGTCAACCTGGGCGGCGGGATGGGAGTCCCCTATTTTGCGGGGGATGTGCCGGTCGACGTCGAACGGATCGGCGCGGCCCTGGGCGAGGCGATCGCCCGCACCTCGCTCCGGGCGGGGTTCGCGATCGAACTGGGGCGCTGGCTGGTGGCGGAGGCGGGGGTCTATCTGACGCGCGTGGTCGATCGCAAGGAGAGCGGGGGCGAGACGTTCCTGGTGGTCGACGGCGGGCTCAACCACCAACTGGCCGCGACCGGCAATTTCGGCACGGTGGTGCGGCGCAACTATCCGGTGGCGCTGGCGCGTGACGTCACCGGTGACGCCACCGAAACCGTCTCGATCGTCGGGCCGCTGTGCACCCCGCTCGACCGGCTGGCCGATCGCGTCGCCCTTCCCCGCGCCGAAGTGGGCGATCTGATCGCGGTTTTCCTCGCGGGGGCCTATGGCGCCACCGCCAGCCCCACGGCGTTCCTCGGCCATCCCCCAGCCCGTGAGTTGGTGGCGCAGCCCTAACGCTATCTTTACCTCCTGATCGCATAGCTGGCCGCAATCTGTGCGAGTTGCCGGTGCGAGACGTCGCGTCGGTAGGCTCGTGCGCAGCGAGGGTTATGCGATGCGTCTCCGTGCCAAGTCCCGGATATTACTGGGCGCGACGATCCTGCCGGTGGTGGCGACCGGCTGCGCCGGTGGCGGTGGCGGCCGGGCGGAATTGCCGTCGGCGCAGTTCGTCGCGCAGCAGGAAGGGCCGGGCGAGCAATATATCGTCGGCCCGCTCGACCAGCTCCAGATCTTCGTGTGGCGCAATCCCGAACTGTCGGCGAAGGTGCAGGTGCGCCCCGACGGCCGCATCACCACGCCGCTGATCAACGACATGCCCGCGGTCGGCAAGACCCCGGCGATGCTGGCCGACGACCTGAAGATCGCGCTTGGCGAATATATCAAGGACCCGATCGTTTCGGTGATCGTCGAGAATTTCTCCGGCACGTACAGTCAGCAGATCCGCGTGGTCGGCGCGGCGGAGAAGCCGGCGTCGATCCCCTATCGCGCGAACATGACGCTGCTCGACGCGATGATCGCGGTGGGCGGGCTCAGCGAATATGCCAACGGCAATGGCGCGCACCTGGTCCGGTTCGACCGCACCACCGGCAAGCAGCGCGAGTACCGCATCAAGCTCAAGAGCCTGCTGCGCGGCGGCGATGTCGGCGCGAACGTGCGGCTGGAGCCGGGCGACGTCATCATCATCCCGGAAAGCCTGTTCTAGATGGGTGGCATCTACGAAGAGCTCCGCGCGGCGTTGCACGCGGTCTGGATCCGGCGCTGGATCGCGCTGGGCGTGGCTTGGGCGCTGTGCCTGCTCGGCTGGCTGGTGGTGTCGCAGATCCCGAACCAGTACGAATCGCACGCGCGCGTGTTTGTCCAGCTGCGGTCGGTGCTGCCGACCGGCGGCCAGAACCAGGCCGAACAGGCCAAGGACATCGACCGCATCCGCCAGACGCTGACCAGCTCGGTCAACCTGCAAAAGGTCGTGCGCGGCACCGACATCGGCAACAGCGTCGCCAACGACCGCGACATGGCCGATCGGGTCGGAAGCCTGCAAAAGGCGATCAAGATCACCTCGACCCAGGACAATCTGTTCGAGATTTCGGCGACCATCGCCAATGGCGGCGCGTCCGACGCGGCCAATGCGAAGCTGGCGCGTGCAGTGGTGCAGAAGCTGATCGACATCTTTGTCGAGGACAATCTGGCCAACAACCGTGACGGCACGTCGCAGTCGCTCCAGTTCCTCGACCAGCAGCTCGACCAGCGCCAGCGCCAGTTGCAGGAGGCGGAGGCCAAGCGCGCCGATTTCCAGGCGAAGTTCCTGGGATCGTTGCCCGGCACCGGATCGCTCGACGAGCGGATGGCGACGGCGCGCAGCCAGATCGCGCAGATCGACAGCGATCTGGCGGCGGCGCAATCGAGCCTGGCGGCGGTCAACGGCCAGATGGTCGGGACGACCGCGACGATCGCCGGCCCCGGCGGAGCACCGGCCAACGCCGGCCCGGCGCGGGCGCGGGTCGCGGCGATCCAGGGCCAGCTGGCCGAGGCGCGCGGACGCGGCTGGACCGACAATCACCCGGATGTGATCGCGCTGAAGAACCAGCTGGCGATCGCGCAGGCGGCGGCGCGCAACGAACCGCTGGTGCCTGGCGGCGGGGCCGGGGCGTCGCAGAACCCGCTCTACCTCTCGCTCAAGTCGATGCAGGCGGACAAGGCGGCGCAGGTCGCCGCGCTCCAGCAGCGCAAGTCGCAGATCACCGGGGATATCGCCACGTTCGAGGCGAAGATGAACCAGCAGCCCGGCGTCGCATCCGAACAGGGCGCGATCGAGCGCGACTATCAGGTGCTCAAGGATCAATATGCCAAGCTGCTCACCGACCGCGAGCAGGTGAAGTTGCAAAGCCAGGTCCAGACCCAGACCGATGCGGTCAAGTTCAGCGTGATCGATCCGCCGACCAGCCCGCACAAGCCGACCGCGCCCAATCGCCCGCTGTTCCTGACCGCAGTGCTGATCGCCGGAATCGGCGGCGGCATCGCCGTGGCGTTCGCGCTGGGGCAGATCCAGCCGACCTATGCCACCGCCGGCCGGCTGGGACGCGCCAGCGGGATGCCGGTGATCGGATCGATCGGCGAGGTGGTGACGGCGGCGCAGGCATCTTTGCGGGCCAAGCGGCTGCGGCTGTTCGCCGGCGGGGTCGGGGCGCTGGGTGCGGCGTGGATGCTGCTCGTCGGGCTTGAATTCCTCCAGCGCGGGATGGTCGCGTAATGAACGACGCCACGCCACGCCGCCTGTCGGGCTCGCTGCTCGAACGGGCCGCCGCGATGTACGATTTCGCGCCGACACCGGTGTCGATCGCGCCGGATGCGCCTGCACCCGCCTTTGCACCTGCCGCCACGCCGGTCGATCCGGTCGTCGCGGAGACGCCTTCGCCGCAGCCGGAGGTCGCGCCCGCGCGCCCGGTGGTGCGTCGTTTCGCCCCGGTCGATCGCGATGCGCTGGCCGAACGCGGGATGCTGGTGCCCGGCGGCCCGGTGACGCCACTGGGCGAGGAATTCCGGCTGGTGAAGCGGCAACTGCTGCTCACCGCCCGCGCCGTCGCGGATACGCAGCCGCAGAAATCGCGGCTGGTGCTGGTCTGTTCGGCCCGGCCCGATGACGGCAAGACGTTCTGCGCGGTCAATCTGGCACTGTCGATGGCGGCCGAAAAGGACGTCGAGGTGGTGCTGGTCGACGGCGATCTGGTCAAGCCAGACGTGCTGG
>NZ_DATMGG010000178.1:0-6082 GCF_035555815.1 Sphingomonas sp.
GGCCTCAAAACCGGCATCGTCGCCGAACCGGGCGATCAGATCGGCGGCATCGGTGATCACGCCGCGATCGGCGAGATAGGGCATGGGCGCGCAAAGGTCATCGAAATCCATGCCCGGCCGGTTGCGAGAATGATGCCAGTCGAAGCGGAATCGCGCGATGGGGCGGCTCGCGAAGGTAAACGCCTTTCGCGCCGGCGTGCCACCCATCCCGACGCGGGACGGTGGCGTCCAGCGACGGGACATGGCAGGGAGCACGCGATGGCTGACCATGATCCCCTCCCCAAGCCCAAGCCGCCGACCGGCGGCGGGGCGCTGTTCGTCCTGGCGCTGTTCGCCTGCATCGCGATCGGATTCCTGCTGGGCCAGGCGACGATCGGATTCCTGGTCGGCACGGCGCTGGGCATCGCGATCAACCTGTGGCTGGCGCGGCGCGACTGGGGCTGAGTTTGATCCGCTGACGCGGATCGGTGGCTCCGGCCGGCGCCCCGGGCTGGACACGCATGAGACGCTGGCGCTGGACGACCGCGTGGAGGAGCGGAGCGTTACAACGCGCGCGTCACCTGGACGACCCGGCCGATCACCGCCACCTCCGCCCGGTCGCGCAGTTCCTCCGGCCAATCGGGATTGTCGCTGACGATCCGCCAGCGCGCGCCGGCACGCACCAGCCGCTTGACCAACAGCGACTCGCCGATGCGCAGCACCCACACCGCGCCGCGCCCGTCCGGGCGGCGATCGGCGGTGTCGACCAGGATGCGATCGCCGTCGTGCAGCGTCGGCGCCATCGAATCGCCGCTGACCGCGATTTCGGAGGCGGCGTCGGCGCGCACGCCCAGCCGCGCCAGATCCTCCGCCGGATAGCGCGCCGGGCGCATCGCGGCGGCGCCATCGACGGTACGCCCCGGCCCCGCGGACGCCGCGATATCGAGCCGAGGCACAGTCACCAGCGCCGCAGAGACCCCGCCCAGCACCGCTTCATCGACCCCGAAGAACCGCGCCAGCCGCCCGCGATCCTCCTCCGGCAGCAGGCGCGGCGTACCGCGCTTCAGATATTGCTGGAGCCACGCCGGGTTGCGGCGAAGCATCCGCGACAGCGCCGCCATGCTGGCCCCGCCACCGGCAATCAGCGCCTCCAGCGCGCGGCGTTGTTCGGTCCCGTCCACGCTATCAGCCATAGCGTAGGAAATTTCCTAGACAAGTTGGAAATCGCCGATCAGAACAAATGCAGAACACTACGGACGAGTCGGGAGCAGGGGCAGTGTCGAACGTGCTGGCGCGGGTGCGCGGCTATCTGAAGGAGACGGGCATGGCGGCGACGCAATTCGGGCGGGCGGCGGCCAACGACCCCCGCCTGGTGGGCGATCTGGCCAACGGGCGCGAACCCCGCGCGCGGATGGTGGCGCGGATCGACGCCTATATCGCGACTCAGCGGGAGACAAAGCGATGAGCCGGGGGCCGGACGCCGCCACACTGCTGGAACGCGCGCTGATCGCCGATGCGGCGCGCGCCGGGGTGGCGATACACATCACCGCGTGCGACTCGACCCGCTGGGCGAGCGCGACGTTCAGCGGGGCGCGGCACGTGCTGACGTTGGTGCTGGACGGTGGCGATGCCGGCCGCGCGTGGCTGGCGGCGCTGCCGGAGACGGATCTGCCGATGCGGGGGCATCTGGTCGCCGATCTGGCGGTGATCCGCCGAACCGCGACATGCGACCGCACCGACGCGACGATCGAGGCGCTGACGGTCGAGGAGCGGTAGCGCCCCACCCCCGACGGCTTATCAGACGCGGATCGCCAGGCGGCGGAGTTCCTCGAGCGTGGTTTCCAGACCCAGCAACGGCGCTTCCCAGGCGGCGCCCGGCGTGGCCATGGATTCGGGCGGGGCCGGTTCGGCGCGGCGCGCGACGCCCTTTTCCAGGCGATCGAGCAAGGCGTGGATCGTCGCTTCGGTGCGCGGCGCGGCGAGCGGGCGCTCGTCGATCGGCAGCGGCGCCGGGCGCTCGAGCTCGAACGTGTCGATGCGCTCGCCCTCATCGAGCGTGGGCGCGCGGAACAGCGGCGCGACCGGCGGCACCGGGGTGGCCGGTTCGGCCGGAATCGCGTGCGGATCATAGGCCGACAGCGGCGCATCGAGATCGCGCGGAAGGTGGCGTTCGGCGGGCGGCAGCACTTCGACCGGATCGATATCGACCACCGCTTCGGACGCGGGACGAGCGCGGACGTCGAGGAACGGCGTGCCCAGTTCGCGAGTCGCCATCAGCGGCGCGCGCGGCGGAGCGTCGGGATGCGCGTCGGCGCGGCGCAGCACCGGCACGACCTCGGTAGGCTCGGGGCGAAGCGCGGGCCGACGGCGGCGTCGCGGCTGGCGAATCGGCAACAGCGTCACCACCGCCCATGCCAGCGCCCCGGCCAGGCCACCGGCAAGCATCGCCAGCAGCGTGCGCGCGGTGAACCCCAGCGGCGGAGCGGCAGCCGGCACGAACGCGGCGATGCCGCTGTCCTGCGCAAAGGATTCGAGGGCGGAGATGGGCAGCACCAGGACCGTCGCCGCCGCCACGCCCGCCGCCGCCACGGCGGTCAGCGTTGCGGGGTGGAGCGTCAGGCGCTGGTGGAGGGAGAACGCGACCATGGCGCCTTCCTTGCCCCAATTTGGGTGATCTTTTGGTAAACGGGATCGTAGCGAGCCACATTGGACGCCCAATCACGTTCGGATTCGACGAAGGCGCGGCCGCGCGCGCGGCGCGCATCCCAGCCGCCGCGATCGGCGAACAGCGCCGCGACCGCCGCCGCCAGCGCCGACGGATCGTCGGCGGCAAACAGCGTGCCGGTGTCACCGTCGCGAATCAGCTCGCGATGGCCGCCGACGTTCGACGCGGCCACCAGCCGGCGCTGCGCCATCGCCTCCAGCGGCTTGAGCGGGGTGACGAGATCGGTGAGTCGCATCGCTTTGCGCGGATATACGAGCACGTCGATCAAACTGTAATAGCGTTCGACCTGAGCATGGGGAACGCGGCCGACGAAGCGGATCGCGTCCGCCGCCGGCGATGCCGCGGCCTGCGCGCGCAACGCCGCCTCCATCGGGCCGCCGCCGACCAGGATCAGCCTGATCCCCGGTCGCGCCGCCACCAGCGCGGGCATCGCCGCGATCAGCGTGTCGAGCCCTTCGTAATCGTAGAAGCTGCCGATGAAGCCGATCGTCTCCGCCCCGGCCACGCCCAGTTCGCTCGCGAGCGCTGCGTCGGGCGGAAGCGGATCGCCGAACAGCGTCATGTCGACGCCGTTGGGGGAAACCAGCAGCTTGTCGGCGGCGATGCCGCGCGCGATCAGATCCGATCGCAGGCCGTCGCAGATCACCGCCACCGCATCGGCGCGGCGCACCGCCCAGGTCTCCAGCATCCGGGTGAGCCGATAGCGCCACGATCCTTCGCTGCCGGTGCCGTTGCCGACCGCCGCATCCTCCCAGAACGCGCGGATCTCATAGACCAGCGGCAACGGGCGGCGACGGATCGCGCGCAGCGCCGCCAGCGCATCGAGCACCGGCGAATGGGCATGGAGCACGTCCGGGCGGAAATCGTCGATCACGGTGGCGATCCGCCGGGCGAACGCGGCGATCTCCCGCCATTCGCCGATCGGCGCCGGGGCGGGCGCGACCGGATCGGTGCGGTAGAAGCGGATGCCGTCGACCTGTTCCTCCGCCGCCGGGGCGACGCCGTGGCGGGTGCCGGTGACCGCGGCCACGTCATGCCCGCGCCGCATCTGCGCGGTCAGGATCGCGCGGGTGCGGAACGTGTATCCGCTCTGCAGCGGCAGGCCGTGATCGAGGATGTGAAGGATGCGCATGTCGCACTTTCCCTGCCACGCGAAGTTTAACGCCGCGTCAACCGGAGGGTGGCTAGACGCGGAGTGAGCGCGACAGCGCCGGGGACGAACGCGCGAACAAGGGTGGAAAGGCGATGATCGACAATTTCGCGCTGGCGATCACCCACGGCCTGATGCTGCTCGCCGCGCTGCGGCTGTGGCACCGCGACGATCTGGATCGCGAGCCGGGCCCGCGCGACGATGCCCCGCCGCCGCGCGCGCAACGCTGGGGACGCCCGCGTGCGTGACCTCATCTTTTTCGGGTTCATCGCGACATTGTTCGGCATCGGGCTGAAACGCCCGTTCCTGTTCGTGCTCGCCTATGTCTATATCGACACGCTGTCGCCGCAGCTGATGATGTACACCGCGCTCGGCTCGATCCCCTATTCGCTGATCGCCGCCGCGCTGGCGCTGCTCGGCTTCATCGCCGCCGACGACAAACGGGACGTGCGCGTCGCGCCGCGCCAGATCATGCTGCTGATGCTGCTGCTCTATTGCTGGTACACCACGATCAACGCCGATTTCCCGGTCGAGGCGCAGTTCAAGTGGAACTGGGTGTGGAAGGCGATCGCGTTCGGCGTCTTCCTGCCGCTGACGCTGCGGACGCGGCTCAGAATCGAGGCGCTGCTGCTGTTCATGCTGCTGTCGGTCGGCGCGATCATCATCGTCGGCGGCATCAAGACGCTGGCGTCGGGCGGCGGCTATGGCGCGCTCAACCTGATGGTCGCCAACAACACCGGCCTGTTCGAGGGCAGCATCATTTCCGCGGTCGCCATATCGGTCGTCCCGATCCTGCTGTGGTTCACCCGGCACGGCACGATCTTTCCGCCCGACTGGCGGGTGAAGCTGTTCTGCTATGCGCTGGTGTTCGCCTGCCTGCTGATGCCGATCGGCACCTCGGCCCGCACCGGGCTGCTGTGCGTCGCGCTGCTCGGCGTGCTGTTGCTGCGCGACATGCGGATGAAGACGCGGGTGCTGTACCTGTCGGCCATCGCGGTCGTCGGGCTGGTCGCGGTTCCGTTCCTGCCGTCGAAGTTCACCCAGCGGATGGAGACGATCAAGACCTATCAGGCCGACGCCTCCGCCTCGACCCGCATCGCGGTGTGGAAATGGACGATCGATTACGTGAAATCCAACCCGATGGGCGGCGGGTTCGAGGCCTATCGCCAGAACCACATCCGCTACGACAAGGTCGCGGTGGAGGGCGCCAGCAACAACGCCACCGTCGAACGCTCGCTCGAGGTCGATCGCGCCCGCGCCTATCACAGCGCCTATTTCGAGATGCTCGGCGAACAGGGCTATCCGGGGCTGGCGCTGTGGCTGCTGATCCAGCTGGCAGGGCTTGCGCGCATGGAAATCCTGCGCCGCCGCTATGCCAAGGCGACGGCGGACGACGCCTGGATCGCGCCGCTGGCCAGCGCGCTCCAGCACGCGCACCTCATCTACCTGCTCGGCGCGGCGTTCGTCGGTATCGCGCTCAATCCGTTCCTGTTCATGCTGATCGGCACCCAGATCGGGTTCGACACCTACGTCGGGCGCAAGCGCAGCGAGACCGGATGGCAGCCGATGCGCCGCCAGCGCCCCCAGCCGGCGACGGCCTGAGCGATGGCCGGGCTGTTCCTCGTCCGCGCCGGCGACCCCGGCTTCGCCAACCCCGCGATCGCCGGAGCGCGGGCGCAATATGCGCGCCACGGCTTTGGCGAGCCCGTCGCGATCGACCTGCCCGGCTGGCACGCCCTGCACTGGCCCTATGTGCTGGGGGGCCCGGACACGCTGCTGCGCGACGGCGACGATTGCGTCGCGATCGCCGGTACGATCACCGTCGACGGGCGGATGGGCCGGCCCGCGCTCGATGCGCTGCGCGGCATGGCGCTGCCGGCGATCGACTGGTCGCGGATCGGCGGGCAGTTCGTCGCAGTGGTGCGGCGCGGCGGGCGGACGTTCCTGTTCACCGATTACTTCGCCGCCTTCCAGATCTTTCGCGATCGGGACGATCGGCTGTTCTCGACCTCGCTGCTCGCCGCCGCCGGGGCGCTGCCGCGCGTCCATTTCGACGCGCAGGGCGTGTACGAGCTGGCGTTCAACGTCATGCCGATCGGCGATGACACCGTGTTCGCGGAGCTGGCGACGCTGGGGCCGGGCAGCGTGATCGAGCTGACCCCCAACGGCATCGTCACCCATCCGGCGGCCAAGCCGCTGCCCGCGATCGACCGGCTGCCGGTCGCTGA
>NZ_DATMGG010000179.1:0-2167 GCF_035555815.1 Sphingomonas sp.
CGGCACAAGACGGGAGTGACAGGTGCGGTGCGGTTCGCGGGGCCTGATCCGTCACGGCTCGCTCCACCCTAGAGGAAATAGCGCATCTTGACCTGAATCGTCTGCGCGCCGCCGGCAACGGCGAACACCGCGTCGGACCATTTCGGCGGCGCCATCCGGATCGGCGCGTCGTTGGAAAAGCCCACCCCTTCCTTGGGCAAGCCGAACAGCGCCTTGTCGACCTTATGGTTAGCATTCTCGTCGTGAAACACCTGTAACCCATAGGCGCCGGGCACAACGCCGCGCAGCGTCAGCGTCGTCACGCCGGTGTGCGCGGGGACCGCGGCTTCATAGGGACAGTCGGGCTTGAGGAACGCCGCCTGCGGGCAAAGCCCGATGCGTACCACGCCCTTGGCGTTGCGGACGTTGCTGACCCGCACGGTCAGTTCGCCCGGCGGCGGCGAGGCAGCGGCCGCGCCGGCAAGCGCAACGCCCGCCAGCGCCGCCACCGCGACTTTTCGAATCACGCGGTCAGTCCGGTCATCGACGTCGCGTTGTGCCGCAGCGCCGCCAGCACCGTATCGACGATCGCATCAGCATCGAGCCGGGCCTGGGCATATTGCGTCTCGGGCTTGTCCTGATCCTGGAACAGATCGGGCAGGCGCATGGTGCGCAGTTTCAGGCCGGCGTCGATCAGCCCGGCATCGCTGGCAAAGGTCAGGACGTGGGCGCCCAGCCCGCCGACCGCCGCTTCCTCGATCGTCACCGCCACCTCGTGCGTGGTCAGCAGCCGGCGGATCAGCGCCTCGTCCAGCGGCTTGGCGAAGCGCAGGTCGGCGACGGTGGTCGACAGCCCCTTTGCCTCCAGCGCATCGGCGGCCTTCATCGCCTCGGCCAGCCGAGTGCCCAGGCTGAGGATCGCGACCTTGTGCCCCTCCCGGACGATGCGGCCCTTGCCGACCTCCAGCCGTTCGGGCGTGGCGGGCAATGGCACGCCGACCCCGTTACCGCGCGGATAGCGCACCGCGATCGGGCCGCTGTCGTGCAGCACGGCGGTATGGGTCATGTGGACCAGCTCGGCCTCGTCCGCCGCCGCCATCACCACGAAATTGGGCAGCGTCGCCAGATAGGTCACGTCAAAGCTGCCGGCGTGCGTAGCGCCATCCGCCCCCACCAGACCGGCGCGGTCGATCGCGAAGCGGACGGGCAGGTTCTGGATCGCGACGTCGTGGACGACCTGATCATAGGCGCGCTGGAGGAAGGTCGAATAGATCGCGCAGAACGGCCGCATCCCCTGCGCAGCCAGCCCGGCGGCAAAGGTCACCGCGTGCTGTTCGGCGATGCCGACGTCGAAGAAACGATCGGGGTGCGCCTTGGCGAACTTGTCGAGCCCCGTGCCCGACGGCATCGCCGCCGTGATCGCGACGATGCGGTCGTCGGACTCGGCCTCCTTGGTCAGCGCCTCGCCGAACACGTTCTGGTACTGCGGCGGTCCCGGCGGGGCCTTGGCCTGCGCGCCGGTGATCACGTCGGATTTCTGGACGCCGTGATATTTGTCCGCCGCCGCCTCGGCCGGGGCATAGCCCTTGCCCTTCTTGGTCACGACATGAACCAGGATCGGCCCCTGGTCGCTGTCGCGGACATTCTCCAGCACCGGGATGAGATGGTCGAGGTTGTGGCCGTCGATCGGGCCAACGTAGTAGAATCCCAGTTCCTCGAACAGCGTGCCGCCGGTCGCCATGCTGCGCGCGAACTCCTCCGCCTTCTGCGCGGCATTGTGGACGCGGCGCGACAGGCGGCGGGTGATCTTCTTCGCCAGGCTGCGCAGCCCGAGATACTCGCTGGAGCTGACCATCCGCGCCAGATAGGCAGACAGACCGCCAACCGGCGGCGCGATCGACATGTCGTTGTCGTTGAGGATCACCACCAGCCGGTTGCCCGCCGCCTCGGCGTTGTTCATCGCCTCATAGGCCATGCCGGCCGACATCGCGCCGTCGCCGATCACCGCGATGCCCCTGCCCGGCGCGCCGGTCAGCTTGTTCGCGGTAGCAAACCCGAGCGCGGCGGAGATCGAGGTCGACGAATGCGCCGCCCCGAACGGATCATATTCGCTCTCGCTGCGCTTGGTGAAGCCGGACAGTCCGCCACCCTGCCTGAGCGTGCGGATGCGGTCGCGTCGCCCGGTCAG
>NZ_DATMGG010000180.1:0-16150 GCF_035555815.1 Sphingomonas sp.
CGGCGCCGGGGGCGAGGATCGATCCGCCCCAGGCGGTGGTCAGGCCGAGCGTTGTCGCATCGGGAAAATTCCAGATGACATGCTCCCCCAGCCCGTTCGTGCCACCCAGGAAATTGTCGTTGAGCGTGATCGCCGCGCCGCTGACGTTGACGATCGCGGTGTCGGCACCATTCAGGTTGAACTGAATCTCCCCGATCCTGTCGAGGTCGCTCGCGGCGATGTTGAACACCGCAATGCCATCCGCATTGGGCGTGGCGTTGAACGTGCCGCGATTGCCACTGATCGTCAGCGCGCTGTTGCTGGTCAGCGCGCCCATCGACTGGGACAGGTCGGTCATGCTGCTCGCCAGCACGGTCTTTTGCAGCGTCAGGTCGGACAGGAAGCTGCCGCTGTTGGCCAGCCCGGACTGTACGGTATTCTGGTTGACATTGGTGTTGGAAATGGTGCCGCCGACCTGCACCGTCTGCGCCGCGCCGTTCAGGTTGAACCCGCTGGTGACGTTGCCGCCGACAATCGCGCCGGAGCCGTTGTTGAGGTTCTTGGTACCGCCGGTGACGTCGCCGACCACGATCAGTCCCGGCTGACCAGTCGGAGACGGCGCGGGCGTGCTGATCTGATAGTTGGACGAATTGCCGCTGAGGTTCCCGCCGACGAAGGTCCGCCCCTCCACCTCCGAACTGGAGGTAAGGTCGCCCAGGACGATAAGGTTCCATTCGCGCAGCGCGTCCGTCCCCACCACTGGGGATGCAAAGGCTGCGGAGGTTGCGGTCGCGGCGATCGCCGCACCGATGAGAAAGCGCTTGTACATAGCCGCCGGAATAGGAGCTTCACCGGCAGGCGCTATACCGGATTACGGTAAATATCGGTTCAGCTGTCACACTACGGGACGCATCGTCACCCGTCGCCGATACGCTCGATATCGGCACCCACCGCCGACAGCTTTTCCTCGAGCCGTTCATAGCCGCGGTCGAGGTGATAGACGCGGCTCACCTGGGTTTCCCCCTCGGCGGCCAGGCCCGCGATGATCAGGCTCATCGATGCGCGCAGATCGGTCGCCATCACCTGCGCGCCGACCAGTCCGGCGACGCCGCGCACCACCGCCGACCGGCCGGTGACGGTGATGTCGGCGCCCATCCGCGCCAGTTCCGGCACGTGCATATAACGGTTCTCGAAGATCGTCTCGGTCAGCACGCTGGCGCCATCCGCCTTGCACAGCATCGCCATGAACTGCGCCTGCATGTCGGTGGCGAAGCCGGGGAACGGCGCGGTCGACAGGGTGATGGGGCGCAGTGGCCCGTCCGCGGACACCTTGATCGACCCCTTGCCCTCCTCGACGCTGACCCCCGCCTCGACCAGCGCGGCGATGGTCGCGCGCATGTCGTTCGCCTCGGCACCGGCCAGCTCGACCGATCCGCCGGTGATCGCCGCGGCGCAGGCATAGCTGCCCGCCTCGATCCGGTCGGGCATGACCGCATAAGTGGCGCCGTGGAGCCGATCGCGCCCCTCGATCTCCAGCGTCTCCGTGCCGATGCCGGAAATGCTGGCACCCATCGCGACCAGGCAGTTGCACAGGTCGACGATCTCGGGCTCGCGCGCCGCGTTCTCGATCACGGTGCCGCCGCGCGCGGTGACCGCCGCCATCAGCGCGTTCTCCGTCGCGCCGACCGACACCACCGGAAAGCTGACTCGCCCGCCCGGCAGCCGCCCGCCCGGCGCGACTGCTTTGACATAGCCCGCCGCCAGCTCGATCTCCGCGCCCATCGCCTCCATCGCCTTCAGGTGCAGGTCGATGGGGCGGTTGCCGATCGCGCAGCCGCCAGGCAGCGACACCGTCGCTTCCCCCGCGCGGCCGATCAGCGGGCCCAGCACCAGGATTGACGCGCGCATCTTGCGGACGATGTCGTAAGGCGCTTCGGTCGAGGTCAGCCGGCCCGCGCGGATCGTCATCACCCGCCCGAAATCCTCGGGCCGCGACCCCTCGATCGCGGTCGACGCGCCAAGCTGGTTGAGCAGATGGCCAAAGCTGTCGACGTCGGCCAGGCGCGGCAGATTGCGCAGCGTCAGCGGCTCGTCGGTGAGCAGCGCGCACGGCATCAGCGTCAATGCCGCGTTCTTGGCGCCCG
This sequence comes from Sphingomonas sp., assembly GCF_035555815.1. Taxonomy (GTDB): domain Bacteria; phylum Pseudomonadota; class Alphaproteobacteria; order Sphingomonadales; family Sphingomonadaceae; genus Sphingomonas. Next base: position 2,124 of record NZ_DATMGG010000180.1, read on the forward strand.
AGATGAAGATGCGGCCCTGGAGGCGGTTGCCGCCACGGATGAGGATACGGTCCATGCCCGGCTTGTATCGTGCGCGCGCCCTCGCGCAAGCGGGACCAGCGCACCGCGCGCGCCGGCGATCAGATCACGCCTTTTCCAGCGTGCATTGCAGCGGGTGCTGATTCTCGCGGGCGAAGTCCATCACCTGCCCGACCTTGGTCTCGGCGACCTCGTAGCTGAACACGCCGCACACCCCGACGCCCTTCTGGTGGACGTGGAGCATGACCTGCGTCGCCTCCTCCATGGTCATGCGGAAAAAGCGTTGCAGCACCAGCACGACGAACTCCATCGGGGTATAATCGTCGTTGAGCATCAGCACGCGATAGGGTGTCGGCTTCTTGGTGCGCGTGCGGGTGCGGGTGGCGACGCCCAGCGCATCGCCGGAATCGTCATCACCGCCGCCGCCTTCGTTCTCGTCGGCCATCTGGATCTGCTGAATTGAGGTCACCGGATAAAAATATGGCATTCCGGGGCGGCAGGGCAAGGGCTTGACAGCACATGCCGTCGCGACGTCGCCACCGCGCCCCGACGATCCCGCGCCGGGCGCCAAGAGGAAAGGGCGGCCACCATGACAGTGACCGCCCTTCCTGGGGTACGCTTAACTGGCGCGAACGCGCTTAGTTGACCGACTTCACCTTGTCGGCGGCAACCGCGAAGCGGTTCGACAGCGGCTGGGCGGCGTCGCCGGCCAGCTTGATGAACGCCTCGGTGCCCTTCGACGCTTCGGCGACGGCCGAGTCGAACGAGGTGCGGACATAGTCGCTCTGCAGCTTGAAGAAATCGGCCGGCGACTTGACGGTGGCGAGGTTCTTGAGCGTCGCGGTGAAGCCCTCGAACGACTTGCGGCCGTATTCGGCGGCATCCTGGCCCAGGGTCTCGAAGCCCTTGGCGGTGATGCGGCCCGACTCGACGATCGCTTCGACGTTGCCCTTGGCGAAATCGTTGAATTCCTCGACCAGCTTGGTCGACTTCTGCACCGCGGCCTGGGCGCGGTCGTTGATGTCGGCGAAAACCTTCGGCGCTTCGAACTGGGTAGCCATGACGGGGGTATCCTTGCTTGCGGGTTGCGCGGGCTTGGCCGCGGCGGTGGGGGTGGCTTTCGCCGTTTTGATGACCGGGACGACGGTTTCGGCGGCGATGTCCGTAACCGGCGGAACAGGTTGAACCGCAGCGACCGCCGGGGCCGCGACGGGCTTGGGTGCGGGAGCCGTGACCGGCTTGGCCACAGGGGCCGCAACCTGCTTGGCCACAGGGGCCGCGACCGGCTTGGCCGCCGTCGTTGTCGCCGGGGCCGTGCTGTTGAGCGCGCGCGCCTTCGGAGCCTCGGCAGCCGGCGCCTTGACGCCCCTCTTTGGTCCCTTGTTCGCCATCGTCCTCAATCCGCGTTCCGGTTGTTGCTGCGATGCACAAATAGGTCCGCCCGCTCAAAAAGCAAGCAAAATTTGTGCACTGCAACAAAACCGTAAGACGGGAGAGGAAACCCCGGATTTCAGCGGGTTCTGACGTAGTGCCCGGGCGCATCGCCGAGCGGCTTCAGCTTGCCCTTGCCCGGTATTCTGGCCGCTTTCGCGGGCAGCTCGTCGCTGTCGAGCGCGCGCACCCACGCGATCCAGTCCGGCCACCAGCTCCCCTTGGTCTCGGTCGCGCCGGCGATGAATTCCTCGATCGTCGCGACAGGTTCGGCGTTGGTCCAATATTGATATTTGCCGGCGGCGGGCGGGTTGACCACCCCGGCGATATGGCCCGATCCCGCCAGCACGAAGCGCAGCGGCCCGGCGAAATGGTGCGTGATCTTCCAGACGCTGTGCATCGGCGCGATATGATCCTCGCGCCCCGCCTGGACATAGGTCGGCACCATCACCTTGCGCAGGTCGATCGGCGTGCCGTTGATCGCCAGCGATTCGGGCACGACCAACCGGTTGTCGCGGTACAGGTCGGTCAGGTAATTCTGGTGCCACAGCGCCGGCAAATTGGTGACGTCGCCGTTCCAGTGGAGCAGGTCGAACGGCAGGTAATCCTGCCCCATCAGGTAATTGCTGGTGACGTAGTTCCAGATCAGGTCGCGCCCGCGCAGCAGGTTGAACGTCGCCGCCATATAGCGCCCGTCGAGATAGCCGTCGGTCGCCAGGCTCTTGATCAGTGCCATCTGGTCATCGTCGACGAACAGATTGAGGTCGCCGGCCTCGCTGAAATCGACCTGCGCGGTGAAGAAGGTCGCGCTGGCGACCTTGTCCGCCTGCCCGCGCGCGGCCAGCACCGCCAGCGTCGCCGCCAGCGTGGTGCCCGCGACGCAATAGCCGACGGTGTGGACGCTCTCGACCCCCAGCAGCGCGCGCACCGTATCGATCGCGTCGATCTGCCCGTCGTCGACATAATTGTCCCAGGTCACCCCGGCCATGCCCGCGTCGGCCGATTTCCACGACACCATGAACACCGTCAGGCCCTGCGCCACCGCCCACGCTATGAAGCTCTTCTCGGGCGCGAGGTCGAGGATGTAGAAGCGGTTGATCCACGGCGGAAAGATCACCAGCGGCGTCTTGAGCACGTTCGCGGTGGTCGGCGAATACTGGATCAGCTCATACAGCGGGGTGCGTTTCACCACCTTGCCGGGCGTCGTCGCCAGATTGCGCCCGACCTCGAACGCGGTCGGATCGGTATGGGTCACCTGCCCCTTGCCCAGATCGGCCAGCATGTTGTGCAGGCCCCGGAGCAGGCTTTCACCGCGCGTCTCGATGATCTTGTTGAGCACGTCGGGATTGGTCGCGGGGAAATTGCTCGGGCTCATCGCGTCGATGAAGCCGCGCGTGGCGAAACGGATCTGCTCCTTTTGCCGGGCGTCGACCCCGTCGAGCGCATCGACCCCCTTCACCAGATGCTCGGCGATGGTGAAATAGCTCTGGCGCAGGAAGTCGAACACCGGCTCCTCGCGCCATTCCTTCGCCTTGAACCGCTTGTCGCGGGCCTGTTCCGGGGTCTCCTCGAACGCGCCCGCGTGGGCGGGGTCGAGGAAACGTTGCCACAGCCGGATCGAATCCGCCCAGAAATCGGCGGAGGCGCGCAGCATCGGCGTGGGGTCGAACAGCGACGGCACCACCGGCGCCTGCTCGGCCGCGGCCATCCCCGCCTCCAGCATCATCTGCTGCGCGCGGCCCAGCACCCATGTCCAATGCTGCATGTCCTCCAGGCTGGGAGGCGGGGAAGGCGCGTGCGAATCGGTCATCGGTACGGGCTCCGGCTTCGGATGCGGGCGGCGATCAGCCGCCGGTCGTGGTTTCCATGCGCTTGACGCGCCAGCTGGTGATATCGTCGGCGGTGACGCAGGCCCAGGTCGAGGTGAAGCGGCCGCTCTGCTTGAACGCCTTGCCCTTGTCGTCCTTGCCCGCCTGGGCAAAACGCCCGTCGACCTGCCAGCCGCCGTCGGCCTTGACGGTGGTGGCGATGGTCATCGTCGCGTCGTCGATCTGCCAGCCGGCGAATTTGTCGAGATAGGCCATCACCTTCTCCGACCCGACGATATCCGCCTTGTCCGGCCCTACCAGCACGCCATCGGTGCCGTACATCGTCGCCATGCTGGCGGTGTCCTGGACCAGTTGTGCGTTGGCGTAGCGATCGATCGCATGGGCGAGCGTTTCGCGCCGGCATTGCGGCGCATCGGCGGGGAGCGCGACCATCGACGCCCCCAACAGCAGGATCTCCAGCATATTACCCCTCCGTTCCGCAGTGTTCGTCCGCCGCGGATGGCGCTATGATAGCGCATCGTCGCGCGCGAAGCGACGGCAAGCATGAGGGATTTCGCGTGTCCGAAGAGTTCTACCGCATCCGCCGCCTGCCCCCCTATGTCATCGCCGAAGTCAACGCGATGCGGGCGGCCGCGCGCGCGGGCGGAGAGGACATCGTCGACCTCGGCATGGGCAACCCCGACCTGCCGCCGCCCGAGCACGTCATCGAAAAGCTGTGCGAGGTCGCGCGCAAGCCCGACGCCCACGGCTATTCGCAGTCGAAGGGGATTCCGGGGCTGCGCCGCGCCCAGGCCAATTACTATGGCCGCCGCTTCGGCGTCGATCTCGATCCCGAGAGCGAGGTGGTGGTGACGATGGGGTCGAAGGAGGGGCTGGCCAGCCTCGCCACGGCGATCACCGCGCCGGGCGACGTCGTGCTGGCGCCCAACCCCAGCTATCCGATCCACACCTTCGGCTTCATCATCGCGGGCGCGACGATCCGCGCGGTGCCGACCACCCCCGACGATGCCTATTTCGACAGCCTAGAGCGCGCGATGTACTTCACCGTGCCGCGCCCGAGCGTGCTGGTGGTCAACTATCCGTCGAACCCGACCGCCGAAACCGTCGACCTCGCCTTTTACGAGCGGCTGGTCGCCTGGGCGCGCGAGAACAAGGTGTGGGTGCTGAGCGACCTCGCCTATTCCGAACTCTATTTCGACGGCAAGCCAACCCCGTCGATCCTGCAGGTCAAGGGCGCGAAGGACGTCGCGGTCGAGTTCACCTCGCTCAGCAAGACCTATTCGATGGCCGGGTGGCGGATGGGCTTCGCGGTCGGCAACAAGACGCTGATCGCGGCGATGTCGCGGGTCAAGTCGTACCTCGACTACGGCGCCTTCACCCCGATCCAGGCGGCAGCGTGCGCCGCGCTCAACGGGCCGCAGGACATCGTCGAGCGCAACCGCCAGCTTTATCACAAGCGCCGCGACGTGCTGGTCGAGAGCTTCGCGCGCGCCGGCTGGGATATCCCCAGCCCGCCCGCGTCGATGTTCGCCTGGGCACCGCTGCCCCCCGCACTCAAGCATCTCGGCAGCCTCGAATTCTCCAAGCAGTTGCTGACCGAGGCCAAGGTCGCGGTGGCGCCGGGCGTCGGCTATGGCGAGAATGGCGAGGGCTATGTCCGCATCGCGATGGTCGAGAACGAACAGCGCCTGCGCCAGGCTGCGCGCAACGTGAAGCGGTACCTCCAGTCGATGGGCGTCAACACCCCCGATCAGGCGGCGGGCTGAGGATTCCCCTCCTGTCGGAAGCGGGAGGCAGCAGCGAAGCCCCGCAAGGGCGCGGGCGATTGCCCCCGGTCCGGTGATGGTCCAAAGCCGCGCCATGTCCCGCCCCGGCTTCGCCTTCTCCACCCGCTTCCGCGTCCGCTATGCCGAGATCGACGGCCAGAAAGTCGTCTTCAACTCGCGCTACCTGGAATATGCCGACGTCGCGGTGACCGAATATTGGGAGTGGACCGGGATCGCCGAGGCACTGGGCCGCGAATGGACCGACGCCGAATTCCACGTCCGCCGCGCCGAGGTCGATTACCTCAAGCCCTTCGTGTGGGGCGACGAGGTCGAGGCGTCGGTCCGCATCGAGAAGATCGGCCGCACCAGCCTGACCCAGCGGCTGGAAATGGCCAACGCGGCAACCGGCGATCTACATGCGGTGGTGACGATGGTGGTGGTCAACGTCCATCTGCCGACATCCGCGCCGACGCCGCTGTCGGACGCGATCCGCGCCTATCTGGCCGCGCTGCCCGAGGGCGGCTGACGGTGCGGCTATTCCGCCGCCTTCAGTCGCGGATCGCCGCTCGCCACATCTTCGGGTAGCGACCACAGCAGATCGGTCTTGGCCAGTTCGCGGCCGTCGTGTGCCAGCACCCGCACCTCGCGCACCGGGCGATGATCGCGCGCGTCGACCAGGATCGGCAGCGCCGGCACCCCGGTCTCCCACCGTTCGCCCCATTGGCGCAGCGCGACCATCGTCGGCAGCAGCGCCATGCCCTTTTCGGTCAGCCGATACTCGATCTTGCGGCGATCGTCGGGCAGCGCGCGTCGTTCGAGGATGCCGTGGCTGACCAGCCGCGCCAGCCGGTTGGCGAGGATGTTGCGCGCGATGCCGAGTTCGGACTGGAACTCCTCGAAGTGATGAAGGCCGTTGAATGCCGCCCGCAGCAGCAGGAACGACCAGCGCTCACCCATCGCCTCAAGCGCGGCGGGCAGACTGCACGTCAAATCCCGAAGCGGCTCCCTGAGCCCGTTCATTCCCATGGCGTCGCACCCTAACGGAAAAGTCTTTGAATTGAAACTGATTGTGCTATTGCATCGCAGCAAACGTTTTCACTTGCAACTCATCTCCGACTCGGATAGGTAGCAAACAGCAACCTAATTCCCCGGGAGGCTTGTGATGATCCGTATCGTTTCCACCGCCGCGGCCGCCGCCGCTTCGCTGATGCTGTTCGCCGCGGTGCCTGCCACCGCGCAGGGCAACGCCTATTACAGCGCCACCGCCGCCTCCGGCCAGCTCAAGAAGGCCAGCCTGGTCACGCGCAACACTATCTGGAAGTGCAGCGACACCGTCTGCACCGCCGGCAAGGCGCCGGACCGCGACACCACGGTGTGCGCGATGGTCGCGCAGCGCATCGGCCAGCTTTCGGCATTCACCGCCAACGGCACCGCCTTCACCGGCGAAGCGCTCGAAAAGTGCAACGGCAGCGCCAAATAGTTTGAATATTATTGCAAAGCAGCAGCGCGCCGCCCCATCTAGGCGGCGTGCTGCGGCAATATGAACTGGTCGATCGAGTCCTCGGCTACGATCCGGAAGCCGACGAGGCGCTGCTGAACCGCGCCTATGTCTTTTCGATGAAGGCGCACGGCAGCCAGTTGCGCGCGTCGGGCGATCCCTATTTCAGCCACCCGATCGAGGTGGCCGGCATCCTGACCGACCTTCACCTCGATGCCGAGACGATCGCCACCGCGATCCTGCACGACACGATCGAGGACACCGTCGCCACCCCGGAGGAGATCGAGCGGCTGTTTGGCGGCAACGTCGCGCGGATGGTCGACGGCGTCACCAAGCTGAGCAAGATCGAGGCGCAGACCGAAAGCGAGCGCGCCGCCGAGAATCTGCGCAAGTTCCTGTTGGCGATGTCCGACGACATCCGCGTGCTGCTGGTCAAGCTGGCCGACCGGCTGCACAACATGCGCACGCTCCACCACATCAAGTCGGAGGACAAGCGCCGGCGGATCGCGCGCGAGACGCTCGACATCTACGCCCCGCTCGCCGAGCGGATCGGCATGTACGAATTCATGAAGGAGATGCAGACGCTCGCCTTCCGGCAGCTCGAGCCCGAGGCCTATGAATCGATCACCAAGCGGCTGGGCGCGCTGAAGGAAGGCGGCGACGATCGCATCGCCAAGATCGCCGGGGCGGTGAAGACCAGCCTGTCGCGCGCGGGGATCGAGGCCGATGTGTCGGGCCGCGAGAAGCACCCCTATTCGATCTGGCGCAAGATGGCCGAGCGCCACGTCAACCTGGAGCAATTGTCCGACCTGATGGCGTTCCGCGCGATCGTCGAGACCGAGGAGGAATGCTATCGCGCGCTGGGGGTGATCCATCGCAAGTGGCCGATGGTGCCGGCGCGGTTCAAGGATTATATCTCGACGCCGAAGCGCAACGGCTATCGCTCGCTGCACACGTCGGTGTTCTACGGCGACAATACCCGCATCGAGATCCAGATCCGCACCCATGCGATGCACGCGCAGGCCGAGTTCGGCATCGCCGCGCACTGGGCGTACAAGCAGGACGTCGTCCGCCCCGACACCCAGGTGCCGTGGATCAGCGACCTGCTCGAGATCCTCGAGACCGCCGCCAGCCCGGAGGAGCTGCTCGAGCATACCCGGATGGCGATGTACGCCGACCGGATCTTCGCCTTCACCCCGCGCGGCGAACTGATCCAGCTGCCGAAGGGCGCGACGCCGATCGACTTCGCCTATGCCGTGCACACCGATCTGGGCGACCAGGCGGTCGGCGCGAAGATCAACGGGCGGGTGGTGCCACTGCGCACGGTGATGGCCAACGGCGATTCGGTGCAGATCCTGCGCTCCAAGGGGCAGGAGCCGCAGCCCAACTGGCTCAACTTCGCGATCACCGGAAAGGCGCGCGCGGCGATCCGCCGCCACCAACGGCACAAGGAGCGCGGCGAGATCCAGACGCTGGGGCGCAAGCTCTACGACGACATCGTCACCCGCCTGCCAGCCCCGGTCAACGAGGACGCGGTCGACGACGCGGTCAAGCGGCTCAAGCTGGCCGACGAGGACGCGCTGATCGAGGGCATCGCGCTGGGCAAGATCACCGATGCCCAGGTGATGGAGGCACTGATGCCCGGCTCCGCCGGCGACGAGCATGTCGCCCCGCCGCAGCGCCACGCCATCTCGATCCGCGGGCTGACGCCGGGGGTCGCGTATCAGCTCGCCGAATGCTGCCGCCCGGTGCCCGGAGACCGCATCGTCGGCATCCGCCGGCCGGGCGAGGGCATCACCGTCCACAACATCGCCTGCCCGGAGCTGGAGGCCAACGCCGACGGCGACTGGATCGACCTGGCCTGGGGCGACAAGGCGGAGGGCGGCGTCGCGCGCATCGCGGTGTCGCTGAAGAACGAACCCGGCGCGCTGGGGGCGATCGCGACGGTGATCGGCGCGCACAAGGCCAACATCCTGGGGCTGCGGCTCGACAACCGCGACACCACCTATCACACCAACACCATCGACCTGGAGGTGCGCAACGCCGCGCACCTGACCAGGCTGCTCGCCGCATTGCGCGCCACCGACGCGGTCAGCGGGGCGGAACGGCTGTAGTCGGGAACCTGCTCCCGCCCCGTCCAGCCATTCGTTTCGCCGAAAGGTCAGGTTGAACCGGGCGAATTTTTTCTCCCTCTCATTTCCCATTTAAGCAATGGGATATACGAGGCACCTCGCTGGAGATGCCCCATGTCGCTCAGGCTGCTCGATACCGTTCCCGATTTCACGCAGGATTCGACGATCGGTCCGCTCCGCTTCTACGATTGGGCGGGCGACGACTGGGTGCTGCTGTTCTCGCACCCCAGGGCTTTCACCCCGGTCTGCACCACCGAACTGGGCGCGGTCGCGCGGCTCAAGCCCGAGTTCGACCGGCGCGGGGTCAAGGTGCTCGGGCTGTCGGTCGATCCGGTCGACAGTCATCGACGCTGGGCCGAGGACATCGCCGAGACGCAGGGCACCACGCTCAATTTCCCGCTGATCGCCGATCATGACCGGCGCGTCGCCGATCTGCTCGGGCTGATCCACCCCAATGCGTCGGACACCGCCACCGTACGCACCGTGTTCGTGATCGATCCGGCCCGGCGCGTGCGGCTGACGCTGACCTACCCCGCGTCGACCGGGCGCAACTTCGCCGAGATCCTGCGCGCGATCGACAGCATCCTGCTGACCGAGACGCACAAGGTGGCGACCCCGGCCGACTGGCGCGACGGCGACGACGTCATCATCCTGCCGTCGGTCAGCGACGAGGGCGCGACAGCGCTGTTCCCCGACGGCTGGACCGCGCACAAACCCTATCTGCGCACCGTCAAGCAGCCGGCGAAAGGCGGGTAACGCACATGTCGGCGATCTTCACCGCCGTGGAGGCGTTGTACGCTGCCCGGCTGGCCGCCCGCGACGCGCGGCCGAACCTGCTCAATGGGCGCCGATTCCCGTCGCGGCACGCGCTGGCGGCGGTGATCGACGACCTGTCCGCCGCGATCTATCCGCGCCGGCTGGGCGGATACCGGCCCAACGGCAACGCCGATGGCAGCGGCGATGCGGAGGGCGAGAACGACTTCGTCGCCGCACGGTTGGAGCGCGCGCTGATCGCGCTCACCGCCGAGGTGGAAAGCGAGCTCGACTATTGGCAGGGGGAGGCGGACGCGGCATTCGAGCCGGGCCACGCCCGCACCATCGTCGATCTGTTCGCCACGACGCTGGGCGACATCCGCCGCCTGATCGACAGCGATGTCGAGGCCGCTTTTCTGGGCGATCCCGCCGCGCGCAGCGTCGACGAGATCCTGATCTGTTATCCCGGCGCGGTCGCCAGCCTGCATCACCGCATCGCGCATCAGCTCCACACGCTGGGCGCGGCGATCGTCGCGCGGATCATTTCCGAACTGGCCAATGAGCGGACCGGGATCGACATCCACCCCGGCGCGACGATCGGCGCCAGCTTCTTCATCGACCACGGCACCGGCGTGGTGATCGGGGAGACCGCGATCATCGGCGAACGGGTGCGGCTCTACCAGCATGTCACGCTGGGCGCGCGCAGCCCGCTCGGCGCCGCGCAGCTCACCGTGCGCGATCGCCACGCCCGCCATCCGATCGTCGAGGACGACGTCGTCATCTATGCCGGCGCCACCATCCTCGGGCGGGTCGTCATCGGGCGCGGATCGACGATCGGCGGCAACGTCTGGCTGCTGTCGGACGTGCCGGCGAAATCGGTGGTGGTGCAGCCCGAGGCGCTGACCCTCGATCCCCGCGCCGGGCTATCGCTGCGCGAGACGCTGCTGCGGGCGGCGTCATGACCGCGCGCCGCCCGGCGATCGGCGTGCTGTGCTGCAACGAGCGGATCGACCGCCCCGTCCAGGTTGTGGCGACCCGCTTCATCGACCCGCTCTCGCGCATCGCCGGGGCGACGGTGCTGCTGGTGCCCGCGATCACCGATTCGAGCGATCTGCCGGCGGTGGCCGAGCGGCTCGACGGGCTGTTGCTGACGGGATCGCGCTCGCACGTCGCACCGCACCGCTATGGCGCGGAAGCCGTAGGTGACGACACCCGGCTCGACGAAGCGCGCGACGAGGTCGCGCTGCGCCTGGCCGGCCACATGATCGAGCGCGGCCAGCCGGTGTTCGGCATCTGTCGCGGCTTTCAGCAGATCAACGTGCTGTTCGGCGGCAGCCTGTCGAGCGAGGTCTGTCGCGGGCGGCACCATCGCGGCGCCGATGCCGGCTTCGACGACCAGTTCGCCCATTGTCACGCGATCGACCTGGTCGATCACGGCGTGCTCGCCACCGCGACCGGGCAACGCCGCGCGATCGTCAATTCGGTCCACGAACAAGGGGTCGACCGTCTCGGCGACGGGCTGCGCGTCGAGGCGGTGGCGGCCGACGACGGGCTGATCGAGGCGATCTCCGCGCGGCCGTGCGGCGGCGATGTGCTGGCGGTGCAGTGGCACCCCGAATGGGACGGCGCGAGCGGCGGCGCCAATCGCGCCTTTTTCGACCTGATCGGCCGCTCGCTGCACGCGACCGGAACCCACCTGGGCAGGATGTGACGACCCAAACCACCCTACCGCGCCGCGCCGAGTGGCTGTCCACCTTTGGCGTTCAGGTGTTGCTGGGCATGGCGATCGGGCTGGCGCCGGGCTTAGGCCCCTATTTGCCGAGCCTCTTGTCGAAGAAGCGCACGACCGCGTCGTAGACCTCGCGGGACTCGGGCAGGTCGGGGTCCATGTGAAAGGCGTGCGGCAGCCCCTCCCATACGTGCAGTTCGGCCGGGACGCCCAGCGCGACCAGGCGTGAGTGGGTGTAGACCGTCGAACTCAGCGCGAAGTCGCGCGTCGCGGTGACCAGCAGGGTCGGCGGGAACTTCGCCAGCACCTCCGCCGAGCGCGCGGGGAAGACCAGCGGATCATTCGGGTCGACGTGCGCCAGATACGGATTGACCGCATAAGTGTGCTGCGAGGTGTCGTAGACCATCCGCGATGAATCCCCCTCGGTCCAATAGGCGCCGCCCTCGCACAGCATCCCGATCGCGCCGGGAAGGGGCAGCTTCTCCTTCAGGAACCAGGCGATACTCTGCGCCGTCAGCAGCCCGCCCGCCGAACAGCCGTAGATGCCGATGTTGCGCGGGTCATAGCTCTTGATCAGCTGGCGATAGACGGCGGCGACATCCTCGCTCGCCGCCGGAAAGGCGAAATCGGGGCCCTGGCGATAATCGATGCTGATCACCTTGATCCGGCCGGTCGCGGCGATCGGCATCGACTCGATCCGGCTCAGCGTCCGCGCGCCGCCGGCAAAGGCGCCGCCATGGACGTTGATCAGCACGCGCTTGCGATTGACCGGCGCCACCCCGCCGCGCGGTTCCACCACCTCGGTCCGCACGCCGCCGATGGTCTGGTCGGTGATCGATACGTCGAACAATGCCTGAAGCCGGTGGTAGGCCGGCGACACGTAAAAGGCCTGCGCCTCGCATTCGCGGATCGCGGACACCTGATCGTTCGACGCCCCCGCCATCGACGGGCAGGATCGCGGCGCCACCTGCGGCTGTGGTTGCGGGCCCGGCGCGCGCTGACGGCGCAGCTGTTCGCGCGTCGCCGGGCCGAGCAGCGTCGATTCGGGGATGGCGATGGCGGGGACATGGACGGTGCCGTCGCGATCGACCGTCTGCCCGCCCCCCGCCACCGGCACTGCCGCCAGCACCGCGCCAACACCCCATAGCATCCCACGCGCCCAGACTGTCCCCACGACCATCCCCCCTCGCTATAGTTCCATTGACAAAACACTATATCACATGCGAGACGAAGCCCAGCGCGATTTTTTGGTCGTGCGCCCGGACGCCGTGCTTGCGCGGCGCGGCCGGATGCTCCCTGATCCACCCCTCACATTGCCCTTGCAGGAGAGACCGCATGAAATTGTGCCGCCATGGCGAACCCGGATCGGAACGGCCCGGCATCGTCGATCATGACGGAGCGATCCGCGACCTGTCGTCGATCGTCGGCGATATCGACGCGGCGGCGCTGGCGCCCGATCGGCTGCGCGCGATCGCGGCGGTCGACCTGACGCAGCTTCCCGTCGTCGCGGCCGGCACGCGCCTCGGCACCCCGGTGGCCGGCACCCGCCAGTTCATCGCCGTCGGCCTTAACTACAGCGACCACGCGCACGAAGCCGGGATGCCGATCCCCGCCGAGCCGATCCTGTTCACCAAGGGGGTGAGCTGCATCCACGGCCCGAACGACCCGGTCGTGATCCCGCGCGGCTCGGTCAAGACCGACTGGGAGGTCGAGCTGGGCGTGGTGATCGGATCGACCGCCTCCTATGTCGCTGAAGCGGACGCGCTGGCGCACGTCGCCGGCTATTGCGTGATCAACGATCTGTCGGAGCGCGAATATCAGCTCGAACGCGGCGGCACGTGGGACAAGGGCAAGGGCTGCCCGACGTTCGGTCCGATCGGCCCATGGCTGGTGACGGCGGACGAGGTCGGCGATCCGCAGGCACTCGATATGTGGCTAGACGTCAATGGCGTCCGCGCGCAGACCGGCAGCACCGCGACGATGATCTTCGACGTCGCCTTCCTCGTCTCCTACATCTCGCGCTTCATGACGCTGCTGCCGGGCGACATCATCACCACCGGCACCCCGCCGGGCGTCGGCATGGGCGAGAAGCCGCCGCGCTTCCTGAAGGCCGGCGACGTGGTGACGCTGGGGATCGACCGGCTGGGCGCGCAACGGCAGGACGTGACCGGCGGGTGATGCCCGCGCGGCGACCGCCCTTGCCCGCGCCCTATGGCATCCGGGACGAGATGGCGGTCGCCACCCGCGTCAGCATGTCGGTCGCCTCGCGCTGCGACACCGGTACGCCCACGCGCTTCATATAGGGAATGGCGAGCGAGGCGACCGCCGCGCCGTTGCTCATCACCGGCACCGACACGTCGGTGATCCCCGCCACCACCGAACTCTTGATCGCCGCGTAACCCTGCCTGGCGATGTCGTCGAGCTTTTGCTCCAGTTCGGCGCGGCCGCTGGCAGACAGGCCGGCGCCATAATCCTCGATCCAGCGACGCCGCACCGCCTCAAGCTGGAACGCGGCCAGCACCATGCCCGACGTCCCCTCCAGGATCGGCCGGCGATGGCCGATCCGCACCACCAGCCCCAGGTCGGCGGGCGGATCGATCCGCGCGATCACCACCATGAACTGTTCGGACGGCACCACCAGATGGCAGGATTGCTGGGTATCGTCGGCCAGCTCGTGCATCATCGGCAGCGCGATATCGAGCAGCCCCTTGAGCGGCGGGCGCTCCATGCCGAGCAGGAACAGGCGGTTGGTCAGCGTGTAGAGGTCGTTGCCCTGCGCGCGTTCGATATAGTGCCGCCGTTCGAGCACATGGAGCATCCGGAAGATCTCGTTCTTCGACCGGCCCACCGCCTGCGAGATGTCGGACAGCC
>NZ_DATMGG010000181.1:0-5939 GCF_035555815.1 Sphingomonas sp.
CGACGGCGGCAAGCTGTTCCTCGTCGATACTGCGGGCACGGTGCGCGCGTTCGATGCCAACACCGGCGCGACGCTGTGGAACACCGCGACGGTGGCGAACAAGGAAAACGCGCGCGCCCGCTTCGGCGGCGGCGCCAGCGCCGAGGGTGGGCGCGTCTTCGCGACCAACGGCCTGGGCGAAGTGGTGGCGCTCGACGCCGCGACCGGTGCGGTCCAGTGGCGGGTCAAGCCGGGCGGGCCGCTGCGCGGTGCGCCGACGCTCGCCAACGGCCACGTCTACACGCTCAGCCAGGATAACCAGCTGTTCGCGCTCAACCAGGCCGACGGCAACGTCGAATGGACCCAGTCGGGCAGTCTGGAGACGCAAGGCGTGTTCGGCGTCGCTGCGCCGGCGGCGGCACAGGGCACGGTGGTTGCCGGCTTCTCGTCGGGCGAACTCAACGCCTATCGCTATGAAAACGGCACCACGCTGTGGGCCGACACGCTGTCGCGCACCAGCATCTCCACCTCTGTGTCCAGCCTGTCGGACATCGACGCGGAGCCGGTGATCGATCAGGGCCGCGCCTATGCGGTCGGGCAGGGCGGCCGGATGGTCGCGCTGGAGGTCGTCAGCGGTCAGCGGCTGTGGGAACAGAATCTCGCCGGCATCTCGACGCCGTGGGTGGCGGGCGAGTGGATCTTCGTCGTCACCGACGACGCGCGGCTGATCTGCCTGGCGCGCGCCAGCGGCAAGATCCGCTGGATCAGCCAGCTGCCGCGCTATCGCAACGAAAAGAAGATGAAGGATCCGATCGGCTGGATCGGGCCGGTGCTGGCGGGCGGCAAGCTGTGGCTGGTCAATTCGCGCGGCACGATCACCTCCGCGTCGCCCACCGACGGCACGGTGCTGTCGAACATCGCGACCAAGGGGAAGTTCACGCTGCCCGCCGCGGTGGCCAATTCGACGCTCTACGTGCTCAATGACGAGGGCACGCTGACGGCCTATCGTTGATCGCCCTGCGTTCGCCCTTCGACAATCGGGGGGCGAACGGATAGGGGGGCATCATGTCTAGTCCTACCGTCGTCATCATCGGCCGGCCCAATGTCGGCAAGTCGACGCTGTTCAACCGCCTCGTCGGCAAGCGCCTCGCGCTGGTCGACGATCAGCCGGGTGTGACGCGCGACCGTCGCGAAGGCGACGCCAGCCTGCTCGGCCTCGAATTCCGCATCGTCGATACCGCCGGGTTCGAGGATGAGGATGCGGCGACGCTGCCGGGCCGGATGCGCGCGCAGACCGAGGCGGCGGTCGCCGACGCCGATGTCGCGCTGTTCATGGTCGATGCGCGCGCCGGCATCGTCCCGCTCGATGAGGAGATCGCCCGCTGGCTGCGTGCCGCCGACACCCCGGTGGTGCTGGTCGCCAACAAGGCCGAGGGTCGCGCGGGCGAGAGCGGGGTGATCGAGGCGATGGCGCTCGGCTTCGGCGATCCGATTCCGTTCTCCGCCGAACATGGCGAAGGCGTGGTGGACCTGTTCGACGTGCTGCGTCCCTATGTCGAGCGCGAGGATGACGATGGGCAGCCCGAGGACGACGAAAGCCCCGACGCGCCGCTCAAGCTGGCGATCGTCGGCCGTCCCAACGCCGGCAAGTCGACGCTGATCAACCGCATCCTGGGCGAGGATCGCCTGATCACCGGCCCGGAGGCGGGGATCACCCGCGACTCGATCGCGGTCGACTGGGTCTGGACCGATCCCGCCGGCGACGCGCGCCCGGTGCGGCTGATCGATACCGCCGGGATGCGGAAAAAGGCGCGGGTGCAGGAAAAGCTGGAAAAGCTGTCGGTGATGGACGCGCTGCGCGCGATCGACTTCGCCGAGGTGGTCGTGCTGCTGCTCGACGCGACCAAGGGTCTGGAGGTTCAGGACCTCAAGATCGCCGACCGCGCATTGCAGGAAGGGCGCGCGTTGATCATCGCGCTCAACAAATGGGACGTCGCCGAAAACGCCAGCAGCCTGTTCAACGGGGTCAAGGCGGCGCTGGAGGAAGGGCTGGCGCAGGCCAAGGGCGTGCCGCTGCTCACCGTCTCCGGCGCGACGGGCAAGGGTATCGACACGCTGATGAAGGTCGCGTTCGAAACGCGCGACGCGTGGTCGCGGCGCGTGTCGACCGGCCAGCTCAATCGCTGGTTCGAACGCGCGCTGGAGGCCAATCCGCCGCCCGCACCCGGCGGCAAGCGGATCAAGGCGCGCTACGTCACCCAGGTCAAGACGCGCCCGCCCAGCTTCGTGCTGTTCGGCACGCGGGTCGACCAGATCCCGGAGAGCTACCGCCGCTATCTGGTCAACAGCATGCGGCGCGAATTCGATTTCGGCGCGGTGCCGGTGCGCCTGACGATGCGCGCGCCAAAGAACCCGTTCGACCGCAAGGACGATTAAGATGCGTGGTCGCGCCGCGACCGGCGCGCGCACGGGCGCTGCATGATCGCGATCGCTGCATGATCGAGATCGACGCGCGCGGGATGCGGTGTCCCTGGCCGGCGATCCGGCTGGCGCGGACGTTGCGCGATCATCCCGCCGCGGCGGTGGCGATCCTGGCCGATGATCCCGCCGCGCCAGGCGAACTGGCGGCGGTGGCGCGGCTGGCGGGGCGGACGCTGCACAGCGACGGCCCGGCGCGATTCCGCATCGACGCGGGCGGGTGAATCAATATCCTGTTTACCGCGACGGCGTAGAATGGGGCGTGTGCTCCTTTGGCCGAGGGAGCGTCGGAGACACTTGATGACGGTCGCTGAGACGGACGACGCACTGATTGACTGGACGATCTTCGCCGAGGCTCGGGCAGAGCTTGGGGCGAATTTCGTGCGTATCCTGGGGTATTTCCGGGAAGACGGCGCGAAATCGGTCGCCCGGATCGAGGAAGCGATGCGCGCCGGCGATGCCACCGCGATGGTGCTGCCCGCCCACACGCTGAAGGGCGAATCGACCCAGTTCGGGGCGGAGCTGCTCGGCACTCTGGCGGAGACGATCGAGGTGATCGCGCGCGGATGCGTCGAAACGCACGACGCCCCCGAACAGGCGCTCGAACACGTCGTCAATCTGCGCCCGGTGTTCCAGCGCACGCTGGAACTGCTGGAGCGCGAGACCAACCCGCTGGTCGAGCGCCGCCCCGCCTTTGGGCGCAGGCCGTTGCTGGCGGGCGGCGGATTCGAGCGCGACTGAGCGGCGGTGAAGGCGGGGCCGGGGTGACCAACGGGGCCCGGGAATGCGGCGACGGAGGCTGTCCGATCCGCCCCTACGATCCTTCACCCTCGCTCTTGGCGTTGAGCTGGATATAGTTCTGCAAGCCCATCCGCTCGATCATGTCGAACTGGCGCTCCAGCGTGTCGACATGCTCCTCCTCATTGTCGAGGATGTGGCTGAACAGGTCGCGGCTGACGTAATCGCGCACGCTCTCGCAATATTCGATCGCGTTCTTGAGCTGGGTCACCGCCTCCAGCTCCAGCTCGAGGTCGCCGCGCAGCGCCTCCTCGATCGATTCGCCGATCCGCAACCGCCCGAGCAGCTGGAAATTGGGCAGGCCGTCGAGGAACAGGATGCGTTCCGACAACTGGTCGGCGTGCTTCATCTCGTCGATCGATTCGTGGCGTTCGAAGTCGGCGAGCTTCTTCACGCCCCAATGGTCGAACAGCCGGTAGTGCAGCCAGTACTGGTTGATCGCGGTCAGCTCGTTCCTGAGCGCCTCGTTGAGAAATTCGATGACTTTGGCGTCGCCCTTCATGGCCGCTTCCTTCAATTCGTGAGCGGCACGATTCTACGCTGGTTCGCGGGCGGCGAACAGCTAAAAAATGGCGGATTTCTGCGGTTTTTTGTGGGTGCGAATGCTACGCAGCAGCGCGTTCCTGATCGATAATGGCTCGCGCAAACGGCACGCACTGGCCGCATTTCGCCTGGCATCCCAGCGCACGATACGCCTGGCAGGCGCTCACCGCGCCGTCACGCGCCGCCTGCCGTACGTCCCGCTCACGAATCGCATTGCACACGCAAACAACCATCGGAACCCCGCTCGCTGAACCCCTGAGGTAGCGATACTGCGACGGATTCGCAACAGCTATTGCGGACGGGTCGCGATAGCATGTGGCCGCCGGCGGTCATCCGCCGGCCAGCGCGCCCCCGCGCATCGGCTGGAACGCGAATCGGGCCAGGCTGCGCCATCCCCATTCGAACGGCCCGTAGCGGAATCGCTCCAGCCACGGCTTCGACCACAGCAGCATCCCGGCCCAGACCGCCGCCACCACCAGATAGAGTTCCGCGCGGGACAGCGCGCCGAACCATCCCAGCCCATAGCCGTAGAAGATCGTGGTGCAGATCAGGCTGGTCACCAGATAGTTGGTGAACGCCATCCGTCCGGCCGCCGCGATCCGCGCGGTCAGCGCGCCGCCGGGGCGGATCGTCAGGATGATCAGGCATGCCCAGCCGACGATCATCGCCGGGCGGAACGGCGTCGCCGCCACCAGCACCCCGGCGACCACCGCAAAGGTAGAAAAGTCGAACGCCACCATGAACGCCGCGATCGCCAGATAGGCCGGAATGCCGATGCCGAAGCCGATCGTCAGCCATGTGCGATAGCGCGCGCGCGGCCATGCGCCGCTCAACATCCCGCTTTTCAGCCCGGCCATGCCGAACAGCATATAGGCCAGCGTTTCGGGACCGACGAAGATCAGCGTGTTGATCGGTGCCCATGCCTGTTCGTGAAACCGCGCGGCGGTCAGCGTGGCATAGCCGCCGCGATACAGCGCCATCCGTTCGGCGATCCAGGCGGCGGGCGGAACGCCGAAATCGCGGTCGAACCCGGCCAGCGTCGCCGCGCGCGCCGTCGCGGACATGTCGCCCAACCCGTGGCTCATCGTCCAGATCGCGGTGGGCAGCGTCGCCAGCACCAGCGTCTGGAACAGGATCAGCAGCCCCCCGATCGCGATCATCCGCCGCACCGGCATCCGGCGGAAGAAAAAGGCGATCATACCGACCAGCGCATAATGGTTCAGGATGTCGCCCCACCACAGCAGCCACAGGTGCGCCAGCCCGAACGCCAGCAGCCAGATCATCCGCGCATAGTGCACCCGCGCCGGGTTTTCGCCCTTCGCGGTCGCGCGGTCGATCACCAGCAATGTCGACGCGCCGAACAGGAAACTGAACAACCCGCGCATCTTGCCGTCGAACAGCACGAAATTGACCAGATAGACCGCCAGGTCGGCGCCGCTCGCGCCGCCTTGCGCGCGAGGGTTCATATAGGCCGGCTCGATCAGCCCGAACGCGACGATGTTCATCAGCAGGATGCCCATCACCGCGACGCCGCGCACCGCGTCGAGCGTCAGGATCCGGTCCGTCTGCGTCGCCCCCATGCCAACCCCCGTTCAGTCGGCGCGGTATCTATCCTGCGCCGGGGGCCAGCGCCAGCAGGCGGTGGCGCGGCCGGACAGGGTGGCCGGGCGATTCCGTGACGGTCCGATCGGCGCGACATGGTACGGGGCGTTATGGGCGCGTGGCGAACCATCCTGATGTCGCTGCTGGCGCTGGGCGCACCCACTGGCGCGTTCGCGCAGGTGCCCCCGGACCTCCGCGGCGACCTGATCCACGCCGATGTTCCGCTGTTCGGCGACGGCGATACGAAATGGCCGACCTCGTTCATCGGCGACGACGGCGATTTCGGTTGCTCCAGCCGGGTCGGGTTCGGCGATTGGCTCTATCGCCCCGGCGATTCGGGCGGCGATGACGACGTCAGCTGGTACAGGATCACCAACTACGGCGTGTTCCATTGCTATGCGATCGTTCGGACAGCGAGCGAGCGCGGCGATCTCGCGCGCGCATCGTTCACCTACGCGTTCTTCGTCCCGCTGGGCGACGTGCGGGTGCGGGGAAAGCGGGTCGAGCTATGGGCGCTGCAACAGGGCGGGCGCCCGGGC
>NZ_DATMGG010000182.1:0-26833 GCF_035555815.1 Sphingomonas sp.
CCAGGCGCTGCGCGATCAGATCGCCTCGCTCGACGCGATGCTCGCGTTGATGAAGCAGGAGCTGGACATGAACCTGCCGCTGCTGAAACAGGGCGACGTCAGCCGCGCCGACGTGCTGCGGCTGCAACGCAGTGTGTCCGATCTGCAATCGCAAAAGGTCAACGTCCGCAACAAGTACCTACAGGATCTTCAGACCGAATACGCCAAGACGGAGGAGGATCTGGTCACCGCGCGCGAGATCCTGGCGCAGCGCAGCGACATGCTGAAGGATACCGAGATCGTCGCGCCGGCCGACGGCATCGTCAAGAACATCCGCCTGACCACGCTGGGCGCGGTGCTGCGTCCCAGCGACGAGGTGCTCAGCGTCGTCCCGACCGGCGACACGCTGATCGTCGAGGCGAAGATGCCGCCGTCGGACATCGCCTATGTCCGCCTCGGCCAGCCGGCGTCGGTCAAGTTCGACGCCTATGATTCGTCGATCTACGGATCAGCGGTCGGCAAGGTCACCTATATCAGCGCCGACACGCTCAGCGAGCCGCGCGCGCAGGGTGAATTCGTCTATTACCGCGTCCATATCGCGATCGACACCCGCCGGATGAAGCCGCACCTGCCGGGCGAGAAGATCGAGATCCAGCCGGGCATGACCGCCACCGCGGAGATCCAGACCGGCCGCAACACCGTATGGCGCTACCTGACCAAGCCGCTGACCAAGACGTTCGGCGAGGCGATGACCGAGCGTTGAGGGCCGCCCATATTCTGATCGTCATCCCGGCGTAGACCGGGCTTCAGGGCAGCAAACGGCATCGCTCGTGACTCCGCATCCCGGCCTTCGCCGGGATGTCGGCCTGTCTCACTGGCGCGGAATTGCCCCGATCCCCTTTCGTGTCGAGCGAAAGGGGGGCGCCGGCAACCCACCGGCGACGGCTACGCCTCCGCCTCCCCCATCCGCCCGCGTGTCCACGCCAGCCACAACACGCCCAGCCCGACGGCGGTGCACAGCGCCAGCGCGGGCAGAGACGCTTCGGGGCCGAACCCGCCGCCGCTCAGCACCGCGTTCACCCCCGGCGCCGGGCTGTGCGCCAGCGGGCCGCCGGCAAAGCCGCCGCCGCCCGATACCGCCGCGCCCAGCAGCCAGCCCTGGGTGAAGTTCCACCCGGCGTGGACCCCGATCGACATCCACAGCCGCCCGGTCAGGATGTAAAAGGCGGCGAGCAATATCCCCGCCTCGAACGCGATGCAGATCGCCGCGAACAGTGTCGCGTTGGGATTGCCCAGGTGGAGCAGCCCGAACAGCGCCGCCGACACCGCCAGCGCGGTCCACACGCCGAACGCGCGCCACAGCAGCCGCAGGATGATCAGGCGGAACACGATCTCCTCGACCACGCCCGATTCGATCGATTCGGACAGCGCGCCGGCGATCGCGGTCACCGGCTGCGGCCGAAAGCTTCCCCAGCCGGTCGCCCACAGGATCACCCCGGTGCCGATCATCACCGCCGCGCCCACCGCCAGCCCGATCGCCAGTTCGGGCACCAACGCGCGCGGTGCCAGCTCGGACGGGCGCCGCGCCTCGCCCAGCCGCACCGCCGCGACATAGCTGGCGAACACCGCCGCCGCCGCCAGCACCAGCGCCGCCGCCTTGTAGATCGGAGGCAACAGCGCGGGATCGCGGACTGGGGTATGGTGGATCGCCGCGCCGATCAGGATCACCAGGCTGTTCGCGGCGATGAACGCGACCAGCATCAGCGCGATCAGCGCCATCATCCATCCCACCGCGCGCAGCCAGCGCAGCCTGCCTGGCCGCAGCACCCGCGCATCTCCCAGCTCGACCAGCCTGCCCATCGTCCGTCCCCTGCCCAGTGTCGTGGCAGGCTAACACGCTTCGCCCGCGCGGCAAGGGGGGCGGCCCCGGCGTGGCCAGGCCTCAGCCCCGCTGCGGATCGCCGGGATCGCCGGGATCGTCGCCCGCGCCGGCGTGGTGAAGGCCGGCGCCGATGCCACCGCCGACGCCCATCCCCATGCCGGCGCCCATGCCCATCCCGCCGCCGCCACCGCCGCGACCGCCACCGCCGCCTTTGCCGCCGCCCTGACGCGCATCGTCGGCGCCGCCCTTGCCGCGCCCGCCCGCGCCGCCGCCGCCGCCGCCCGGCCGGGTCGGCCCCTGCATCGGGATGGCGAGGTCGCCGGGCACCGGATCGAGATCGAGCGCCGCGCGGATGAAGTCGCGCAGCGCCACGACCAGATCATGGGTGTGCACCGGCCGCCCCTCGACCAGCGCGCGCGCCGCGCCTTCGGCCAGCCGGACGTGCGTTTCGGTGCCGAGCAGGATGATGTCGGACAGCGCCGCCTCCACCGCGTCGCGGATGCGGCGGCTGCGATCCGATCCCTCGCCGCCGTCACTCGGCGCGGTCGCGGCGCTGCCGCCCTCCGCCATCTCCGTACCGCGCCGCCG
This sequence comes from Sphingomonas sp., assembly GCF_035555815.1. Classification (GTDB taxonomy): domain Bacteria; phylum Pseudomonadota; class Alphaproteobacteria; order Sphingomonadales; family Sphingomonadaceae; genus Sphingomonas. Next base: position 2,450 of record NZ_DATMGG010000182.1, read on the forward strand.
GATGTCGCGCAGGTGACTGGGATCGACCGCCAGATTGCCGGTGAACGATCCGCCCAGCACCTTGTACGCCGCGATCAGCACGCGCAGCCGCTCGTTGATCTGGCGGTTGGCGCGTTCGCGGCGCTGCTGGATCGTCATCATCGTCACCAGCCGGATGCCGACGCCGATCAGCGTCACCAGCACCAGCCCGAACAGCGTGAGCATCACGCTCTGCCACGAACTGAAATCGATATTGCGCATGGGCGGGAGCCTACCCCAGCGCCACCTCGCGCGCCACGCCGATTGCGTTCAGGAACGCGCGGTCGTGGCTGACCACCATCAGCGCGCCGTCGAACCCGGCCAGCGCCGCCTCCAGCACCTCGATCGATTCGACGTCGAGGTGGTTGGTCGGCTCGTCGAGCAGCAGCAGTTGCACCGGCGCCGTCCCGCCCAGCACGCACGCCAGCCCGGCGCGCAGCCGTTCCCCGCCGCTCAGCGTCCCCGCCAGCCGCAGCGCATCGCGATTGCGAAAGGCGAAGCGCGCCAGCACCGCATGGGCATCCCCGGCCGACACCTCCGGGTGGCGCTGCCGCAGATTGTCGACCAGCCCCAGCCGGTCGTCGAGCAATCGCACATGCTGGTCGAGCATCGCGAGCCGCCCCTCGGCGCACCGCACCGTCCCCGATGTCGGCGCCAGGCCGCCCATCGCCAGCCGCATCGCGCTGGTCTTACCCGCGCCGTTGGGGCCGGTCAGCGCCACCCGTTCCGGGCCGCGAATCGCGAACGACAGCGGCCCCAGCACGCGGCACCCGCCTTGCTCCAGCGTCACCGCATCGAACGCCAGCAGCTCGCGGCCGGGGGGTAGCCCGGTCGGCGGCAGCGCGATGGTCAGCGGTGTGACCCGCTCGACCGCCGCCTGCGCCTCCTCCAAACGCCCGGCGGCATCCATACGCGACCGTTCGGCCAGCCGCTCGCCGCGTCCGGCGCTGTTCTCCGCGCGCTCCGCCTGCCGCCCGAGCAGGATCTTCGGCGCGCTCCCCCCTGCGGCAAAGGCGCGTCCGGCGCGGTCGCGGCGCGCCTGCCGCTCGCGGCTCGCCTGGGCGGCGCGTTCGGTCTCGCGCACCGCGCCCGCCGCGCGGGCCAGCTCGGCCTCGGCGCGGTCGCGGTCGGCGTCACGCGCCGCGGCATAGGCCGACCAGCCGCCGCCAAACGATCGCGCGCCCAGCGCCGAAAGCGCGACGATCCGGTCGACCCGTTCCAGCAGCGCGCGATCGTGGCTGGCGACGATCACCCCGCCGCGCCAACCGGCGATCAGTTCTTCCACCGCCGCCCGCCCGGCGGCGTCGAGGTTGTTGGTCGGCTCGTCGAGCAGCAGCAGGTCGGGCGCCGCGACGTGCAGCCGCGCGATCGCCAGCCGCGCCCGCTCGCCGCCCGACAGGCTCGCCAGCGTCCGCTCGAGCGCGAGCCCGCCCAGCCCGACCGCCCCCAGCGCCGCGTCGATCCGCGCCTCCAGCGTCCAGTCGGTCTCGGCCAGATCGGTGGCGGAGCCATCGCCGGCCAGCACCCGCGCCAGCCGTGCGGTCGCCTCCGCCACACCCAGTCCCTCGGCGACGCGCCATCCCTCGGGCCAGTCCTGCGCCATCGTGCCGACCGTACCGGTGCGGATCACGCTGCCGCGCGCGGGCGCGGCGTCGCCGGCGGCGATCGCCAGCAACGTCGACTTGCCAGAGCCGTTGCGCCCGACCAGCCCGACGCGTTCGGCGCCGACGGCCAGCGTCAGATCGTCAAAGAGGGTGCGGCCGTCCGGCGTGACGGCGGCGATCGAATCGAGCGTAAGGAAGGCGGACATGGATCACCGTGGCAACGGAAGGATACGGGCGATGGGCGGCGTTCTTCCGGTTCATGATGACCTCCTCGAATGGAGCGCCTATGTGAGGGTCCAGCCATGCGCGCGCAAGTCACCCGTCCCCTCACCCCCGGCGAGATCGCGCTGGCGCGCACCATGTTCGGCGACGCGATCGACTATGCGCGCGCGGGGGTGGCCAATCGCAAATGGGCGTTCTTTCAGCCGCGCCGCGTGGCGATGGCGCCGACCGGGTGCATCCATTTCCACCCCGGAGGCGATCTCTACCATGACGACTTCGCCTGCGCCGATCTCGGCCATCAGGCGCTGTTCATTCATGAGATGACGCATGTCTGGCAATATCAGTCGGGCATCTACCTGCCGCTCAGGCGCCATCCGTTCTGCCGCTACGGCTATGCGATCCAGCCAGGCCGCCGCTTCGAGCGATACGGGCTGGAGCAGCAGGCGGAGATCGCCCGCCACGCCTTCCTCCTGCGGCACCACGCCATCGTCCCCGGCGCCCCGCCGCTGGCGCAGTATGAGACGATCCTGCCGTTCGTGAGCGAAATCTGATCAATCCCGCCCGTTGTCCCGGATGAAAGATGGGCGGGAATGGTTATCCGACCGACCAGCGAGCGCGTGCGGTCTGCCACGAATCAATCGGCTGGCCACTGCTGTCGCGCCCCGGAGCATACCTGCCGCGCTCCTCGAACTTTCGGCATGTCATCTCATCAATAGAGGCGACGTTCGAAGTCCACACCGGCTTACAATCGGCAACCCTGCCCTCGGGTGTGACTCGATAGACGATGGTGACGGCCCCCGACTTGTTTTGCCGCAGCGCCTCCTTCGGATAATCGGACGTGCGGACCCACGCACCTGGACTGGTGTTCGGCACCGGCTGTGTCGCGACAAGCGCCAGCTTGGCAGGGTCGATCCCCCATCGGCTGATCAGATCGTTCTGACAGGCCTTGAAGGCAGATGACACAGCCGGGGTCACCGTCACTGCGATGGCGAATTGGCGCTGGCCGATCTTGATGGTAGCCGTTTTTGAGGCGGCAAGCATGGCCATGACATCGCCCGAGGTGTCGGCCGAGATCGATATCAAGCGTTTGGTTACGTCATCGAGCCGACTGGTGAAGTATAGATCGATGCCGGGGCCGCCGGAATCCCCTTCGATCGCACCTTTCAGTACGGTGCTGCTCGGCCGGCCGGCCTTTGCAGACTGGGCGACGACGACAGACATCGTGGTGTTGAGGACCCCCGGCCGAAGCGCGACCGTGGTCAGTTGATCCCCTTCCCCGAAGTCCCGACCAATGACGCACAGCGATTCGGCATATGTCACCGTCCACTTTCCGCTAGGCTGGAGGGGGATCGCTGGCGCGTCCTGAGCCGCGGCAGGGGCAGCTACGATCGGCACCGCCAGCGCCGCGATCCATATTGCCCTCACCGTGCCACCTCCACCACCATCGCCGTGATCGCTGCTTCCGGCGCCCCGGAAAGCTGGATCAGATAGCGCCCCGGCGCCAGATCGAAATCCACCATTTTGCGGATACCGCTGCACGCCGGCCCGTGGCCATGGCCAACCGATGTCAGCACCGCGCCGTCGCGCACCAGGTCGATCCACGCCCCCGCGCCCAGCGCGACTCGATAGCGCCCCGCCGCCGCGACATCGAACGCCAGCACGCCGCCAAAGCCGCTCACCCGATCGGGCACCGGCGCAAAGTCCACCTGCGCGACCGGCAGCAGTGCCGCGCGCACCGCCCGCCCCGGCGCGATCGACCGCGCGCTCGCGCCACTCGCCGCACCGTTGACCGCGCCCGGCGTGCTCCACCCGGCAAGGTCCGCCGGCGGCGCGACGGTGCCCTGCGGGCAGGCCGCATCCTGCGCCATCGCCGGCGTCGCCGCCGTCAGCGCCGCCGCCACCGCCACCCACATCATCCGCATCCACGCCTCCTCCCGGCCAGCCCGCCTCAGTCGATCGACGCGAACCCCTCGCCCGCATAGTCGCTGAACCGGGTTATGCTCGGCTCGAACTTCAACGTCACCTTGCCCGTCGCGCCGTGGCGCTGCTTGGCGATGATCAGTTCGGCCAGCCCGAACACGCGCTCCATCTCCAGCATCCATTTGGAATGGTCATCGAAAATGCGCGCGTCGTCGCCTTCCTTCGGGCGCTTCGGCTCCTTCGCCGCGACGTAATAATCCTCGCGATAGACGAACCACACCATGTCGGCGTCCTGCTCGATCGATCCCGATTCGCGCAGGTCGGACAATTGCGGCCGCTTGTCCTCGCGCTGCTCGACCGCGCGGCTCAGCTGCGACAGCGCCAGCACCGGCACGTTCAAATCCTTCGCCAACGTCTTCAGCCCGCGCGAGATTTCGGAGATTTCCTGCACGCGATTCTCGTTCGATCCTCGCCCGCTGCCCGACAGGAGCTGGAGGTAATCGACCACCACCAGCCCGATCTCGTTGTTCTGGCGCCGCTGCAACCGCCGCACGCGGGTATGCAGCCCGCCGATTGACAGCCCGGCGGTGTCGTCGATGAACAGCGGCAAATTCTCCAGGTCGGCAGCGGCGTCGGCCAGCTGGTGGAACTCGGCCTTGCTGATCTTGCCCATGCGCAACGATTCGGAACTGATCCGCGCCTGTTCGGACAGGATGCGGGTGGCGAGCTGGTCCGCCGACATTTCCAGGCTGAAGAACGCGACCTTGGCGCCCGTGGACCGCCCCGGCTCGATTCCGATCCGCATGTCATCCATCCATCGCCGCGCGGTGTTGAACGCGATGTTGGTCGCCAGCGACGTCTTGCCCATGCCCGGCCGCCCGGCCAGGATCATCAAGTCCGAATGGTGCAGCCCGCCGGTACGCGCGTTGATCGATTCGAACCCGGTGGTGACCCCCGACAGCCCGCCGCCCGCATTCAGCGCCTTTTCCGCCAGCCGCACCGCCGCGGTCGTCGCCTGTGCGAACGTCTTGACCGCGCCGTCCGCCCCGCCCTCGGTCGCGACGTTGAACAGCGCCGATTCCGCCGCCTCGATCTGGGCGCGCGGGTTTACCTCCTCGCGCGTGTCCATCGCCCGGTCGACCAGCTCGCGCCCGACCGAGACCAGCGCGCGCAGCATCGCCAGGTCATAGATCTGCTGCGCGAACTGGCGCGCGCCGATCAGCCCCGCGCCGCTCCCGGTCAGCTTGGCGAGATAGGCCGGCCCGCCCAGCTCGCGCATCCCCTCGTCCGCCTCGAACATCGGCTTCAGCGTCACCGGGCTGGCGAGCTGGTCGGTCGAGCGCAGCTTGGCAATCGCGGAAAACACCCGACCGTGCAGCGGCTCGAAGAAATGCGCCGGCTCCAGCCGGTCGACGATGTCGTCGGCCAGGCGGTTGTCGATCATCATCGCGCCGAGCAGCGCGGCCTCCGCCTCGATGTTCTGCGGCAGTTGCGCGGGCGGTGCCGCGTCGTTGGCGTGGAGCAAAGTGGCCATGCCGCCCCCATCCCACCCCGCGGCGCGCTCCGCAACCGCCCGTGCGGCGTGCCGCCTGTGGAACACGGGGAGAGTTTGCGCGCGGCCCCGACTATCGTATTCGGAGCGCCATGGCCGATCCGCGCATCATCGACGTCCAGCTCGACGACCGCACCATCCTGTGGCGCTCCGCCGACGTCGAGCAGGAACGGCGAATCGCGATCTTCGACCTGCTGGAGGACAATCGATTCACGCCGCAACGGGTGCATGCCGACGGCTATGCCGGCCCGTACCGGATCAAGCTGAGCGTCGAGGAAGGGCGGCTGGCGATCGCGATCCACCGCGCCGACGACGCGCCTCTGGAGACGCTGGTGCTCGGGCTCGCCCGCTTCCGCCGGCCGATCAAGGATTATTTCGCGATCTGCGACAGCTATTACGCCGCGATCCGCAACGCCTCCCCCGCGCAGATCGAGACGATCGACATGGCCCGGCGCGGCATCCACAACGAAGCCGCCGAACTGCTGATCGAGCGGCTCGACGGCAAGATCGCGGTCGATTTCGATACCGCGCGGCGGCTGTTCACGCTGATCTGCGTGCTGCATATCCGCGGCTGATAGGACCACACCCCATGCCCGATATCGACGCCCCCGCGCTGATCGCCGCCGCCCGCGAGGCCGCGACGCGCGCCCACGCCCCCTATTCGCGCTTCGCGGTCGGCGCGGCGGTGCTGCTGACCGACGGCAGCGTCGTCACCGGCGCGAATTTCGAGAACGCCAGCTACGGCCTGTCGCTGTGCGCGGAGACGGTGGCGCTGGCGACGGTCAGCAGCGCCGGACGCCTGCGCGACGTGGCGGCGATCGCGGTGATCGGGGGCGTGATGGACGCGGCTGGGCGCCCGACCGGCACCGTTCCGGTCTCGCCGTGTGGCCGCTGTCGGCAGGTGATCAACGAAGCGGCGCAGCTCTCCGGCACGAACCTGCCGGTGATCTGCGGCGCGGCGGTAGGTGATGCGGCGACGCGCTACCTTCTGTCGGAATTGCTGCCCTCGGCGTTCGGGCCGGCAGATCTAGGCATGCTATAGGAGCGTCTCCGGGCTGGTTAAGGCCCGGGATGATGCTAGAAATTTGGTACAAGCTCCTCCAACATCCATGCGTGCCTACCGTAAGGAGGTTTCGTCCCTCGCGAGGCTCAACTGGATCGCCCGGATCATTGGCTTACCCGTTGCGCCGTTAGCAATCACTTCTCCCGACAGGAAAACGACCTGCTGCACGAAGCCAAGATGATCAGCGGGTGATGAATGCACGATACGATCATAGGCTCGCTCCACGGATTCATTTGCGGTCGCGAAACCTATTCCAGGGCAGTTCCGTCCCGACACCGATGCTCCGCATTCGATACAGTCCACACCTGAGTACGCCAAGAGGACCGCCGTTCCCTCGACCCTGTCGCCAATCGCAACGGACCAGCATCGATCCGCAGCTATCTGGACCGGTTTCGAGGAACAGGACGTAACCGCACTCGCGCTTACCGCCACCAGTAGCAATGATCGCATCGGGAGATCGTTGCATAGCCCCGCTATGGCCGCAACCTCCGGCAGCGCCGTGCCGTTCCACCACGCTGCGCCCCCTTGCCTAACCGCCGCGTTCCCGCGATGGCATGGTGCCGCGAAAGAGGAAGTTGATGACGATTCTCTCAGACATCTGGATCCGCGAACAGGCGACCGCCCACGGCATGATCGAGCCGTTCGTCGAGGCGCAGCGACGCGAGGGGTGCATCAGCTACGGCCTGTCGTCCTACGGCTATGACGCGCGCGTCGCCGACGAGTTCAAGATCTTCACCAACATCGACAGCGCGGTGGTCGATCCCAAGGATTTCTCCGCCAACAGCTTCGTCGACCGCAAGACCGACGTGTGCATCATCCCGCCCAACAGCTTCGCGCTGGCGCGGACTGTCGAATATTTCCGGGTGCCGCGCGACGTTCTGGTGATCTGCCTCGGCAAGTCGACCTATGCCCGCTGCGGGATCATCGTCAACGTGACGCCACTGGAGCCCGAGTGGGAGGGGCATGTCACGCTGGAATTCTCCAACACCACACCGCTGCCGGCCAAGATCTACGCCAATGAGGGCGCGTGCCAATTCCTGTTCCTCAAGGGCGACCAGCCGTGCGAGACCAGCTACGCCGATCGCGCCGGCAAATATATGGGACAGCGCGGAGTAACGCTCCCCCGGCTGTAGCGCCGCTCGGCCGCTCAGCGTTCTCGGAAACAACGATGCCATCTGCCGTCGCCCCGCCCGGGCGGGCACACCCGCCCCATGGCGCCGTCAGCCCACGGAAATTCTGCGCCTGCCCCCTCGAACGCGACCACGCTGCCCCGCCATTGGTGACCGCCTCGTCGACCGGCGTTCGCGCGCTTGCTCCTCCAACGCGAGCACGCCCGCACCCACCCGCCGTAGACACCGCTCGCGGCCGCCGCGCATCTTAGTGCGCGGGATCGTCCCGCACGGGCAGTGTGACCGCCGGACCAATCGGACGCACCGCCGGCGCGGTGTCTGTCATCGCCCCAGAACGCTGAAGAGGACGCCCTTCTCCTCTCCCGCGCGATACCCAGACATGCTCTGGCCACTCTGGCGCTGGCGGAAATGTCGCGGCCACCGACCAGAGGCTCAACCCGCCGATCTTTCCCATCATTCCGGCGACAGACGCGGGACGACGAACACCGCGCGACACCCCGTCATCGTGAGCGGGACCTAGCTTCCGGAGCCCGCCACGCGGACAGCGGCGAGTTTCGGCCGGGCCAAAGCCGCCACACGAAGCTCGACAGTTCCGATGCCCCGCGCGCTCCGCCCCAACGCCCCCCGGCCGCCCGGACTTCGCGCGCCAGCCGCCCCGCATCCCGACCCGCACGCCGCTGGTCACGCGCCCCACCCCCGGCCCCAAGCCCGTCCCGAGAACGCAAAACGCCCGCGCACAGGGCGCGGGCGTCAATGGTCGGTGGGGCGCCCGGAGAGCGCCCGCTAAGGGTTCAATTGCCGGCGACGCGGGCTCCCCGCTCGATCCGGCGGAGGCCGGTTTCGGCGATGGCGTGGGCGCTCGCGGTCCGGTCGGCCGACAGGTCCATCAGCACGTCATCATGGGCCAGCACCTGGCGATACAGCACGGCGGCGTCGCTCGCACGGTCGGTCCGGGCATAGAGCGCGGCCAGGTTGAGCAGAATTTCGGGACGATCGGGAAAGATGCGGCGCTCGGCGATCAGGCGGCGCTCGGCATGGGAATAGTCACCCTGCGCGATCGCCTGCGCGGCGACGGGGTCGGTGCGGGTCTGCGCCGGCGCCGTCTGTGCCACGGCGGCCAGCGACGCCACAAGGATGACGGATGCGACCTTGTTCATTCAGCGTTCCTCTCTTTGTTACGTTTGCATGTCATTTTTATGACACCTGTGTTGCAATACGCTTTCGAGAGGCGCGTGGCAAAAGAAAAGGGCGGCCGAAGCCGCCCTTTCCCGTGTTCCTATCGCGTCCGGCCTGCCCGAAACCGGGCCGGCCGCCGTGCGTCAGAAGTCGCCGCGATACTGTTCGTTGCCGACGAAACCGAGCTTGGTCACGTTCGCGCGCTTGATGATCGCCAGGATCTGATCGACCTTTTCATAGCGCGCCGCCGCGTCGGGCTGGAAGTGGAGTTCCGGCTCCGGGCTCATCGCCTTGGTCCGCTCCAGATACTGCGACAGCGTGACGTCGTCGATCGGGGTGCCGTTCCAGAACACGCCGCCGGCGGCGTCGATCGAAACCTTGTTCTTGTCCGGTTCGATCGGCGGCTTCGGCGCATCCGAATTCTGCGGCAGATCGACCTTCACGGCGTGCGTCTGCACCGGGATCGTGATGATGAACATGATGAGGAGAACGAGCATGACGTCGATCAACGGCGTCGTGTTCATCTCCATCATCGGCTGGCCATCGTCGCGGCCACCACTCATTGCCATTTCAAATCACTCCTTGAGTGTGCAGCCGATCAGCGATCGCGCGTCTGGACGCCGCCGGGCGGAGGCTCGGAAATAAAGCCGACCTTCGCGAAGCCCGCCATCTGCATCGTGTAGACCGTGCCGCCGATGCAGCGGTAGGGCGTGTTGACGTCGCCGCGGATGTGAACCTCGGGGATATCGTCAGCGGTCAGGTTGCTGCCGAGCCGGTCGACGACGCCCTTGAGCTTCGCCACCGCCTTTTCAAGCAGCTCCTCGTGGTTGACCTTGGTCATGTTCCACGAGACTTCGCACTGCCCGTCAACCGCGCGCACCGAAAGCGCCACGTTCTCCGGCTTGGTCGTGGTCGGCTCGAACGTCACCTTGGGCAGCTCGAGTTTGACCGTCTGGATCACGACCGGAACCGCGATCAGGAAGATGATGAGGAGCACCAGCATCACGTCGACGAGCGGCGTGGTGTTGATGTCCGACATCGGAGTGGAGTCGTCGGCCGAACCGCCGCCTGTGCTCATCGCCATTGCGAGCTTATCCTATCCTCACTTGCCGTCTGCCGGGCGGCGGTGTGCCGCCGGGCTTGCGGCCGGCCGGGTGCCCGATGGGGCGCGCCGGCCGGCCGATTGCCTTAGGCCTTGGGCGCCGTGGTGCCCGTCGCCGGAGCCGGCTTGGCCGGAGCGGCGGGGCGCGTGGCGACCGCCGGCTTCACCGCGCCGTTGGAGGCGAGGAAACCCAGCACGTCGTTCGAGAACGCCGACAGGTCTTCCGAGATGCCCTTGTTGCGACGCTGCAGCCAGTTGTAGGCGAGCACCGCCGGAACGGCGACGGCCAGACCGAGCGCGGTCATGATGAGCGCCTCACCGACCGGGCCGGCGACCGCGTCGATCGATGCCTGACCGGCGGCGCCGATCTTGATCAGCGCGCGGTAGATGCCGATAACCGTACCGAACAGACCGATGAACGGCGCGGTCGCGCCGACGGTCGCCAGGAACGCCAGGCCGCCGGCGAGCTTCGAGTTGATCGCAGCTTCCGAACGGGCGAGCGAGCCGTGCAACCAGTCATGCGCCTCGACCGGATCGGTCAGGCGGCTGTGCTGCTCCTGCGCGGCCAGGCCGTCGTCGACGATCTGGCGATAGGCCGAGTTCTTCTCGAGCTTGGCAGCGCCTTCACGCAGGCTGGTCGTGCTCCAGAAGCTCGACCGGACGCGCTTCGCCTGGTTGATGATCTTCTGCTGCTCGAACAGCTTGGTGAACATGATGTAGAAGCTGACGACCGACATCAGCACCAGGATGCCGAAGACGGTCTGGGCGATAATGCCGCCCTGCTCGAGCGCGGCCATCAGGCCATACGGATTTTCGCCGCCGTGAGCCGCACCTGCGGCAAGGATGGTGGTCAGCATTGCTCGGTCTTTCCCTCTAGACGATTTGATTCACATGAAAATTCGGCGCCCCGGGCCCGTGCCCGGCGGCGCCGATAGCCCAGTTATTCTTCCAGCCGCCAGCGGACGCCAGGAATGGTGGCGGTCGACGGGACGGGATTCCCCGCATCGTCCTGCGCCGGCTTGTAGCGACCACGCCGCTTGGCGAGGCTGCAGGTGGTGCTGTCGAGCTCGGCATTGCCGCTCGACGAGGTCACGCGGCAATCCGAAACGCGGCCGGTCGCATCGATGGTGAGCGAGACGGTGACGCGACCTTCGGCCCCCGCACGGCGCGCACCGGCGGGATAATCGTCGTTCGAGAACCACGAACCGGGGTTGCCGCGCGGACTCGCGTTGGCGGCAAGCTTCGGCGGCGGCGGCGGCGGCGCCGGCGGCGCCACCGGCGGCGCGGCGACCGGAGCCGGCGCATAGACCGGCGGCGGTGTCGCGACCGAGGTGATCGTCACCGGAGCCGGGGTGTTGGTCTGCACGATCGGCGGCGGTGTCACCACCGGCGGCGGCTGCATCGGCTGGTCCGGCGGCGGCGGCGGCGGTGGCACCTCCTCCGGCGGGGGTGGTGGCTCCTCGACCTCAAAGGTCTTCAGATTTTCCTGTGCCTTCTTGATATATTGATAGGCGAGGCCCGTCACGAAGGCATATCCGAGCGCGACGTGGATCAGCGCGACGATAATCAGCGCGACCACACGATTTCCGCTCATATTCCGGTCAGCGTAAGCCATTCAGCAACGAAACTCCCTCATGACTGACAATGGCAAGCCCGGCCGATGCCGTCGCCCACCTTCTGCCTTGTGCTGTTATATCCTGCGGCAGCGCCCGAGTCTCTATCGTGGCCCCAGGGATGACGCAAACGCTTTGTCGGACGCGGATACCTTACCGGCGTCAAAAGACAGAATTATTTCTACAACAATCCAGCGCGATCGCGTAACCCGAAAGCCATGAACTACCCCCTCCGCATGACACCCATCGCGATCGCGATGTTTGCCACAATTGCCCCATGTTCGGCACAAACCGCACAAACCGTGGCGGAATCTGGGCAGAACCTGCCCTCATACGCCGCCATCGCCGACCGCCTGCTGGCGTCCCCGGTGGTGATCGATGCGATTGTCCGCGATGCCACGCGCCTCAAAGGCGCCGACGTCGCGAGTGTCGAACCGGGGCGGATCAGATACTATATACAGGCCGATGTCCAGTCCTTGATTCGCGGCCCTGCGCAAATGCCGGCGCGGATCAGCTATCTGGTCGACGTTCCCGCCGATTCCCGGGGCAAGCCGCCCAAGTTGAAAAAGGCGCGCGTGCTGCTGTTTGCGCGCACCGTCGCGGGCCGGGCGGGCGAAATACAGCTGACCTCGCTCAACGGCCAGCAATTCTGGTCGGAACCGCTCGAATCGCGGATTCGCGGCATCGCGCGCGAACTGGTCGCGCCCGATGCGCCCCCGGCGATCACCGGCATCGGCAACGCCTTTCACGTCGCGGGCACGCTGCCGGGTGAGGGCGAAACCCAGATTTTCCTGACCACCGCCGATCAGCGGCCGGTGTCGCTCAACGTGCTGCGCCGGCCGGGCGAACAACCGCGCTGGGCGGTGGCGCTGTCGGAAATCCTCGATGAAGCCGCCGCACCGCCGGCGCGCGACACGCTGTTGTGGTACAGGCTGGCATGCGGGTTGCCACAGTCGCTGCCCGATCGCACGCTGGCGTCGCTGGCCGACGCGGACGCGACGATCGCACGGCAGGACTACGCCTTCGTGCTCCGGGCGCTGGGACCCTGCACTCGCTAGGGCATTTTCCGGCCGGACGGGAGCGTCCGCCCGGAAAATACGGAAAACAAACGAAACAGTTCGTCATTGCGAGCGGCGAAGCCGCGCGGCAATCCAGCGTTCCGTGCGCTGCCTTGGATTGCTTCGCCCGGAACGCGCCGGGCCTCCCACTGACGATCGCTAGGGCTACGCCCCAACTTCGGCACTACGAGCGACACCCGACGGTTCGCCGCTGCCGCGCGCGCGTTGCCGATTCGTTCGCGCCGGCTCAGCGGCCGAGGTGGACGAAATCGCGTTGATAGCTGCGCAGGTGCGCGCCGGCGTCGACATAGACCACCTGTCCGGTGACCGACCTCGCCTGCGCCAGCCACGCCACCGCGTCGGCGACGTCCTCGGGCGCGGGCAGGTGCGCCAGCGGCATCATCGCCGCCAGCCGGTCGAGCTGCGCCGCGCCATAGTCCGGGGTCGGGATCGTCAGCCCCGGCGCGACGCCGTTGACCCGCGTGCGCGGCGCCAGCGCGACGGCCAGCGTCCGCGTCACCTCTGCCAGCGCCTGTTTCGACAGGGTGTAGGCGAGCTGGTCGACCGGCGGCTGGGCGATTCGCTGGTCGAGGATGTTGATCACCGCCGCCGCCCCCGCCGCCGATACGCGTGTCGCCAGCGCATAGGGTGCGACACAGTTGACGCGCAGGTGCGCGGCCAGATCCTCATATCCGCCGCCCTCCCCCGGCCGCGCGCCGTCCAACGCCTCGAATCGCGATGCGCTGTTGACCAGCAGGGCAACCGGGCGGCCGAAATGCGCCGCCACCTGTTCGGGCAGCGCCTCCACCGCGGCCGAATCGGCAAGGTCGGCGGCAAAGACATGGTGTTCGACCGCGGCGATTCTCGCGCCCAGCCACGGTTCCGGCTCGGGATCGTGGCCGGTGTGGAGCGCCAGGTCGTACCCCGCCTCCGCCAGCCGCGCGGCGATATGCGCGCCCAGCCGCCGGCAGCTTCCGGTGACGAGCGCGAGCGGCCGCATCAGCGGCGATGCCTCACCAGCGTGATGCCGATCGATTCGCCGTGTTCGGCGATCGCCAGCTTGATGATCTTCACCGCCACCCGGCGCACGCGCCCGTCCTGCAGCATCAGCGTCTCGATGATATGGTCGGCGATGCCCTCGACCAGCTTGAAATGCACGCCCTCGGGCAGCGCGGTGGTCACCGCCTCGCGCAGGTCGATATAGCTTTTGGAGGCCGACAGCGGCGTATCCGGCGCGAAATGCGCGGGACAATCGAGATCGACGTCGAGCGAGACGCGGATCGGCTGCGGCAGGTGGGTCTCTTCGGAATAGATGCCGGTGAGCACCTGCACTTCGAGATCGTGGACCTGAAGGGTGAGGCTGTCGTTCATGGTCCGCCGCCGATAGCAGATCGGCGCGCGCACGAAAGCCTTGCGCTCGACACGATCACGGCTACAGCGCGCGGCGCTTATGACCATCGTCCCCCTCGCCACCGTCGCGCCCGCCGACGTCGAATCGCTGCTCGACCGCGCGTTCGGGCCCGATCGCCACGCGCGCACCGCCTATCGCGTTCGCGCCGGGCTGGCGGCGATCCCGGCCCTCAGCTTCGCCATGCTGGGCGACGACGGCGCATTGATCGCCAGCATCCAGTGCTGGCCCGTCGCGCTGGCTTGCGCCGACGGCGGACGCGTGCCGATGGTGATGGTCGGCCCGATCGCGGTCGAACCGGCGATCCAGCGCGCCGGGCTGGGGCAACAGATCACCCGCCACATGCTCGCCGCCGCCGATGCCGGCGCGGTCGCCGGCGGGATTCCCGGCGCCGATCGGCTGATGCTGGTCGGCGACCCCGAATATTATGCGCGTTTCTTCGGCTTCTCGGCGGAACATACCGCGCGATGGTCGCTGCCCGGCCCGTGGGAGCCCCGCCGCCTGCTCGCACGCGGCGCCGACCTGCCCGATTGCGACGGGATGGTGGAGGGGCGGGCGGTCGCCTGATCTCCCCGCCCCAAAACCATTGTCCTCCGCCGCCGCGCTTCGCTAGAGCGGCCGGACGATGCCGATGACTCCCCTGCCCGACCTCGCATCGCTCAGCCTCGCCGAGATCGCGGCGCTGGCCGCCGAGCAGAAACTGCCGCCGGTCGAAGGCTGGAACCCGACCCACTGCGGCGACAGCGAGATGCGGATCGCGCGTGACGGCACCTGGTATCATCAGGGGTCGCCGATCGGGCGGCAGGCGATGGTGCGGCTGTTTTCCACCATCCTGCGGCGCGAGGAGGATGGCGGCTATATGCTGGTGACCCCCGTCGAGAAGCTCGACATCGCCGTCGACGACGCCCCGTTCGTCGCGGTCGAGCTGCGCGCGGAGGGCGGGCGGCTGACCTTTCGCCTCAACACCGGCGACCTCGTCACCGCCGGGCCGGATCATCCGTTGCGCTTCGCCGAGGATGGCGACGGCCCGCGCCCCTATCTCCACGTGCGCGGCGGGCTGGAGGCGCTGATCGCGCGGCCGGTCTATTACGAGCTGGTCGAGATCGCGCTGGCCGGAAACGCCGATCCCGTCGGGCTGACCAGCGACGGCGCCTTCTTTGCGCTGGAGCCGGCATGACACTCGTCGAACGGCTCACCGCGGCACTCGACGCCGGCAATCGCGGCCGCCCTGAATTGCTGAGCGGCGACCTGCACGCGCTCGAACTCGACGACGCTCCCCTCACGGCGGAGGCGGCGGTGCTGATCGCGGTGACCGATCGCGCCGCACCCGGCGTGATCCTCACCCAGCGCAACGCCAATCTGCGCCGCCATCCCGGCCAGGTCGCCTTTCCCGGCGGCCGGATCGATCCCGGCGATGCCGATGCGGTGGCGGCGGCGCTGCGCGAGGCGGAGGAGGAGATTGCCCTGCCCCCCGCCGCCGTCACCGTGATCGGCGCGGTCGACCGCTATCGTACCGTCACCGGCTATGAGGTGACGCCGGTGCTCGGCGTGATTGCGCCCGACCTCACCCTGGTCGCGGCGGAGGCGGAGGTCGCCGACGTGTTCGAGGTGCCGCTCGCCTTCGTGCTCGATCCCGCCAACCAGCGCCGCACCAGCCATATATGGGAGGGGCGCGAGCGGCATTATTACCAGATCGACTGGAACGACCGCCGCATCTGGGGCGCGACCGCGGCGATGTTCGTCAATCTGTCGCGGCGGCTGGTCTGGTGAGCGTCACCCTGCCCGATGCCGAATGGCGCCGCCGCGCCGGGCTCGACCGGCTCGGCGCGGCGCTGGGCGCGGGCGACAGCATGGCCCGCTTCGTCGGCGGCGCGGTGCGCGACACGCTGCTCGGGCTGCCGGTCGCCGACGTCGACATCGCCACCCGCCACGCACCCGAAACGGTGATCGACCTGTTGCAGGCCGCGCGGATCAAGGCGGTGCCGACCGGCATCGCCCACGGCACTGTCACCGCGGTGACCGAGGGCGGACCGGTCGAGGTGACGACACTACGCCGCGACCTGTCGACCGACGGGCGCCACGCGGTCGTCGCCTTCACCGACGATTGGCGGGAGGATGCGGCGCGGCGCGATTTCACGATGAACGCGCTCTATGCAGATCCGGCGACCGGGGAGATCTTCGACTATTTCGACGGGCTGGCCGATCTGGCGGAACGGCGGGTGCGCTTCATCGGCGATCCGCTGCAACGCATCGCCGAGGATCATCTGCGTATCCTGCGGTTCTTCCGCTTCCTCGCGCGGTTCGGCGATGCCCCCGATCCGGCGGGGCTCGACGCCTGTACCGCGCGCGCCAACGACCTGATGGCGCTGTCACGCGAACGCATCCGTGATGAGCTGCTCAAGCTGCTGATCGCGCGTGATGCGGTGGCGGTGGTGCGGCTGATGCTCGACCGCGCGATCCTGAAGCCGGTGCTGCCCGAGATCGCCTCCGCCGAGCGGCTTGCGGCACTGGCTGCGCGGGAGGCAGCGACCGACACCGCGCCCGATCCGTTCCGCCGGCTGGTCGCGCTGCTGCCGGCCGACGCGGTGGATGAGGTCGGCGCGCGGCTCAAGCTGTCCAATGCCGAACGCAAGCGCATCGCCGTCGCCGCGCAGCCAGCGGGCGCGGCCTCCGGGCGCGAACTGGGCTATCGGCTGGGGATCGCCGGTGCGATCGATCGGCTGCTGCTGTCCGATCGCCCGGAGGGTGACGTGACCGCGCTGGCCGGCTGGACCCCGCCCGCGCTGCCGATCACCGGCGGCGCGCTGGTCGAACGTGGGCTGCGCAAGGGCCCCGACGTCGCTCGAGTGCTGCGCGAGATCGAGGATCGCTGGATCGCCGAGGGGTTTCCCGACGCGATTCGTGTCGGCGCGATCGCCGACGAAGCGGTGGCTCAGGCGCTGCGCTCGACCAGCAGCGCATAGGCGGCGTCCTTCTCGATCGGCCGCGAATAGAGATAGCCCTGGCCGTAGGAACAGCCGAGTGCCGCCAGAGTCTGCGCCAGCTCGCTCGTCTCGATCCCCTCGGCGGTGGTCCGCATCCCCAGCGCCTGCGCCAGGCTCAGGATCGCGCGGACGATCGCCACCTTGTCGCGATCGGCCAACATGCCGGTGACGAAGCTGCGGTCGATCTTGAGCACGTCGATCGGCAGCTTTTGCAGATAGGCCAGGTTGGAATAGCCGGTGCCGAAATCGTCCATCGCCAGCGTGGTGCCCAGCCCCTTCAGCGCGTGCATCGTCGCGGCGATTCGATCGGGATCGGACACGATCGCGCTCTCGGTCAATTCCAGCGTCAGCCGGTCGGCGCCGATACCGGCGGCGCTCACCGCGTCCTGTACCAGCGCGGCGATATGGTCGCGCTGGAGCTGGATCGCCGACAGGTTGACCGCGATATTGGCGCCGCAATCGCCGCCGGCGACGCGATCCCATTCGGCCAGCGTGCGCGCCGCCTCACTCATCGCCCAGCGGCCCAGCGGCACGATCAACCCGCTTTCCTCCGCCACCGGAATGAAATCGGACGGCTCGACCTCGGTGCCGTCGTCCAGCGTCCATCGCGCCAGCGATTCGAACGACACGATCCGGCCGCTGGCCAGGTCGCAGATCGGCTGGAAGTTCAGCCGCATCGCGCCATTCTCGACCGCGCGGCGCAGTTCGGTCTCGATGCCGAACTGGGTGCGGACGATGTCGAACACCGAATCCTGATAGACCTCGGCCAGCCCGGTCCGTTTCGACCGCTTCACCGCGAACTGGGCGTGGCGGATCAGATCCTCGGGCTCCGCCAGCTCGTCGTGGCCGATGGCGATGCCGATCGAACAGTCGACGCGAATCTCGAAATCGGACAGGCGGAACGGGGTCGACAGCGCCGCCTCGATTCGCCGCGCGACCTGCATCGCATCGCAGGCCCCGTCGTCGACCTGCACCAGAATGCCGAATTCGTCGCCGCCGATCCGCGCCAGCATGTCGCCGCCGCGCAGCGCGCCCTTGATCCGCCGCGCGACGGAGATCAGCAATTCGTCGCCGGCCAGCGACCCCATGCAGGCGTTGACCCGGCTGAACCGGTCAAGGTTGACGATCATCACCGCATAACCGGTGCGGGTCTCGTCGGTGATACGGCGTTCCAGCTCGTCGCCAAAGCCACCGCGATTGGGCAGCCCGGTCAGGCTGTCGGACAGCATCTCGCGGCGCAGACTGGTATGGGTCCGCTGTTCGCCGGTCTGGTCGACCAGCGTGACCAGGCACCGGTCGCCCGCGCTCGCGTCGGGGCGCCGCGCGATCATCACCCGGAAATGCCGCGCATCGATCGCCTCGCCGATTTGCCACGGGAATTCGACATTCGCCTCGTCGCAATCGAGGAACTGCGCGATGCGCCCGCCCAGCAGCCGGATGATCGGCGAATGCTCGGGCGTGCTGCCCAGCCCTGCCTGGCGAAACGCGCGGTTGGTGGCCTCAAAGATCAGCGCGTCGTTGCAGCGGCTCACCGCGACCGCCGGAATGGGAAGAAGGTCGACCAGCCGGGCGATCCGCGCCGGGTCCATCGGGCGCTCGACGACGTCGGCCACGTCATCACGCGCCGGTGCAATGGACATGACAGGGCGCGCCTTGCGGAAAACCATTGCGCCGACGCTATCGGCGATGTGTTAAGACAGGCTGAAAGCAGGGTCGGTTTTCGTAACGATCAGAAGCGGTTGTCGCGGGGGAAGCCGTTGGGTGGCGTCCGCCCCGCCGCGCCGCGCGCCGCGCGCCATGGTCCCAGATCGGTCTCGGTCCGCGTCCGGCCAGCTTCGCCGCCCATCGCCCAGCTCAGCCCGGCGGCGTAGCGGAAGGTAGTGACGTCGGACAGATGCCCCTCGCGATACCGCTGGAGCTGCACCCCCTGACCGCGCGCCATTTCCGCCACCTCGCTGATCGGGAACACCAGCATCCGCCGGTTGTCGCCGACCACCGCGACATAATCGTCCTCGGCGCCGATCGGGCGGACGATGCGCAGCTTCGCGCCCAGTCGCGGCGTCACCACCGTCTTGCCCTTGCGCGTTTCGGCGACGGTATCGGCGGCGCGGACGATAAAGCCGCGGCCGTCGCTGGCAGCGACCAGCAGCTTCTCGGAGCGCGACACCGGCAGCATCGCGACGATCTCGCCGTCGATGTCGGTCATCAGCCGCACCGGCTCGCCGAAACCGCGCCCACCCGGCAGCTTGTCCGCCGCCAGCGTATAGAATCGCCCGCCGTCGGCGGCGACCAGCAGCTTGTCGGTGGTCTGCGCGTGAAAGGCGATGAACGGCCCGTCGCCCTCGCGGAACTTGAGCGTCTCGGCGCTGGCCAGCTCGACATGGCCCTTCATCGCGCGGATCCAGCCGCGCTGCGACAGGATCACCGTGATCGGCTCGCGCTCGATCATCGCCTCCAGCGGGATCTCGCGCGCGGGCGCGGCCTCCTCCACGGCGGTGCGGCGCGCGCCCAGCGCGGTTTCCGGGCCGTAGCGGTCGCGGATCTTGCCCAGGTCGCGCTTCATCCGCGTGCGCTGGCGCGCGTCGGACGACAGCAGCAGTTCCAACTCGCCGCGTTCCTTGTCGAGCTTGTCGCGCTCGCCGCGAATCTGCATCTCCTCCAGCCGGCGCAGGCTGCGCAGCCGCATGTTGAGGATCGCCTCCGCCTGCCGGTCATTCAGCGCGAATTCGGCGATCATCACCGGTTTGGGCTCGTCCTCGGTGCGGATGATCTCGATCACCCGGTCGAGGTTGAGGTAGGCGATCAGATAGCCGTCGAGCAGTTCGATGCGGTCGGCGATCTTGCCCAGCCGGTGCTCCGATCGCCGGCGCAGCACGACAAAGCCATGCTCGACCCACGCGCTCAGCGCCTCGCTCAGGCTCATCACCCGCGGCGTACGCTGGTGATCGAGCACGTTGAGGTTGAGCGGCACCCGCACTTCCAGGTCGGACAGGCGATACAGGCTGTGGACCAGGTCCTGGTCGGCGACGGTGCGGCTGCGCGGCTCGATGACGATGCGCACGGCTTCGTCCGATTCATCGCGCACGTCGCCCAGGATCGGCAGCTTCTTGTCGTTGATCAGCGCGGCGATGCCCTCGATCAGCTTGCCCTTCTGCACGCCATAGGGAATCTCGGACACCACCAGGTGCCACCCGCCGCCCTTTTCGTTCACCCGCTCGATTTTGGCGCGCACGCGAAACCCGCCGCGCCCGGTGGCATAGGCTTCCGCGATCGCCGCCGGGCTGTCGACGACGACGCCGCCGGTCGGGAAATCCGGCCCTTTCACATGATCGAGCACGTTCGCCTGCGGGTTATCGATCAGGGCGATCGCGGCGTCGATCAGTTCAGCGGCGTTGTGCGGCGGGATGCTGGTCGCCATGCCCACCGCGATCCCCTGCGCGCCGTTGGCCAGCAGGTTGGGGAACAGCCCGGGAAACAGCTCGGGCTCCTGCTCCTCGCCGTTATACGTCAGCTTATAGTCGGTGGCGTCCTCGTCCAGCCCGTCCATCAGGTCGATCGCGACCTGGGTCAGCCGTGCCTCGGTATAGCGATAGGCGGCGGCGTTATCGCCGTCGATGTTGCCGAAATTGCCCTGCCCATCGACCAGCGGATAGCGGAGGGAAAAGGTCTGGGCGAGGCGGACCATCGCGTCATAGACCGACTGGTCGCCGTGCGGATGGTATTTGCCGATCACGTCGCCGACGACGCGCGCACACTTCTTGTAGCCCTGGTCGGGATCGAGCCGCAGCAGCCGCATCGCCCACAGCAGCCGGCGATGGACCGGCTTCAACCCATCGCGGACGTCGGGCAGCGACCGCGCGGTGATCGTCGACATCGCATAGACGAGGTAACGCTCCGACAGCGCGGAATCGAACGGAGCATCGGTGATCGGATCGACGGGTGCGGAAGCCATGGGGTGCGGGCGTTAGCAGGCGCGGGCACGCGATGCCAATGGGCGTCGCGCCGCTGTGGCCGCCACCCGCCGGATCATCGCCGCGCGGCTTCGCCGCGCCGCCGTCATGCCGCGCCGTTCAGGCCGGGCGCGACGACGGTGTCGGGAAAGCCCTGCCGCCCCAGTTCCGCCAGCAGCCATTCGCGAAACCGCCGGATCTTGGCGACGCCGCGCCGATGCTCGGGATAGACCAGCCAATAGGCGAAGCCGCGCGTCGAAAGCTGGTCGAACAGCCGCACCAGCCGCCCCTCCGCCACGTCGTTGCGCCAGAAGAACGGGGTCAGCATCGCCACGCCCTGCCCCGCCATCGCCGCATTGCCCTCATGCGCCTGCGAATCGAGCCGGACGCCGGGGCGCGGCGGGCCGTCCGCCACCTCCACCCCCGCCTCACGCAGCCACACGCTCCACCAGGCGTCGTGAGGGCTGATCAGCGGCAGCCGCAACAGATCGCGTGGCTCGATCCGGCCGCCGTGCCGGGCGAGGAAATCGGGGCTGCACATCGGCGTGAAATCGACCTTGACCAGCAAATCCGCCGCCAGCCCTTCCCACCCCCCACGCCCGGCGCGGATCGCGACGTCGACGTCCTCGGCGGCGAAATCGGTGATCAGGTCGCTGGTCTCCAGCCGCACCGCCATTTCGGGATGCCGCAACTGGAACCCGCCCAGCCGCCACGCCAGCCAGGTGTTGGCAAAGGTGTTGGAGGTGGCGATGGTCAGCAGCGCCTGGTCCTCCGCCCGAATGCCGGCAAAGGCGGCGTCGAGCGCGTCGAACGCGCGAGTCACCTGCGGGATCGCACCGCGGCCCGCGTCGGTCAGCACCACGCGCCGCTTTTCCCGACGGAACAGCGCGACGCCCAGCCGCTCCTCCAGCAGCTTGATCTGATAGCTGACCGCCGCCTGGGTCATGCCCAGTTCCTGCGCGGCACTGGTGAAATTCTCATGCCGGGCGGCAGCCTCAAACACGCGGACGGCGGCGAGCGGCGGGATCTGGCGCATCGGCTATCTATAAGCCCCGCTTATCATTTCCGTCCAACGATTTGTTGGCGCCCCGGCCGCGATCGACGCACAAGGGCGCTACGTTCTTCGCTCGTGAAAAAACAAAGGAGTACAGATCATGCGTGACCACGTCCTGCACTCTGGTCGGGCCAATCCGGGCCGCCGTTTCATCGGCGGCGCCATCCATAAGCTGCTCCAGCAGACCTGGGAAGGCATCGAACGCCTGACCGCCTATCAATATGCCGCACCGTGGCGTCGCGTCGCAGCGACCGCCAAACGCGGCAACTGACCCCCCCGACGGGCGGTGCGAGGCCTCCCCTTCGCGCCGCCCGCCACCCCGTCGATTCCACTCGCTTGGGGCGCCGACCCGCCCGCCTTTCGCGCCGCGCCGTCGCCGGCTAGCCTCGCGGCATGACCGCCCATCTGACCTGGCCCGATCTCACCCGCCGGCCACGCCCCGATCCCGACGCGACCGTCACCTATGGCCCCGATTCGATGCACCGCGTCGACGTGTGGCGCCCGGACGGCGCCGGCCCCTTTCCCACCGTGCTAATGGTCCATGGCGGCTGCTGGACCACCGCGATCGCCGATCGCAAGCTGATGAACTGGGTCGCCGATGACCTGCGCCGCCACGGCATCGCGGTGTGGAACATCGATTATCGCGGGGTCGATCGCGCCGGCGGGGGCTATCCCGGCACCTTCGCCGACGCCGCGCTGGCGGCCGACCGGCTCGCCACCGATGCCGCCGCGTTCGGTCTCGATCCGCGCCGGCTGGTCGCGGTCGGGCACAGCGCGGGCGCCCATCTCGCGCTGTGGCTGGCGGCACGGCATCGCCTGCCGGCGGGCAGCGCGCTCGCCACCACCGATCCGCTGCGGATCGATCACGTCGTCAGCCTCGGCGGCCTGCCCGATCTGGAGGCGACCGCCGCGCGCCCCGACAATGGCTGCGGCACCGACGTGATCGGCCGGCTGGTCGGCCGGCCCGGCCCCGGCCGCGCCGATGTCTACGCCGATACCTCGATCCCCCGCCTCCTGCCCCTCGGCGTGTCGCAGGACGTCGTTGGCGGCGTGCAGGACCGCATCGTCCCAGCAGACATGGTCCGCGACTATGCCACGCGCGCCACCGCCGCCGGCGACGCGGTCCGCCTGACGATGATCGAGAACACCGGCCACGTCGAACTGGTCACCCCCGATTCGGCGGCGTGGTCGCACACCCGCGCCCTGATCCGCGCCGCGCTGGGGAATGCCCGGTAACCGGGCGAAACCGCACGCTGGCCGAAACGCTCGCCGCTCACCGGCGCCCCCGATCGCCAGCCTGATTGATTGCGCGCGCGCCATCCCGTATAGGCGCGCCCTTCCCCGCCCCGGTCCGCGCGAGTCCCGTGCCGGCCGGGGCTGCTCTTTTTCCAAGGGAACGCCGCCGATGGCTCGCCGCCGCCAGATCTACGAGGGCAAGGCCAAGATCCTGTACGAGGGTCCTGAGCCGGGTACGCTGATCCAGTATTTCAAGGACGACGCGACCGCGTTCAATGCCCAGAAAAAGGGCACGATCAGCGGCAAGGGCGTGCTCAACAACCGCATTTCCGAGCATGTCTTCACCCTGCTCGGCAACATCGGTGTGCCGACCCATTTCATCCGCCGCCTCAACATGCGCGAGCAGTTGATCCGCCAGGTCGAGATCGTGCCGATCGAGGTGGTCGTCCGCAACGTCGCCGCCGGCTCGCTGTCGAAGCGGCTGGGCATCGAGGAAGGCCAGCAGCTTCCCCGCACGATCATCGAATATTGTCTGAAGGACGATGCGCTGGGCGATCCGATCGTCAGCGACGAGCACATCCTGTGCTTCGGCTGGGCCAGCCAGGAAGAGCTGCACGATATCGCCGACCTGTCGATCCGGGTGAACGATTTCCTGTCGGGCCTGTTCGCCGGCATCGGCATCCGCCTGGTCGACTTCAAGCTCGAGTTCGGGCGGATCTGGGACAATGACTACGGCCGGATCATCCTGGCGGATGAGATCAGCCCGGACAATTGCCGGCTGTGGGACATGGCGACCAACGAAAAGCTCGACAAGGACCGGTTCCGCCGCGACCTGGGCGGCGAGGTCGAGGCCTATCAGGAAGTCGCGCGCCGGCTGGGCCTGATGCAGGAGGATGCCGATTCGGCGGTGCTCGACCTCGAATCGCATCGCAAGCGCCGGGGCAAATAGGCGCGGCTCGCCGCATTTCGGAAAGGGCGTTTAGAGCGTCTTAACCCTGTCCGGCTACCCCTCTGCCCGACCCTTGCGGGACGAGACAGAGGAATTTCGGACATGCGTAGCTTGGCCCTGATCGCGGCGTTGCCGCTGCTGGCATTGACGGCATGCGGCGGCGCGTCCGGTCCGCAGACCGCCGGCGGCATCGCGCCGCCCACCGGCGGCGGCACGGGCACCGGTGGCACCGGCGGCGGAATCGGCGGCGGCACGCCCACCCCGACGCCCACCCCCGGCCAGGCCAGCTTCCTCGACGTCGCCACCGAAACCACCTTTCAGGCGATCGGCGGCTTCCAGTCCTAT
>NZ_DATMGG010000183.1:0-15045 GCF_035555815.1 Sphingomonas sp.
AGCAGGCGACCAAGCTCGCCCGCGCGATGGTGCTGCGCTGGGGCATGTCGGACAAGCTGGGGCCGCTGGAATATGAGGAGGAACAGGGCGAAACCTTCCTCGGCTATTCGCAGACGCAGCGCCACAGCATGTCGAACGAGACCGCGCTGCTGATCGACAGCGAGATTCGGCGCCTGATCGACGATGGCCACCAGCGCGCGACGCAGGTGATCACCGAGAATATCGACCAGCTGCACACGCTGGCCAACGCCCTGCTGGAATATGAGACGCTGACGGGCGACGAGATCAAGCAGATCGTCGCTGGCGACGGGATCGACCGGACCGATCCGGGCGCGTCGATCGCCGCGCAGCCGGCGTCGGGCACCTCGGTTCCCAAGACGCGCCGGCCCAAGGGCGGCTTCGGAACGCCTGCGCCGCAGGGCGCCTGATCGCCCGGTATTCGCCCGCTGTTTGACGGCGCGGTGCGACAATCCTAGCCCTTCCGTGTCGGCGACGAGGCGGGAGGGCTTTTGACATGGGGCGTTGGGTCGCCGTTCGGGCACTGGCTGGGCTGACAGGACTGATGGCGCCGATGGCGGCGTCGGCGCAGGACATGACGGTGCGCGATTTCCTCGCCCATGCCACCGCGCTTCAGAGCCGGGGTGCCGCCGCCGCGGACGCGCCCGAGTATCAGCGGCTCAAGGACGAGGTCGCCCACGCGACCGCGGCGTACCGTGCCATGCTGGCGACCGACGCGCAGGCCGGCACGCCGCCGCACAGTTGCCCGCCGCCCAAGGGCGCGTTGCGCCTGACCAGCAAGGACCTGTTCGCCGATTTCCGCACGATCCCGCCCGAACAGCGCGAGTTGACGGTGCGGGAGGCCTTCTACGCCTTCATGAAGCGGCGCTATCCCTGCGCGAAATAAGCGGCGTCAGCCGACCAGCCCCAGCCCGACCAGCAGCACGACGAACAGCGCGAGAATGATGCTGATGCAGATCAGCAACAGCATCGTGCGCAGGATCGCGGTCGTCCGCCCCAGCCGATAGGCGCCGCGCAACTGGCGGTACAGGTGGATCACCGGAACGATCAGGCCGATCGTGGCCAGCCAGCTGCTGGCCAACCCGGCCGCCCCCGCCAGCGTCAGCACGATGAACAGCAGCGACATGAACGCGATCGAATAGGTCACGAACACGGCGTGGTCGTACATGCGGTAGTCGCGCTTCCAGAAGAACATCAGCCACATGAACGGCAGGGACAGCGGGATCAGCAGCCAGGAGAATTTGTAGCTGTTCGACTGGAGCTTGTAGAGCATCAGCTCAGGATGTTTCTGCGCCTTTTCCAAGCCGTGATCGAGCCGCGACCAGCCGGTATGGAAACCGCTCTTATCGCCGATGAGCTTCGACGGCAGCGCCATCCGCGTCGCATCGAGCGCCTTGATCCCCGATTCGGCGTCGGCGATCGTCTCATCGAGCCGCGCGGCGGCAGCCGTCCCGGCCTTGACGCGGGCGCGGGCCTGCCTTGCTTCGGCAAGTTCGTCCGAAAGCCGCTTGTGCCCGCGCTCGATCCCCGCGACCACCATCTTGTCGTTACCGCCAAGGTCGCTCGGCGGCGCGATCCCCAGGATCGAGAAAATCGCGAACATGGTGAAGATCGAGAACAGGAAGATCGCCATCGGCGACACGAACCGCGCGCGCTCGCCGTGAACATAGCGCCGGGTCAGCTCGCCCGGGCGCCACGCGAGCAGCGGCAGCGTCTTCCACAACTTGCCTTCGAAATGGACGACCCCGTGCAGGATTTCGTGCCAGATCGCCCCGATCGAACGGTGGATGTGCCCTGACTGGCCGCAACGGTGGCAATAGGCGCCGACCAGCGCTGTGCCGCAGTTGAGGCAAGCCCCATGCGCCGCCCCGTCGAGCGCGCCATGCCCCTCTCCGGCGTGCGGCTCGACCGCACGGCCCAGCAGCGCGCCCGTCACGATCTCTCCAGCAGCGTCGACCCCCATGTCGCCACGCTACCACCTTGCATTGCAGCATGCTACCGCGCGAACGTGATGACCGATGCGACGCAACTGATCGCCGAAATGGGCGCCCGCGCCCGCATCGCGGCCCGCGTGCTGGCGGCGATGCCGGCGGCGGCCAAGGCCGACGCGCTGCGCCGCGCCGCCGACGCGCTGCGCGATGCCGAACCAACGATCCTGGCCGCCAACGCCGATGACATGGCCGCCGCCGACACGCTCTCCCCCGCGATGCGCGACCGGCTGCGGCTCGATAGCGGCCGGGTCCAAGCGATGGCGGACGGAGTCGCCGCAATCGCCGCGCTCGATGATCCGGTCGGCCAGGTGATCGACACGCGCACGCGCCCCAACGGACTGGCGCTGTCGCGGGTGCGTGTGCCGATCGGCGTGATCGGCATCATCTACGAAAGCCGGCCCAACGTCACCGCCGATGCCGGCGCGCTGTGCGCGATGGCGGGCAACGCCGCGATCCTGCGCGGCGGATCGGAAGCGGCGCGATCGAACCGCGCGATCCACGCCGCGCTGTCCGCCGGACTGAGCGCGGGGGGGATGCCGGCCGACGCGGTCCAGCTGGTCCCCACCACCGACCGCGCCGCCGTCGGCGCGATGCTGGCGGGCGAAGGCATCCTCGACATGGTGGTGCCGCGCGGCGGCAAGGGACTTGTCGCGCGCGTCCAGGCGGAGGCGCGGGTGCCGGTGCTCGCCCACCTCGACGGCAACAACCACGTCTATGTCGATGCCGCGGCCGCGCCGGACATGGCGCTGCGGATCGTGCTCGACGCCAAGCTGCGCCGTACCGGCATCTGCGGCGCGGCGGAGACATTGCTGATCGACCGCGCCTATCCCGATCCGGCGCCGATCCTGCGCGCGCTGATCGAGGCCGGCTGCGAATTGCGCGGCGACGCGTCGGCACAAGCGCTGGTCCCCGGCATCGCCGCCGCCACTGCCGCGGACTGGGACACCGAATATCTCGAATCGATCCTGGCAGTGCGCTTCGTCGACGGGCCGGACGCGGCGCTCGACCATATCGCGCGCCACGGATCGCATCACACCGACGCGATCGTCACCGAAGATGGCGCCACCGCCGAGGCATTCCTGCGCGCCGCCGACAGCGCGATCGTGCTGTGGAACGCCTCCACCCAGTTCGCCGACGGCGGCGAATTCGGGCTGGGCGCGGAAATCGGCATCGCCACCGGCCGGCTGCACGCGCGCGGGCCGGTGGCGCTGGAGGGGCTCACGACCTACAAATGGGTCGGCCGCGGATCGGGCCAGATCCGCGGCTGACGTGGGACCGGGGGCATTGCGCGCCCCAAGGCGCCTTACAGGCCGTCGAGGCCCTTGCTGACCAGCACGTTCACCGCGACGCGGCGATTCTGCGCCTTGCCCTCGGGAGTATCGTTGTCCGCCGTCGGGTCCGCTTCGGCCATCCCGGTCGGCGTCAGCATCCGATAGGGCTTCCAGTGACAGGCCTGCTGGAGATAGTTGACCACCTTGCCCGCCCGCTTCTCGCTCAGGACCTGGTTGAAATCCTGGCTTCCGGTCGAATCGGTATAGCCGACAACCAGCAGCAGCGCGTTGTCCATGCCTTCAGCGGCGGAGACCGCGGCGCAGAGATCGGCCTTGGCCTGCTCCGACAGCACCGCCTTTCCGGTGTCGAAGTTCACGTTGGTCGTGCTCTTGATATTATACTGATCGATGTCGGCCATGCGGCCGCGCAGCGCCTCGGTGGCGGCGGTCTGTTCGGCGAATCCCTGTTCGGTGCCGTTGCGGATCATCGATGCGGTCTTGAAGTCCTTGGTCTTGAGCGCGATCTGGCTTGCCACCAGCCCGTCCGCCCATTGCACCGTCTTGATGGTGACCGGCAGGCCGTTGAGCAGCGAATCGGCCGCGCGCTTGTCGCTGCTCAGGCCCAGGAACCCGCCGCGCGACCGGATCTTGGTGCCGTCGCTCAGGAACACGAGCGTCTTCGTGCCGCCCGCCGTCGTGACCTGCATCTTGACGTCGTTGCGCGCCGAGATGAAGCCCTCGACCTCCGGGCCTTCGGGCATACCCGACAGATCGGCCGGCGGCGAGCCGTTGACCGTGATGTCCGGGGCACCCTGGTTCGGGTCGCGTTGCTCCTGTGCGTGCACGCCGGCGGACACGGCACTGGCAGACAGCGCCAGCATCAAGAGTAGTTTCGGGCTCCTGGAAAGAATAGCCATCGTATTTCTCCTTCGAATTCGGCCCATCCCGCCCGAGGATTACAGTCGGTCGTAATTCTCGACCGTCGCGATGGCGTATCGCGATGCCGGGGTCCACTTGCTCTGCGTTGATCGGGACATGCGGCGTTCAGCTGTACTCGGGCATCAGGGATTTCCAGCCTGTTTGGATCAACCTTTCGCGCACATGAACACTTGGCGCGGCCCCACAGGATGGCCCGACGGGTCGAGAGCCTCGTGCGGCGAGCCGATGCGTGGCATCGCCCGCCCCTGCCCACAGGCGGGCGTCGACGGACGACTCCGTAGGAATGCGCGTGGTTCGGGGGTCAGGATTCGTGGACAAGCGCAGGACCTCCGCTTGCGGGACATCAGCCGGGCTGGCAGATCGCCTTGAATCCGGCCGCCATGAAGGTGACCATATGCGCCTTGATCGCGTGGAAATCGTCCGACGAGCATAGCCCGCCCGACATGCGATCGAGCCGGCCGGTGCGCGCCAGATTGTGCGTCATCGCGCCCGATACGAAGTGGAAGCCCCAGAAGATGCGTTCCTCGCTCGTGCCGGGCATCGCCCGTTTGAGCAGGTCGACAAGCGTCGCCGCGACCGGATCGAAATAGGTGCTCATCTTTTCGGAGCCCCATCCGCCCGCGCTGTTGGCCTGCGCGGCGATGCGGCCGAACGCCGACCAGTATTCGGTCTGCTCGATCTGCAGGTCGAGATCGGTATCGATCCAGACGCGCAACGCGCCCTCCACCGTCACCGCGTCGCCCGCGGTGGCGGCGTAATCCTGCATCGCCGCCAGCCGCTTGCGGGCGGAGATCGGCGCCTTGCGCGCCCAGACCGCCTCGAAGATGCTTTCCTTTCCGTTGAAATGATAGTGCAGCAGCGTCGGGCTGACCCCGATCGCCTGCGCGACGCCCTTCATGGTCACGCCGTGGTAGCCATATTCGGCGAACAGTTGTTCGGCCGCGTCGAGGATGCGTTCGATCGACGCTTCGCGCGCGATGTCCTTCGGGCGCCCGCGGCGGCTGGGTCTTCGATCGTCCTGGGGCGGCTGGCTCATGCGGCACCGATGTCGCCCGGAACACCGGGATCGTCAACCGGCCGACACCGTCGGACCCTCATCCCGATGCGCCGAAAGAAACGCGACGCAGACGAACGAGATGGCGCACACCCCGGCCAGGTACAGCGCGATCGGAAAGGTCGAGCCGTAATGGGCGAACAACGCGGTGGCGATGATCGGCGCGAAGCCGCCGCCGACCACCGCGCCCAGCTGATAGCCGATCGACGCGCCGGAATAGCGCACTTCCGGCGGGAACAGCTCGGCGAACAGCGCCGCCTGGGGACCATACATCAGGCTGAGGAAAGCGAGATCGATCAGGATGGCGAAGAACACCGCCGCCGGCGAAGCCGTTTCAAGCAGCGGAAAGAAAGCGAACGCCCATGCGCCGCTGAGCGCGGCGCCAAGCATGAATGGCAGCCGTCGTCCCCATCGGTCCGAGATCCAGCCGCTGAGGACGAGGATGGGGATCATCAGCGCGCTCGCGCCGACCACCGAACCCAGCATCAACTCACGCGACAGGCCGAGCGTGCTGGTGCCATAGGCGACGGAATAGGTGATGATGATGTAGAAGCACACGTTGTTCGCGATGAAGGCGCCGCCCGCGAGCAGGAGCTGCTTCGGGTGGCGGAGCGCGACCTCCAGCACCGGGGAACGCCTGCGTTGCGGCGACGCGGCGACATGACCGGCCGATTCCTCGATCCGGAAGTGGACGAAGATGCCGATGAACACCAGGATCATGCTGAGCAGAAACGGAATGCGCCAGCCCCAGATCGCGAACTCGGCGGTTGGCAGCAGATAGGCGACCAGCAGGAACACGACATTGGCCAGGATCACGCCGAGCGGGACGCCGACCTGAACGAAACTGCCGTAATAGCCCTGCTTGTCGCGCGGCGCGGATTCGATCGCCAGCAGCGCGGCGCCGCCCCATTGCCCGCCGATCGCCAGCCCCTGCAACAGGCGCAGCACGATGAGCATCAGCGGCGCGGCGATCCCCACGTGATGATAGGTCGGGAGCACGCCGATCAACGCGGTCGACAGGCCCATCAGCATCAGCGCGAACACCAGCGCGCGCTTGCGCCCGAGCAGGTCGCCGAAATGGCCGAACAGGATGCCCCCCAGCGGACGGGCGATGAAGCCGATCGCAAAGGTGCCGAACGCGGCGATCTGCGCCACGAACAGCGGCAGGTCGGGCGGGAAGAACAGCTTGGGAAACACCAGCGCGGCGGCGGTGCCGTAGATGAAGAAGTCGTACCATTCGACCGCCGCGCCGGCCGAGGAGGTCAGCGCGACCTTGGTGATATCCCTGCCGCTGGGCGTGTCGGACGATCGCCGCGTCGCTGATGTGTCGATCGCCATCGGGGGGTATCCTCACCTGCCGCCACCGCTGTTCGGTAGTCTGGAACGCGCAGCATAACGTCCCGCACGACGCCCGCAAGTCATTCACGTACTGGAGAGTGAGTTTATTGCCGACAATGCCGTCGGCGGACGCCGGGCGTTATGCGGGTCCGTCCCGTTCGGCCTTGCGCTCGGCGCAGACCGCGCGGAATCCGGCGGCCATGAAGGTGGCCATACGCTTTTTCACCGCCAGGAAATCATCCGACCGGCACAGGCCGCCGGACAGCTTGTCGATCCGCCCCGTCCGCGCCAGCGTCAGCATCAGCGCCCCGGTCACGAAGTGATAGCCCCAGAAGATGTCATCCGCCTCGCAATCGGGCAGCGCACGCTTCAGCAGGTCGATCAGGCGCAACACGACCGGATCGAAATGCTGGTCCATCAGTTCCGCCCCCCATTCCGGGGTGTTGGCGACCTGCGCGCCCAGCGCGGCGTAATTCTTCCACCCTTCCCCGCCCTCGATATAGAGATCGAGGTCGGTATCGAGGAACGCGTGCAGCGCCCCCTCGATGGTCGGCTTGCCGCCGGCTTCCCGGTCGTAATCCTCCAGCACCTTCATCCGCCGTTCGCTGGTCACCTCCGCGCGGCGGGCGAAGACCGCGTCGAACAACGCGCGCTTGTCCGTGAAATAATAGTTGAGCAGCGTGTGGTGCACCCCCACCTGCTTGGCGACGTCCTTCAACGTCACGCCGTAGAGCCCGTGCCGCGAGAACAGATACTCCGCCGTGTCGAGGATCTGTTCGATCGTTTCCGCGCGCTGCTCCGCCTTGGTGCTCGATTTGCGCTTGCCCTCCGCGGCGGCGGCGCTGGCAGCCGGTCTGCGCCGTGCGCCAGACGAGGACGTTGATTTTACCTCAGTCACCCAACAGTTCCTCTAGTCGAAATACGCTCCTCTCAATTTAGCCCACCGGACGTCAAGCTTCGAGGAAAGCGGCGGTCGCGCTCGCACAGTCGCCAGCCCCGCCAAAGGGTTATGCCGGTGATCGCCCCCTCAATGTTCTAACGCCATCGCCGGCAGGGCGTGACCGGCGCTGGCGAGTTCCCGTTCGGCCTGCGTAAAGCCGTAGCCGGGCACGATCTCCCCCGCGCGGTCCCCGATATCCTCCCAGCCGGCGACGACCCGCTCCGCGCCCTCGACCCCCGCATCGCCGATGTAGCTGCCGTGGGTGAGCGTGACGTTGGCCTGGGCGAAATGCCCGGCGCCCGCGCACAGGATGGCGCGCGTCGGCGCCTCGTCCCGCACCAGCGCGAACAGGCCGGGACTGACCAGATCGGGCGACAATCGGGAAAGCGCTCCCGGCGCCAGCACGCCTTCCGTCATCTGCGTCGCCGCCGTGGGGGCAAGACAGTTGACGCGGATGCCGTATTTCTCGCCTTCCAGCGCCAGCGTCTGCATCAGGCCGACCAGCGCCATCTTGGCGGCGCCATAGTTCGCCTGCCCGAAATTGCCGTAAAGCCCGGACGACGATGTCGTCATCACGATCCGCCCATAGCGCTGGTCGCGCATGATGTCCCAAACCGCCTTGGTGCAGATCGCGGCGCCCATCAGGTGAACGTCGATAACCAGGCGGAAATCGGCGAGATCCATCTTGGCGAACGACTTGTCGCGAAGGACGCCGGCGTTGTTCACCAGAATGTCGATCCGGCCCCATCGCGCCATGACGGTGTCCACCATCCGCGCGACGGCTGGAGCATCGGTCACCGAGCCGCCGATGCCGATCGCCTCGCCACCACGCGCGACGATCTCGGCGGCGACCCGATCGGCGCTGGCGCCGTTCATGTCGTTGACGACAACCCTCGCCCCGAGTTCGGCAAGGAGGAGCGCGTGGCATCTGCCCAATCCTCCACCCGCGCCGGTCACGATGGCGACGCGATCCCGCAAACCCATGCCCATCTCCAATTTTTCACTATCTGGTTAGTTAGCAAAAAGCCCACGGAACGCAACGCTTTCAAGTCGTGCCGCGGCTTGTCGCGCGCCGGCCGGGTATTGCGGCCGGACGGGATGGCGGGCCTGTCGCACGGACGGCGTCAGGACCGGCGGCAGCCCCGCCTGCCAACATCCCGCCTGCCAACGCCCCGCCCGCGCCCGGCTCCGCGGCTGAAAGGTCACTGCCTCAGATTGCGCGGCACCGGCTCGCTCGCGCGATCGACCTTCGGCGCCTGGAGCTTGGTCAGGTCGGACGCCATCAGGAAGCCGGTCAACTGGCAGAACATCGCCACCTGCCGCCGAAAGGAACGCGGATCGAACCGGTCGATCCGCCCCGAATGCGCCCAATAGGCGCCGAGGTCCCCTTGGACGCCGTAGCCCGGAATACCGCGAAAGCGCGCGCCGCTTCCCATGCCGTACCACGGTCCCTGCGGCTCGCCGTGCGCGCCGGGGCGGCCAGGGGAGCGGATCACGGCCGATCGCACCTGATTGTCCCGGGCCGCCTTGAACGCCTCGTCGATCACCGCCTGATTGGAGGTGGCGTAGACCCAGGTCGGCAGCGATCGGCCGCTTGGCCTGATCGCATCGCCGTCGGCGACGTATTCGATCTGGCCGAGGTGCTCCATCGCGATCAACGCCACGATCTTGTCTCCCGCGCGCGGCATCTTCTCGAAATAGTCCTGGTTCGCCCAGGCCCGTTCGGCGCCCGGCATGAAATGGCGGCAGTCGAGTTCGATCATCAGGGTGCGCGGACGATCCGCCCGTGGGATGCGGCTCATGTATTTGACGACGCCCAGCAGCCCCAGCGCGCCGTCGTCCTGGCTGATCGACGGTCCGTCGGTGTGGGTCCGCAACTGGACCTGCTCGTCGCGCTCGGTACCATAATCCCGGCCGGGCAGATAGGCGATCAGCTGATAGGCCTCGCTGTCGACCAGCGCCCCCTCGACCCGGATGGTGGCGGTCGCGTGATCGCGGGCATCGGCGATGATCGCGTCGCCCACCAGCCGGTCGACATAGACCGAGGGGAAATCGTACAGCGCCGGCACGGGGAAGGTATAGAGTCCCTCGGTCGCCGCCCGGTTGAGGTTCATCGCGAAGACGATTCCCGCCGGCTTCCGATCCCGCATTTCGGCGACGAAGGTCGCCGTCGCGGTCATCTCGTCCCACACCGCGTCGGAAATCGAATGCGTGCCGTGCTGCTCCTGCGACACCGGCTTGCCCTCGACCGGCCAGCTGTCGAACGGCGTGAGGTATTCATAGTCGCTGCCGCTGAACGCGTCGCGCACGTCGGAACGCGGCACCGGCCGA
Source organism: Sphingomonas sp. (assembly GCF_035555815.1). Classification (GTDB taxonomy): domain Bacteria; phylum Pseudomonadota; class Alphaproteobacteria; order Sphingomonadales; family Sphingomonadaceae; genus Sphingomonas. The sequence goes on from NZ_DATMGG010000183.1 coordinate 9,883, forward strand.
TAGACGACGATCTTGCCGGCCACCTCGGGCTTGGCATCGGGATCCCACAGGACCAGCGGGGCGGTCACGCCGTCGCGGCCGGTGATCCCGCAGCTTGCGCCGAAATTGGCAACATGGACGCGGCGTCCGTTCGAGATCAGGCCCCATTGGGAAGCGTCGGGCCAGACGCTCGATACCATGCGCTTGAAGGCCCACGGCGAACGATGGACGTCGACGCAGCCGAACGCGCCGAGTCTCTCTTCCAGAAACTGGAGGAAGGCGCGCCAGGAATCGTTTCCGGTCAGCGCCGGCCCCCTGCTGTCCTTGGAGCGATGCCACGCCATCGCCTCCCGTTCCGAGACGAGCCACCGCGGATCGGGCGGGCCGAGCAACGCCGCCGGAGCGGGCGCGCCGCGTGCGGGGGCCCCGATCAGGCCGATCGTCGCGCCGGCGCCCAGGCCGCACAGCACATCTCGCCGCTTCATCGCCATCGGTTCTTCTCCTCCGTATCTCCCGCGCGCGATGAGGACGGCCGGGCGTCAGAGCAGACCGGCGGCATAGTCGGCCCTCAGGCGAAGCTTGTCGATCTTTCCGGTGGGCGCCAGCGGCATGGCCGCCACCCGCACGATCTCATCGGGCAGCCACCAATCCGCGACCGTGCCGCGCAGCGCCGCGACCAGATCCTCGTCTCGCACGGTCGCGCCGGGCAGAAGTTCGACCACCAGCACCGGCCGTTCGCCCCATTTGCCGTCGGCGCGCGCGATCACCGCCACCTGCCCAACCGCCGGTTCGCGACCGACGATCGCCTCGATCTCGGCCGGATTGATCCATTCGCCGCCCGACTTGATCAGGTCCTTGGACCGGCCGCGGATCGTCAGGTTGCCGACGGCGTCGATTGAGGCGAGGTCGCCGGTATCGAAGAATCCCTCTTCGTCGAGCGCATCGTTCGCCATGCCGAAATAGCGATCGAGGACGCTCGGCCCCTTGACCATCAGGCGCCCGACCGCGCCGTCCCGCCGTGGCAGGGCGGCGCCTTCGGCATCGGTCAGCTTCGCATCCAGGCCCATCAGCAGCCGGCCGGCGCTTTCGCCGGGGGCATCGCCGGGCCGCGCGGTCACGCCGAGCGGCGACAATTCGGTCATTCCCCAGCTGGTCTGCACCACCGCGCCCAGCCCCGCTTCGAGCCGGCGCACCAGTGCCTGCGGCGTATCCGATCCGCCGACCACGATCCGCTGGAGATCGGGGAGCGTCGTCCCCGTGCGCTCAAGGTGCTCGACCACGCCCAGCCACACCGTCTGGACCCCGACCGCGACGGTCACCCCTTCATCGCGCATCAGCCGCGCCAGGCTCGCGCCATCGGCGTGGCGGCCGGGCAGCACGACCTTGGCGCCGACGGCCGGCGCGGCGAACGGTAACCCCCAGCCGTTGGCGTGGAACATCGGCACCGCGATCAGCAGCGCGTCGGACGCGGTGATGGCGAAGGCATCCGCCTGAAGCGCGCGCAGCGTGTGCAGATAGTTCGAACGATGCGTGTAGAGTACGCCCTTGGGCGGCCCGGTGGTGCCCGACGTGTAGCACAGGCCGGCCGGCGCGGTTTCCGCGAACGCCCCCCAGCGCGTCTCCCGCCCCATCGTTGCCAGCAGATGCTCGAATTCCCATGCGTCGACCGCCGCCGTTCCCGGCGGAGGCGCGTCGTCGTCGATCCACAGCAGGTGTTCGAGCGTGGGGCATAACGGCAGCACGTCCGCGACCAATGGCGCGAGGTTGGCGGGTGCCGCGAGGATGCGGTCGGCGGCCTCGTTGATCATCACGGCGAGCTGGTCGGCGGTCAGCCGGGGGTTGAGCGTGTGGCACACCACGCCGATCCCCATGGCCGCATAATAGAGCTCGAAATGATGCTGTGTGTTCCACGCCAGCGTCGCGATGCGGTCGCCGGGGCGGATGCCCAGGGCGAGCAGCGCGCCGGACGCGCGATTGGCCCGCTCACGCAGGCCCGCATAGCCGATCCGCAGCGACGGCGCGCCGGTGCGGGCGGTCACCACCTCGCGCTCGCCCGCCCATCGCGCGGCGTGATCGAGGAATTTGTCGACGGTCAGATCGTAGGATTGCATGGGATCGCTTGACTGGAGGAACCCGGGGCGACGCGTGAACCGCCGCCCACGGGCACAGGGGCGGGCATCGCGGCGCCCTGTCGATGGAGAGCCCAGGGCCCGCCCGCGATATTGAACCCATTCGGCGTGTTCTATTAGCGCCTTTCCGCCAGATAGGTTTTCGCCTGAGCTCGGACGACATCGACCAGATTCCCCATCACCAGATTGACGTCGATCCGGTGCAGGCCCCAATCCGGCAACCTGCGCCCGTCGATGACCAGGTCGCCGACAATATCGTTGGTGCGCTTGCCGGCGGGATCGGGATGGATCGTCACCGCCAGATAATTGTGGCGACCGTCGTTCCGGCACGCGGCGCTGAGCAAGCCGGGCACCTCGACGAACGGCTGATCGATCGGCACCGGCGGGGTCGTCCACGGTCCCTGCTTCTCACCGCTGGCGGTAACCATCTCGGCGCCCGCACCCAGATAGGCGCGCAGCGGCGCGTCACCGCCGGCCAGCGCCGCCGGATTGACGCAGGCCGCCTCAAGGCCGGGGCCGGCGGAGGCGGCGAACGTCTGGGCGTCGGGCGGCGGCGGGACATCGGCGCGGAACGAGGCGAAGTTGATCGCGCAACCGATCTGGCCATCGGCGCGGCAAAGCGGGATCGCCTTGAAATCGCCGCCGACGTCCTTGCCGACCGGCACCTGCAGACGATATCCGGCAAGGATCACCGACAGGATCCGGCGCTGTATCGGCTTTCCGTCGATCTCGTTCTTGACGAGCTGCGCGAGCACGCCCGATCCCTGCGAGTGGCCGATCAGCACGACGGCGCGGCCGTGGTTCTCCCGGGCGAGGTAATAATCCCAGGCGCGCTTCACATCGTCATAGGCCATCTGCCGATCGACCGGGATCGGCGCGCCGCGCATATTGGCGTGAAGCGCGGCGAGCGTCACCTGCCGGTACAGCGGCGCGAACCGGCGGCACACCGTGCCGAACCGGGCGAACTGCTGGTTCACCACCGCGACCTCTTCCTCACCGATCTCCATCAGGGCGTTGCCGCCGGGATCGCGTGAAACCGTGGGGTAGACGTAGAAACAGTCGACCGGCGCCCGGGGGTCGGCGCGGAAACGCTCGACGCTGGTCGAGCCGTCGGCGCGAAGGACGACGGCGTCCTGGTTGGAGCGCGCGCACACGTCGGTCGGCTGGTCCGGCCGGCACAACCACGCCGCCGGGTCGGCATAGTCCGGCGTGTCGGATAGCGGCGCGGGCGCGGCATTCCCCGGCGTCGCGGCGTACAGGACCGCCACAACCGCGACCGACGCGAGCCGCCGCAGCGCACGCCCGATCGTGACGGACTCCGCGTTTGGTATCGCCCGCGCGTTCCCCATCACCCTCTCCCTTCCGATCAGCCGCCGATTGGGGCCATTTGGCACCGCGCGATCGGCGATGTCAAATATTCACTATATAGAGAGATAATATCTTGTCCGCATAAACCGGAGGCCGAACCTCGCGCGCATGAAGCCACCTGTGGCGACCGGCACGATCGCTTTCCGGCGCGGAATGAGAGGCGCCCGGCCATGGCCGCGCGGCGAACGGTTTGGATTTCCCGGCGCCTGTGCGACAGGGCCGGGAATGCCGGAGTCCCCTTCCCTCTATGACGCCATCATCCTGGGCGCGGGCGGTGCCGGGCTGATGTGCGCGGCGACCGCCGGCCAGCGCGGGCGGCGCGTGCTGGTGATCGACCATGCCGACGAAGCCGGGAAGAAGATCCTGATCTCCGGCGGCGGGCGCTGCAATTTCACCAATCTGGGCGTCGCGCCCGATCGCTACCTGTCGGCCAACCCGCATTTCGCCAAGTCGGCGTTGGGCCGCTACACCGCGCGGGATTTTCTGGCGCTGGTCGAGCGTCACGGCATCGCCTGGCACGAGAAGACGCTGGGGCAATTGTTCTGCGACGGATCGGCGCGGCAGATTGTGGCGATGCTGCTCGGCGAATGCGAGCTGGGCGGCGTCACGCTGGCGCTGGGCCGGCCGGTCGCAGAGGTCACCCACGCCGATGGCCGGTTCCACGTTTCCCACGGCGATCGCACCGCCACCGCCCCGGCGCTGGTGATCGCCACCGGCGGGCCGTCGATCCCCAAGCTGGGCGCGACCGGCTTCGCCTATGATCTTGCGCGTCGGTTCGGGCTGAAGGTGGTCGAGCCGCGTCCGGCGCTGGTGCCGCTGACGCTGCCGCGCGACGATGCGCTGTTCACGTCGCTATCGGGAGTATCCGCGCCGGTGGTGGCGCGCTGCGGCAAGGCCGCTTTCGCCGAGGCGGCGCTGTTCACCCATCGCGGCCTGTCCGGACCGGCGATCCTGCAGATCTCAAGCTATTGGCGGCACGGCCAGACGATCGCGATCGATTTCCTGCCGGCGCAGGCGCGCGGGTGGCTGGTCGCCGCCAAGCGCGCCCGGCCGCGCGCGTCGTTGAAGGCGGCACTGCCATTGCCCGATCGTCTCGCGGAGGTGCTGGCCGAACGGATCGGCGCCGCCGGCGACATCGGCGCGCTGACCGACGCGCGCCTGTCCGCGATCGAGGCGCAACTCGCGGGGTGGCCGTTCCAGCCCAACGGCAGCGAAGGCTTCGCCAAGGCTGAAGTGACCGTCGGCGGGATCGCCACCGACGGCCTGTCGTCCAAGACCATGGCGGCGCGGCACCTGCCCGGCCTCTACGCGATCGGCGAGGCGGTCGACGTCACCGGATGGCTGGGCGGCTACAACTTCCAGTGGGCCTGGGCGAGCGGTTGGGCGGCTGGTCAGGCGCTGTAGCGCGCCGGCCGTCGCTCGCCCCGTCGGATTCCTACTGCCCGCGCACGATCCGCCGTCGCCGCGAATAGAGCAGCGCCAGCAGCCCCAGTCCGAGCGCCAGCAGCGCCCATGTCCCCGGTTCGGGGATCGGCGTCGGGCCACCGTCATCGCCGCCGGGCGGGGTGAGCGGCGGGTAATAACCGCCAGTGTAGGTGCCGAGGTGGAACTCGCCGTTCTGGACCAGACTGCCGAACACCGCCGATCCCTGGACGTAGTTGCCGGTCGTCGCGGCGGCGCCGGGGGC
>NZ_DATMGG010000184.1:0-109047 GCF_035555815.1 Sphingomonas sp.
CGATCGAGCCCGATCTCGGCCGGCGCATCGTCGACGCGATGCAGCGCGCCGCCCAGCCGCTCATGGCGGAAGCCAAGCCGTTCGCGCTGGTCGTCCAGCCGGCGATCCGCGTCGCGATGCGCAAACTGGTGCGATCGGTGCTGCCTGACACGCCGGTGATGAGCTTCTTTGAAGTGCCCGAGGACAAGTCGGTCGAGGTGATCGCGGTGATCGGCGCGCCGGAGGCGCTGGCGGCATGAGCTTTCATTCCCGCATCCAGCCCGATCCCGGCCAGCCGCTCACCTATGCGCGGACGGCGACACCCGGCGGACGCGACGTCGAGGCGCTGGTGCGCAAGCATCTGCCGCTGGTCCGCCGCATCGCCTGGCACGTCCATGGCAGCATGAGCACGATCGTCGATATCGAGGATCTGGTCCAGATCGGACTGGTCGCGCTGGTCGAGGCGGTCGGCGCGTTCGAGGATCGCGGCGCCGTGACGTTCGAGCAATATCTGCTGACGCGGCTGCGCGGCAGCATGATCGACGAGCTGCGTCGCCAGGCGACGTTGACCCGCGGCGCGATGCGCCGCCGCCGTGCCTATCAGGAGACCGTCGCCGCGCTGACAGAGGCGACCGGCCGTACGCCGTTCGATGCCGATGTGGCGGAGAAGCTGGGCGTGACGGTGGAAAAGCTGCGCACCGATTATGTGACGGCGGAGGCGATCCGCTTCGATTCGATCGACGACGTCTATGCGGACGACGCGCCCTGGTTCATGTCCGACGAGCCGTCGGCGTTCGACCAGCTCGCCGAAGCCGGACAGCGCGACGCGCTGATCGCCGCGATCATGGAGCTGCCCGAGCGCGAGGCGCAGGTGATCCAGCTCTATTATGTCGAGGAATTGAACCTCGAGGAGATTGGCCAGGTGATCGGCGTCGGCGCCGCGCGCGTATGCCAGATCAAGGCCGCTGCGCATGGCCGGCTGAAGAAGGCGCTGGCCCGCCGACTGGGGTAACGCGCTCCCGCTCCCATTTCCGTTCGTGCTGAGCTTGTCGAAGCACCGTCCTTCTTCTTCCGGCGAAAAGAAGGACGGTGCTTCGACAAGCTCAGCACGAACGGGGAAGGGATCCGGCCCTTCACCCCGTCCCCACAGGAAAAGCCCCGGCGGTCGCGTGACCGCCGGGGCTTTTCCGTGTGCGTGAACTCCGGTCGGTGGCCCGGCGCCGATGAAGGGGGGCGGCGCCGGGGGAGACCGGGGTTTCGCTTAGCGCAGCAGCTGCAGGACGGTCTGCTGGCTCTGGTTCGCCTGGGCGAGCATCGCGGTGGATGCCTGCGACAGGATCTGCGACTTGGCGAGCGCCGCGGTCTCCGACGAGAAGTCGGCGTCCTCGATGCGGCTGCGCGCGTCGGTCAGGTTGGTGACGTTGTTGGTCAGGTTGTTGACCACCGATTGCAGGCGATTCTGCGACGCGCCCAGGTTGGCGCGGGCGGTGTTGACCGTGTCGAGCGCGGTGTCGACCGTGCCCAGCGCGGCATCGGCGTTGGTGTCGCTGTCGACCCCGACGCCGGAGATGCCGAGCGAGATCGCGCCGAAGCTCAGCGAGACGGTGTCGCCGCTGTTGGCGCCGGTCTGGATCGCGACCGATCCGCTGGTGCCGGCGGTGCCGTCGAACAGCTTGACGCCGTTGAACTCGCTGTCGCTGATGATGCTGGCGATCTGGTCCTTCAGCTGCGTCACTTCGGCGTTCAGGTTGGTGCGGTCGCCCGCATCATAGGTGCCCGAAGCCGACTGCACCGCCAGCTCGCGGATGCGCTGCAGCATGTTGGTGACTTCTTCCAGCGCGCCTTCGGCGGTCTGCGCCATCGAGATGCCGTCGTTGGCGTTGCGGATCGCCTGGTTCATGCCGCGCACCTGCGAGGTCATCGACGAGGCGATGGCGAGGCCGGCGGCGTCGTCCTTGGCCGAGTTGATGCGCTTGCCGGTCGAAAGGCGCTGCATCGCCGTGTTGAGGCCGTCGTTCGCGCGGGTCGACGCATTCGCGGCGCGCAGCGAAGCAATATTGGTACCGATGACAGTCATGTCTTGTCTCCGTTCAAAGCCGGCGTCCCCGTCATCCCCCCAGTTCCGGGAGCCCGAGCCGCCACAAGGGGTAACGGCCGGCCGCGCGCGGGATTAAGCAGTTTCGCTCAGCATCTTTGCGCGGCCGGTTTGCGCCGCCGGGCGGGGGGTGCGGGCGTCCGCTGCGGGGCGGCCACCCCTTGCCGCGCCCGCGTGGCCGCGCCCGCGTGCCTATACGCGCCCGGAAAGATTATGCCGGTTTGCCGGCAAGCTTTACGCGACGTTAACCATCCCGGCCGCATCCCGTCATCAACACGGGGGTTCACATGGTTTCACTCTTTCCTTCGGCGGCGGTGCTTCGGCAGAAATATGCCCTGGTTTCCGGTCTGCGCGCCCAGGGCTTCGATATCGGATCGTTCGAGACCGGACGTCCGACGCCGGGCGACCTGTTCCTGATCGCGGAGGGTGAGACGCCCCCGGTCGCCGGTCGAACGCTGATCGCCGGCGAGGGCCCGCTGCACGCGGTGCCGTTCCGCGACGGCAATCCGGCGCGGCTGAGCTATACCCAGGACGACGCCGCGCTGGGCGCCGGTTTCGCCACCGCGATGCTGCGGCCGGGCGCGCCGGTCGCCGCCGATCCCGAGAGCCTGGCGCTGTACGCACTCGCCGAACGGATCGCCCAGTCGGACATCACCGTCCTCATCAACGGCCCGACCGGCACCGGCAAGGAAGTGCTGGCGCGCGCGATCCATAATGGCTCGCCGCGCGCCGATGGGCCGTTCATCGCGATCAACTGCGCCGCGCTGCCCGAATCGATGCTCGAAGCGATGCTGTTCGGCCACGTGAAGGGCTCGTTCACCGGCGCGTCGTCGGGCGGGCAGGGGTTCTTCCGCGCCGCGCACGGCGGCACGCTGCTGCTCGACGAGGTCGCCGAGATGCCGATCGGCCTTCAGGCAAAGCTGCTGCGCGCGCTCCAGGAGCGCGAGGTGGTGCCGATCGGCGCGACCGAGGCCGAAAAGGTCGATGTCCGCGTCATCGCCTGCGCCAATCGCGATCTTCAGGGCGAGGTCGCCGCCGGGCGGTTCCGCGCCGATCTCTACTATCGCCTGTCGGTGTTTCCGCTGGCCACCCGCGCCCTCGCCGAGCGTCGCGGGGACATCCCCGCGCTCGCCGCGGCGATGATCGTCCGCCACGCCGGCGAGCGGCCGGCACTGCCGTGGCTGAGCGACGATGCGCTGGCGATGCTGATCCGCCACGATTGGCCGGGCAACGTCCGCGAGCTGGAAAACGTCGTCCAGCGCGCGCTGCTGTTGGCGCAGGGCGAGCGGATCGAGGCGCACGACACCATCTTCGATCGTCCCGCCACACCCGCGCCGGTGATGCAGAGCGACGAGCCCGCGACGCTGGGAAAGGTGGTGCAGATGAGCGAATTCGCCGCGATCCGCGAGACGCTGGCCGCGTGCGGCGGCAGCCGGATCGAGACCGCGCGGCGGCTGGGCATTTCCGAACGCACGCTGCGCTATCGTCTGGCCAAGGCGCGTGAGCAGGGTGACGACATCGACGTCAACGCCAACCGGGCGATCTCGGCATGAGCGGCGTCGGCGGTGTCGGCGGCGCGATGGGCGTCGACCGGGTGATGGAACTGCGCGCGCAGATTCTCGAACGCAACGCCGCGCTGTCGCGTGCCAACGCGGCGGCGTCCGCGCCCGCCGGTGGCGCGGCACCGGCGGGACCGGCCAGCTTCACCGACACGTTCACCGATGCGTTGAAGTCGGTCAACGAAAGCCAGTCGAAGGCGGGCGCGCTGTCCGCCGCCTACGAGCGCGGCGAAACCATCGACATCGCCAAGGTGATGCTCGCCCGCCAGGAAGCGTCCGTCGGGTTCGAGGCGACGCTTCAGGTCCGCAACAAGCTCCTTGCCGCGTACAAGGACATCATGAGCATGCCGGTATAATCCATGGCTACCCAACTCGCTCCCGTGCCGCAGCCCGGCAATCCACTTGCCGGCCGCTTCGCCAATCCGCTGAAGCAGGTCACCGGCCTGCTCGGCCAGCCGGCGGTCAAGCGGTCGCTGCCGCTGATCTTCATGGTCGGCCTGGTGCTGGCCGCCGCGCTCGCCTGGTCGATGCTGCGCCAGCCGCCGCAAAAGGTGCTGTTCCCCAACCTCGCCGACAGCGACAAGGCGGCGGTGGTGCAGGCGCTCAAGACCGCCAGCATCGATGCCGATGTCGATGACAGCGGGTCGGTGACCGTCGCCGAGGATGACTACCACAAGGCGCGCATGCTTCTGGCGAGCCAGGATCTGCCCAAGTCGGCGCCGGGCGGCTATGCGCTGCTCGATCAGCTGCCGATGGGCGTGTCGCGCGCGGTAGAGGGCGAACGGCTGCGTCAGGCGCGTGAGACCGAACTGGCGAAATCGATCGAGGAGATCGACACCGTCGCCGATGCGCGCGTCCACCTCGCCACGCCGGAATCGACCGTGTTCGTCCGCGATCGGGCGGCGCCCAGCGCCAGCGTGATCGTCAAGCTCCAGTCGGGCCGTTCGCTTGCGGATTCGCAGGTCCGCTCGATCGTCAATCTCGTCGCCTCGTCGGTGCCGGGTATGAAGCCGGATGCGGTGACGATCGTCGACCAGATGGGCACGCTGCTCAGCAAGCCGGGCGCCGGTGCATCGAGCACCGAGGCGGGCGATGCGCGCATCGCGTTCCAGCGCCAGGTCGAGGACAAGGTCCGCGCGCAGATTAGCCAGCTGCTCACCCCGCTGCTGGGCGTCGGCAACTTCACCGCGGAAGTGCAGGCCGACGTCGATCTCGACGAGACCCAGGCGACGCGCGAAAGCTATGAGAAACAGGGTGCGGTGCGCGCCGAACAGGGCAATTGGACCGGCAACCAGCCGGCCAGCGCGCTCACCCCGCCCGGCGGCATTCCCGGCGCGCTGTCGAACACGCCGCCCGCCCCCGCCACGCTGGCGCTGGCCCAGGGCCAGCAGCCCGCGCCCAACGCGCCCGGCACGTCGCCGGCGACGCCGGCCGGCCCGGTCACCGACGCGATGAAGCAGACGGACAGCTATGCCCGCGCCTATGATCTGGGCAAGGAAGTGTCGGTCACCCGCGCCGCGCCCGGCGGGATCAAGCGGCTGTCGGTCGCGGTGCTGCTGCGCGAGCCGGACAAGGGCCGCCGCACCGCGCTGGAGATCCAGCAGATCACCGGGCTGGTGCAGGCCGCGGTCGGCTATACCGCCACCCGCAACGATCAGGTGACGGTGCTGTCGAAGAAATTCTCCGGTGGCGACGATGCCGCGCCGGCCCCCGCCTGGTATCAGGCGGAATGGCTGCCGATGGTGCTGCGCAACGTGACCGCGGTGGTGATCGCGCTGCTGGTGCTGCTGCTGGGCGTCCGTCCGCTGGCCAGGGGGCTGATGAAGAAGCGCGAAGACGCCGTCGCCGGTCCGCGCCTCGCCTTTGCCAATCCCGATGCACAGTCGGGCGCCGACAGCCCGGTAGACGCCGGTGGACCGGTGACGGTCGAGATGCTCGACAACGCGCGCGGCTACGACGACCGTGTCGGGCTGGTGCGCGGCTTCACCCGCGAGAACCCGACCCGCGCGGCGCTGGCGGTGCGCGACATGATCAAGTCGGAGGGCGCACAGTGAACGCGATCACCCGGATCTACACCGGCGTCGAACGCGCGGCGGTGCTGATGATGCTGGTCGGCGAGGACGAGGCCGCGGCCATCCTCCAGAAGCTCGACCCCGAAGAAGTACGCCAGCTCGGCAAGGCGATGTTCGCGGTGGCCGACGTCAGCGAGAACGAGGTCGACGTCGTGCTCGACGATTTCGTTTCCCGCGCTCGCGAGCGGACCGCGATCGGATTCGATCCGCGTCCGAAGATCGAGACGATGATGACCCGCGCGCTTGGGCCGGACAAGGCCGACAGCGTGCTGTCGCGCATCACCCCGCCGGAGGCGGCGGGGCAGATCGACCTGCTCGACTGGCTCGACGCCGGGGAGATCGCCGGACTGATCGAGAACGAGCATCCGCAGATCGCCGCCGTGCTGATCGCCAACCTCGATCCATCGGTCGCCGCGCAGGTGCTCGAAATCCTGCCCGAGCACATCCAGCCCGAGGTGGTGCACCGCATCGCCAAGCTCGAGCCGGTCTCGCCCGAGGCGCTCGATACGCTGCGGTCGATGCTGTCCAGCCGGGTCGGCAGCGCCGGCGCGCCCGCCGGCGTCCAGCTCGGCGGCACGCGCGAGGCGGCGAGGATCATGCAGAGCGCACGCAAGATCACCGAGGCGCGGGTGATGCCAAAGCTGGCCAAGATCGACCGCGAGGTTGCCCGCGCGATCGAGGAAGCGATGTTCGTGTTCGACAATCTGCTCGAACTCGATGACAAGAACCTGGGCATTCTCATCCGCAACATCGACGTCGACACGCTCACCCGCGCGCTCAAGGGCGTCGACGAAAGCGTGCGCGGCCGGTTCCTCGGCTGCATGTCGAGCCGCGCCGCCGACGGCATCCGCGACGAGATGGAATCGCGCGGGCCGATGCGGCTGTCCGAAGTGCTGGAGGCGCAAAAGGCGATCATCGCGATCGCGCGCAGCCTGGCCAAGGACGGCACGATCATCATGGGCGGCGGAGAGGACGACTATGTCTGATTTTCGCGCCGGCTTCGCCAGCCGGCATGACGCGGCGGCGGCGATCCTGAGCGCCGCCTTCGCTCTGCCCGCCGGGTTCGAGGCGATCGACCCGCGTGAGCGTATCGCCGGGGTCCGCCGTCCGAAGTCGTTCAAGCCGCAGCCGGAACAGGCGAACGGCCCGCGCCATTTCACCCCGCTCGATCCCGACAGCGACCCGACCGAAGGCTGGGATCCACTCGATCCCGAAAGCGGCCTGACCGGCGACGACCGCACGGCCGATGCCGGAGGCTTCATCGATCCGATCGCCGCCGCGCGTGAGGCTGGCAATGCCGAGGGCTTCGCCGCCGGGCTGGCGCATGCCGCCGCCGAGGCCGGCCGCGACCGCGCGCTGATCGACGCGATCGGCGAGGCGCTGGGCAAGGGCGAGAGGTTCGATCGCGAACGGATTGCGCGCGATCTGCGCCAGACGGTGCTGCTGCTGGTGTCGCGCATGGTGGGGGAGGCCGGCGTATCGGCCGATCTGCTCGCCAGCCGGGTCGAGGCGGCGGTCGACATGCTTGCCGACGCGGCCGAATCGATGCTGCTCCGGCTGAACCCCGCCGACGTGGCGCTGGTCGACGGCCGCCTGCCCGGCACGTTGTTTCCGGTCGCCGATCCGGCGATCGCGCGCGGCAGCTTCGTGCTCGAAAGCGCCTCGACCATCGTCGAGGACGGCCCCGGCCAGTGGCTGGAACAACTGAGCGGCGCGATCGACCGCGCGGCGATGCCGAAGTGACCTTCGCCGCATGATGAACGCCTTCACCACCGACTATCTCGGCAATCTCGCGCTCCGGGATTTCCACCCGCAACCGCGCGTTTCCGGGCGGCTGTCATCGTGCGACGGGCTGCTGATGGAGGCGGTCGGACTGTCACTGCCGGTCGGCACGGTCTGCGCGGTCGGCACCGAGGGCGATCGTCGGGTCGAGGCTGAGGTGATCGGCTTTCGCGGCGGAAAGACGCTGCTGATGAACCTGGGCGGCCCCGCGCCGCTGCTCCCCAACGCGCCGGTGCGCCCGGTCGGCCCCGCCGGCGAGGCGGAGGTCGGCGCGGCGCTGCTCGGCCGCGTCGTCGACGGCGCCGGCAAGCCGATCGACGGGCTTGGCCCGGTGCGCGGCGCGACGCATTGGCCGCTGGCGGGCAAGCTCCAGTCGCCGCTCGATCGCGGCCGCGTGCTCGAACCGCTCGACGTCGGCGTGCGCGCGATCAACGGTCTGCTGACGATCGGCCAGGGCCAGCGCATCGGCATCATGGCCGGCTCCGGCGTCGGCAAGTCGGTGCTGCTCGGCATGATCGTCCGCGCGGCCGAGGCCGACGTCGTCGTCGTCGGGCTGATCGGCGAGCGCAGCCGCGAGGTCGCCGACTTCCTGGAAACCAAGGTCGCCGGCGATGCGCGCAGCCGATCGGTGGTGGTCGCGGTCCCCGCCAACCATTCGCCGGTGCTGCGTATCCGCGGCGCGCTGCGCGCCACCGCCATCGCCGAAGCCTTTCGCGCCGAGGGCAAGAAGGTGCTGCTGATCATGGATTCGCTCACCCGCGTCGCCCATGCCGGGCGTGAGATAGGGCTGGCGCTGGGCGAGCCGGCGTCGGCGCGCGGCTATCCGCCCTCGGCCATCGCGATGCTGCCCAGCCTGATCGAGCGCGCCGGCACCGACGTCCATTCGGGCGGGTCGATCACCGCGATCTATACCGTGCTGGCGGACGGCGACGACGGCAACGATCCGGTGGTCGATTCGGCGCGGTCGATCCTCGACGGGCATATCGTGCTCAACCGCGCGCTGGCCGAGCGCGGCGTCTATCCCGCGATCGACATCGGGCCGTCGGTCAGCCGGGTGATGACCGACATCGTCGCGCGCGAACAGACCCACGCCGCGCGGGTGCTGCGCCGCCACCTCGCAACGTATGAGGAGAATCGCGATCTGGTGCTGATGGGCGCCTATCGCCCCGGCGCCGATCCCGCGATCGACGCGGCGATCGCCTATCATCCGGCGGTGATGGACTACGTTCGCCAAGACGCCGACGCCATCGTCGGGCTGGAGGAAGCGGTGACCGAGCTGGTCGGCGTGTTCGGGGACGGCTGAAATGGCGACGGCGCGCTCGCCCCAGCGGCTGCAACGTCTGCTCCGCGTCCGCACGCTCCAGCTTGGGCAGGTTCAGGCGCAGGAGATCGCGGCGACCGCCAAGCTCGACAGCGAGGCGGCGTTACGTGCGCGCATCGGCCAGCTCGTGTCGAGCGTCGCGCCCCGCGAGGCAGAGGCGGGCTTCGCCGCCAGCCTCGCCGCCGCCGCCTATTATCGCGACCGGCTGCACGCTTCCGCCGTTGCCGCCGAAGCGCGGGTCGAGGCCGCCGAGGCCGGGGTCGCCCGCGCGCAGGCCGCCACGCGTGAGGCGCGTCGCGACCAGTCGGCGATCGAGAAGCTGATCGCCCGTGCCCAGACCGAGGAGGCGATCCGCGCACTGCGCGCGCTGGAGGAACCGCCCGTCGTCCGCAAAAACCGGCACGCTCCTTGCTGATACCGCTGGCGAAGCTTCGCCAGACGGGATTGACGCATGATCCAGCTTACGACCCTGCTTGCCCCCGGACCGATCGACGTGTCCCGGCCGGCCGGGTCAACTCCGCAGATTTCCGCCGATTTCGCGATGGCGCTGGCCCGGTTCCTGGGGTCGCTGAGCCCGGCGCCGGCGACCGCCCCCGCGTCTGGCGGCGGCGTGACCGTGGCGGCACCCGAACGGCAGGCACTTGCCGCGCCCGGCAATCCGTTGCCGGTGGCGGCGATGCCGGATGCCGCGCTGGTGGCGACGGGGATCCCCGCCGATCCTGATCCGGCGTCGGTCCCGCTGCCGTTGGCGCTGGTCGCGGCGGCCGAGGATCAGGCGGAGGTCACAGCGGAGAAATCCGGCCCGGCCCCCGCCGAACCCGCCATCCGTACCCCGGCGCGGTCGCGCGCCCGCGCCCGGAGCGCGCCTGCCCCCGTAGCCGCACAGCCTGCTGTCGATACGGTCGAGGTATCCGCCCTGTCTCCCTCACGCGACGACGCCCCTGCGCGCCCAGCGCCCAGGAACCGCCGCGCGCCGGTGGAGGATGGGCCACAGCCCGCGGTCGTCGTATCGCCGCCGCCGCCTCTCGCCACGTCGGTCGCAGCCTCGATGGCGTTGCCGCGCGCGCGCACCGGGGCCGCGACCGGCCCGGCCGTGCCGCCATCGCCGATCACATCGACCGCTCAGGTCGAGGCGAAGTCCGCTGATCCGGCGACGACCACCACTGCATCGGTCACTCCAGCCACAGTCGAGCGTCCGGCGGCGGCACCCGTCGTCGCGCGACACGCACCGGAAGGGGCACCGCAGCCGGCCGGCGCTGCCGAACCGGCGCTCCCGCCCGAACGTCCGGCCACGGTGGCGCCGACCCCGGTGGCGATCGCGTCCCAGCCGGTGCCCGCGTCGGTTCCCGCAGCGTCGGCGGATGCGGCAGGCGTCGCCACGCCGCCCGGGCCTGGCCAGTCGATTTCACCACCGGTCGCCGAACCCACGATTCGCGCGAGCTTCGTCCGTGCGGGTCCCGCGCCGGCCGTTGTCCCGACCGTTGCTGTCACGCCCTCCGCTGACCCGGTCGTCATCCCTGCCGAAACGCCGCGCATCGCGCCGGCCGCGGTTGATGCCGCGCGCGCGCCCTCCGTGCGTGCTGAACCCGTTGCGCAGCCGGTCGTCGCCGCTCCGTCACCCGCGATGATCGCCGCACCGTCGGTCCAGCCGGCGGTGCAGGCCTTTGCCGCCGCGATGTTCGCCGCCGAACGCGTCGCGCCGGCGCGACGCGACGATAGCGCCGGCGATGCGGCGTCCGCTTTTGCGCTGCCGGGCCTCGCGGCGCCCGCCGGCGCGACGACGCCGCTCGCCGTCCACGCCCCGGCCCAGACCCAGGGCGCGCCGCTCGACACCCGCCGCGACGACTGGATGAACCAGATGATCGAACGGATCGAGATGGTCCGCGACGAGGGCGGCACGCGGGAGACTCGCATCCGCCTCGCACCCGACGCGCTGGGGCAGGTCGATGTCAGGATCCGCCACGACGGCGAATCGGTCCGCGTCCACCTGACCGCCGATACCCAGGCGGCCCGCACGCTGATCGCCGATGCCGCGCCGCGCCTGGCCGAGCTGGCCGAGAGCCGCGGGCTCAAGCTGGCCGGCGGTAGTGCCGATTCTGGCCAGGGACAGGGACAGGCGCAGGCCCAGACCCAGTCCGGCACCCGCGATCCGCGCCAGCCGCAGTCCCCCGGCCGCACCCCGGCACCCGCATCACGCGCGGACGCCACCGCGACCGACTCCGACGACATCCGTATTGCCTGAACACGAAAGGACTGAATGATGAGCGACAAGGCCGAAGCGGCCCCCAAGAAGAAGGGCGGCATCCTGAAACTGCTGATGATCGGTGGTGGCCTGATCGTGCTGGTCGGCGGCGGGGTCGGCGCGGGGCTCTATGCCTCGTCGAGCGGCCTGGTCGGCGGCGGCCCCGGCGCCGCGCGCGACACCGGCCCGCGCCTGGTCCCCGCATCCGAGCAGAAGCGCGCATCGGCGGCCGGTGAGGGTGGCGGCCACGGCGAGGGCGGCGGCGAAAGCGCCGGCGGCTCGCACGGCAGCGCTCCTCCGCCCGGCGAAGGCGGCGATCGCTACGCCTCCAACTATTACGCGATGGACAAGGAATTCACCGCCAATCTCAAGGAAAGCGTGCATTTCGTCCAGGTCGGCATCGCGGTGTCGACGCCCTATGACGATACCGTCATCGACAATCTCAAGACGCATGAGATCGCCGTCCGTTCGGCGGTGCTGATGGAGCTTGGCAACACCGATGAGGAGACGGTGTTCACCGAAGCGGGCAAGATCGGGATCCAGAAGCGGGTCGCCGCGTCGATCAACCGCGTTCTGAAGGAAAAATCGGGCTTCGGCGGGATTAGTAACGTCTACTTTACCAATTTCGTTGTTCAGTGACCGGGCATGGTTAACAGGACGGCAACCACGATGGACTCGGAACGGCGCGGGCGCGATCGCCCGACGGCGGAGCATGCGCCGTCGCTGGGGGCCGCCAATCTCAATCCGTTCGGCGATCTGCACACCGTCCAGCATCTGTCGGCGCGGCTGGCGCGGACGCTGCGTGGCGTGTTCGAGCCGGTGCTGCGCAGCCACGTCCGCGCCTGGGCCGAGCCGCTGGTCGTCCAGCGGTTCGCCGATTACGCCGCCGAACGCCCCAACGTCCTCACCGCGTGGCTGCCGCTGGCGATGACGCCGGGCAGCGCCCGCGCGCTGATCGTGCTCGACGGCGGTTTCGTGCTCGAGGCGCTCGATCTCTATTTCGGCGGCGCCGGCGATCGGCCCAAGCCGCTGCCCGGCGAGTTCACCCCGGCGGCGGAGGCGATGATCGTCCGCATCGGCCAGATGATCGCCGAACCGCTGACCAGCGCGTGGGAGCCGCTGGCGCGCCTTGGTTTCGCGCCCGGCCATCCCGAGGCGAGCTCGGCGATGATCCAGGGCGTCGACGGCGACGATGCGATGGTGGTGACCCGTTTCGGGGTCGCGGCGGGGGACAGCGCGCCGGTGTTCGTCGATATCGTCTATCCGGTCGCCGCGCTGAAGCCGTTCGCCCCCACGCTCACCGGCAAGCTGGTCCATGGCCACGCCACCGCGGTCGCGCCGAAATGGCAGGCCGGCCTGACCCGCGCCGCGATGAGCGTCCGCTTTCCGGTCCGCTCGGTGCTGGCCGAGCCGGTGATATCGCTCGCGCAGCTCATGGAGCTGAAGGTCGGCGACGTCGTGCCGGTCAATTTCGGCGCCGAAGTGCCGATCATGGTCAGCAACGATCGTCTCGGCACCGGCCTGGTCGGCACCTCCAACGGTCGCGCCGCCATTCGCATCACCCAACTTAATCGTCTCGACGAAGAGGACGCAGACCAATGAACGACATGTCCGGCGGAGCCCCGGTCGACGCATCGGTGGCCGCCAATTTCCGGCTGCTCCAGGACGTCGACGTCAAGCTGACGGTCGAGATCGGATCGACCTCGCTCACCCTGCGCGAACTGCTCGCGCTGGGCGAATCGAGCGTGATCGAGCTTGATCGCCACGCCAACGAACTGCTGGACGTGCTGGTCAACGGCACGCTGATCGGGCGCGGCGAAGTGGTCACCGTCGGCGACAAGTTCGGCGTGCGGATGACCGAACTGGTCAGCCCCGATAAGCGGGCGTCGCGCCAATGATGTGGGGGTATATCCTCAAGCTGGTCGTGTTGCTGCCGCTCGTCTGCGGCCTGCTGATCGGCTGCCTCTACCTGTGGCGCCGGCTGGAAGCGCGGATGCCCGGCAACCAGGGCGAGCGGCTGCTCAAGGTGCGTGAGACGATGATGATCTCCCCCGGCCTGCGCTTGGCGGTGCTCGATTTCGAGGGCAATCGCCTGCTCGTCTCGGTCGGCCGCGGCGGCGTCAACCTGATCGACAAGGCACCGGGCCAACAGCCGTGACCATCAATGATTTCCTGCCCAGCACCCGGAGCAATTCGGGCCGGACGTTCCGCGCGCTGATCGTCGTGCTGGCGATCATGACGGCGGCGCTGATCGCCTTCCCGGCCTTTGCGCAGGGCCTGCCCCCGGTTCCGGCCCCGGTCGCGCCGGGCGTCGGCGACGCGGTCGATCGCGCGCTGGGCGATCTCGGCGGCGGCAACGCCCCGCTCAGCCTGTCGCTGCAGATCCTCATCATCATGGGGCTGCTCACGGTCCTGCCCAGCATCCTGCTGATGATGACCAGCTTCACCCGGATCGTGATCGTGCTGGCGATCCTGCGCCAGGCGATGGGGCTCCAGCAATCACCGCCCAATCAGGTGCTGATCGGGCTGGCGCTGTTCCTCAGCTTCTTCGTGATGTCGCCGGTGATCTCGGACATCAACACCCAGGCGATCCAGCCCTATTCCGAAGGCAGGATCGGCGCGACCCAGATGATCGAGACGGCCGGAAAGCCGCTCCACGCCTTCATGGTCAAGCAGACGCGGGTCAAGGACGTGACGATGTTCGCCGGCATGGCGAAGAGCGGCCCGTATGCCGATACCGCCGACGTGCCGTTCTCGGTGCTGCTGCCCGCGTTCGTCACCAGCGAGCTGAAGACCGCGTTCCAGATCGGCTTCCTCATCTTCCTGCCGTTCATCGTCATCGATCTCGTCGTGGCCACGGTGCTGATGTCGTTGGGCATGATGATGCTCAGTCCACAGATCATATCCCTGCCGTTCAAGCTGCTGCTGTTCGTGCTGGTCGACGGCTGGGCGCTGACGATGGGCAGCCTCGCCAATAGTTTCGTGAGTTGAGGCTCGTGATTCCTCCACAACCGTTCGTGCTGAGCTTGTCGAAGCACCGCCCTTCTTTTGCGCGCGCCGGTTTGAAGAAGGACGGCCCTTCGACAAGCTCAGGGCGAACGGGGCGGGACTCCTGACATGGACGCCGACTATTTCCTGACCGTCGCGCGGGAGGCGATGTGGGTGCTGGCGCTGGCTGCCGCGCCGATCCTGATCCCGGCGCTGCTGTCGGGCCTGATCCTCGGCATGATCCAGGCGGCGACGTCGATCAACGAGCAGACGTTGAGCTTCGTGCCCAAGCTGATCGTGGTCGCGGTGTCGCTGGTGGTGTTCGGCGCGATGATCCTCGGGCTGCTGAGCGACTTCACCGTCAGCATCTTCGAACGCATCCCGGATCTGGTGAAATAGCCGGTGATGGGCTTCGGCCTCGCGATCGAGCCGCAGCTGTGGACGCTGCTGTTCTGCATGGTGCGCGTCGGCGCGGCGTTCGTCGCTGCGCCGGTGTTCAGCGCGGTCGCGGTGCCGCTGCCCGTACGGATCACGCTGGCCGGGGCGATCGGCGTGCTGGTGATGAACGTCACCCCCATCCACGCCCCCGAACATATCTTCGCCATCACCACCTTCCTGGCGATCGCGGCGGAGCTGCTGGTCGGCCTCGCGCTCGGCTTCGTGCTCCAGATCGCCTTCGCCGCGCCGCTGGTCGCAGGCGAACTGATCGGCGCGTCGATGGGCATCGGCTTCGCCAACCAGATCGATCCGCAACACGGCACCTCCACCCCCGCGCTCGGCAATTTCCTGTCGATCCTGCTGACGCTGCTGTTCCTGTCGGTCGACGGCCATCTCGTGCTCGTCGATCTGGTGGTGCGCAGCTATGAGGCGCTGCCGCCCGGTGCGGAGTGGCTGGCGCCGGCGCGGCTGATGAACATCGCGATGTTCGGCGGCTATGCGATGCTCGCCGGGCTGCTGCTCGCCCTGCCGGTCGGCTTCCTGCTGCTGTGTCTCAACCTCGTCGTCGGCATGCTGTCGCGCTCGGCGCCGGCGCTCAATCTGTTCGCGGTCGGGCTGCCGGCCAGCCTTGCGGTCGGCGTGATCGCGCTGTTCATCGCATTGCCGGTGATGGGCGATTACATGCAGGTCATCATCCGCGAGGGTCTCGACATGGCCGCCAAGCTGGTGCTCGGCTGATGTCGGATAACGAACGGACGGAAGCCCCAACACCCAAGCGCCTGCAAAAGGCGCGGGATGAGGGCGATGTCCTGCGCAGCCGCGAATTCGCGTCGGCGCTGGTGATCCTGATCGGCTGCGGCTGGATGGTGTTCTTCGGCCCCGGCCTGCTGGCGGCGTGCCGTCACGTGATGACCGCCAGCTTCTCGTTCGGCCGCGACGACGTCGAGCATTTCGAGCCGTTCCGCCCGCTGGCGGAGGCGGGGTGGACGCTGGCGCCGTCGATGGGCGTGCTGTTCGCGGTGGCGGTGGCGGCGGCGATCCTCAGCCAGGCGGGGCTGGGCGCGCTGACCTTCAATCCCAAGAACCTCGGCTTCAAGCCGAACAAGCTCAACCCGGCCAAGGGTCTCAAGCGGATCTTCGGCGCCAACGGCTGGATCGAACTGGTCAAGTCGCTGCTCAAGGTGGTGCTGCTGGGGTCGATCGGCGTGTGGATGCTATGGCGCACCGCGCACGGATCGATGGGGCTGGTCTCGACCGACCTCAATCGCGCGCTGGGCACGCTCGGCGACAGTTTCCTGACCCTGCTGTTCGCGATGGCGGGCGGGCTGGTGGTGATCGCCGGCATCGACGTGCCGGTCCAGGCGATCCGCCGGATGAAGAACCTCAAGATGAGCCATCAGGAGATCAAGGACGAGCACAAGGAGAGCGAAGGCTCGCCCGAGGTCAAGTCCGCGATCCGCGCCCGCCAGCGCGAGATCCTCAAGCGCAATTTCCGCAAGGCGGTGGCGGAGGCGCATGTCGTGCTGACCAACCCGACCCATTTCGCCGTGGCGCTGCGCTATGACCGGTTCAACGATCAGGTGCCGGTGGTGGTCGCCAAGGGCCGCGGCGACACCGCGCTGGCGATCCGCGAACTGGCGGCGGAGATGGCGGTGCCGGTGCTCGAATATCCGACGCTGGCCCGCGCGGTCTATTACACCAGCAAGGAAGGGCAGGAGGTCCGCGACGATCTCTATCTGGCGATCGCGACGGTGCTGGCGTTCGTGTTCGGCCTCAATGCCGAAGCGGGCGGCACGCAGCCCAACGTCGCCGTGCCGGAGACCGCGCGCTTCGATGAAAACGGGCGGAAAAACCCCACGATCCACTAAATTTCCGCCGCGCGCGGTCGCTCTATTCCTAGAGGGAGACGGTGATGGTCGATTCGATTGCCAAGACGCTCGGCGCCGGATCGGGCATCGACATCCAGGCGCTGGTGACGTCGCTGGTCGACGCGCAATATGCCAGCAAGACCCAGCTCTACGACAAGCGCGATGAGACGCTGACCGCACAGGTCTCCGCCGTGTCGCAACTCAAGAGCGGTATCACCGGCTTCAACACCGCCTTGCAGTCGCTGGTGCGCGGTGGCTCACTGTCGACCCAGCCGACCAGCGCCAACACCGGCATCGTCCAGGTCAGCGCAATCGCCGGGGCCAAGGTCGGCACGGTGTCGAGCAGCGTCGAGGTGCGCGCGCTGGCGTCGGCGCAGGTCGCCAACACCGCCGTGGCGCTGCCCGCCGGCGCGCATGTCGGCACCGGCACGCTGCAATTCGCCTTCGCCGACGGCACCAGCGTCGCCCCGATCGCGATCGGGGCCGGCGACGCGACGCTGTCCGGCATCGCGGCCAAAATCAACGCCGCCGGCATCGGCGTCACCGCGTCGGTGGTGAGCGACGTCAACGGCGAGCGGCTGGTGATGAAGGGCGCGAGCGGCGAGGCCAAGGCGTTCACCGTCACCGCGACCGAAACCGCCGGCGATGAAGGGCTGGCCGCGCTCAACGTCGGCAATGGTGCCACGGGCACCCAGATTTCCACCGCCGCCGCCGACGCGCGCGTCGCGATCGACGGCGTCGAGGTGCGGCGCGCGACCAACACGATCACCGATCTGATCCCCGGCGTGCGGCTCGATCTGCAATCGGCGGCGGTCGGTACGCGGGTAGCGATCGGCAGCACGCCGTCCACCGCCGCGCTCAACCAGGCGGTCAACGACGTCGTCGCCACCTACAACGAATTGTACGCGATGCTGAAGGAAGCGACCGACCCGGTGAACGGCGCGCTCGCGCACGATCCGGCCGCGCGTACCATGCTGACCCAGCTGCGCCAGATGACCACATCCAACCTGACCGGCAAGACCGATGGCAGCCCGGCCAGCCTGGCGTCGATCGGCGTTGTCACCAACCGCGACGGCACATTGAGCGTCGATGCGGCCAAGCTGACCGCCCAGCTCGCCAAGGCGCCTGACGCGATCGAGGCGATGTTCTCCGATCCCGGCAACGGCACCGGCCTGTCGTCGGCGCTCAACAAGATCACCATTGCGGTCACCAGCTCGAAAACCGGATTGGGCGCCGCGGCGACCCGCTACGCCAAGGCGCAGAGCGCGCTGGCCGAGGCCAAGGACAAGCTGGCCGACGCCGAGGAGCAGACCCGCACCCGGCTGACCCAGCAGTTCGGTAACATGGATGCGCGGGTCGCGGCCTATAAGAGCACCCAGGCGTTTCTGGAGCAGCAGATCGCCGTGTGGAACGCGCAGTAAGCGAAGATGCGCTACGCCACCGCCTTTGCCCGTCCCGACGCCACCTATCGCGCGATCGACCTTGCCGGCCGCACCGGCGGCGAGGATCCGGCGGGCCTGGTCGCGCTGCTCTATACCGAGGCGTCGCGGGCGCTGCGCACCGCCGCCTGGGCGGCCGAAAATCGCCGCTTCGACGTCAAGAGCGAGCGGGTGACCCGCGCCCTGTCGATCCTGTTCGCGCTGGAAGGTGGGCTGGACTTCGATCGTGGCGGCGAAGTGTCGAAGACGCTGGCCCGAGTCTATCAGGGCGCGCGCACCGAGCTGGTCGAGGCGAGCCTCGGCACCGATTCGCGCCGTTTCGTCACGATCGCCGAGACGATCGACGAGATCGCCGCCGCGTGGGAAACCGCGCGCCGATCGTGACGGCGTCGAGCGCGCTGGCGAACCGCGGCGGCTTCGACTATCCGGGCGTGGCATGAGCCAGCCACATATCGTCGCTCTGGGGGGCACCACCCGCACCGAATCCTCGACCGGCCGCACGCTGGCGGCGGCGCTGCGCATCGCCGAAGGGCTGGGCGCGCGCACCACGCTGCTGACCGGCGACGCGATCGATTTCCCCAACTATGATCCGGCGGGCAACGCCGCCGGCGACCAGGTCGACCGGTTTCTGGCGGCGCTGCGCGACGCCGACGGCATCATCCTGGGGTCGCCGGGCTATCACGGCACCTTTTCCGGGCTGGTCAAGAACGCGCTCGACCATGTCGAGCTGATGGCCAACGACGAGCGCCCCTATTTCACCGGGATGCCGGTCGGCCAGATCGCGATCGCGGCGGGCTGGCAGGCGGCGGTGTCGACGCTCACCGGGCTGCGGACGATCACCCACGCGCTGCGCGGCTGGCCGACTCCGCTGGGGGTGGCGATCAACTCGATCGAACCCGATTCGATCGCGCGCGCGGAACCGCAGATCGCGCTGATGGTCGGCCAGATGCTCGATTTCCTGTCGCGGCGTTAACCAGATCGTGAGCCCCCGGCGCTATATGCCGGGGCGATGGAGATTTCGCGCACCCGCACGATCCTGGCGGTCGATGACAGCCGGACCAACCTCAACGTGCTCGGTGCGCGGCTGGGGCGGCTGGGCTATCTGATGATGCTGTCGGGCAGCGGGCGCGAGGCGCTTGATCTGATCGCGGCGCGCGGCATCGACCTTGTCCTGCTCGACATGGTGATGCCCGATGTCAGCGGGCTCGACGTGCTCACCGACGTGCGCGCCACCCCGGAAACCGCCGAACTGCCGATCATCATGGTCACCAGCCGCAGCGAGCCGCAGGCGGCGGTCGAGGCGCTGGCCGCCGGCGCCGACGACTGGATCGCCAAGCCGTTCGCGTTCGAGGTGCTCGCCGCGCGGATCGAACGCACGCTCGAGCGGTCGCGCCGGCTGGGCGAGCTCAAGCGGGCCAACGCTGCGCTCGACGCCCGCATCGCCGCGCGCGCGATCGAGCTGGGCGAAATGCGCGCCGAACTGGCATCGAGCCAGGCCGACCGCAGCCGCCTGATCGCCTCGATCCACGCGCTGCACGGCGAGATCGACCGGCTGAGCCCAGGGTCGATTCGGCGGGGCTGAACCCGCATCCACGTCCGCAGATCAAGTCTTCCGCGGCGTTACCGCGTCCAGTGGCGCCAGATGAAATAGGCGGTGATCCCCACCGCGATCAGCGCGCAGATCGCCGAAATCGCGTCGAACGCCCACGGCTCCTGCGCATAGGGCAGACCGTGGACGTTCATCCCGTACAGCCCGGTGATGAAGGTCAGCGGCAGGAACACCATCGCCGCGATCGCGATGATCAGGCTGCGCTGGTCGATCAGTTCGGCGCGCAGGTCGGTCAGCGACTCATGGGTCAGCCCGGCGCGCTCGCGGATCGACTCGACCTCCTCGGCCATGCGCGCGGCGCGATCGGCGGCGGTGGCGAGGTGCTGGCGGTCGTCGTCGTGCAGCCACGCGCACGGTAAAGCCGCCAGCTTGTCGAGCGCGGCGCGCTGCGGGAACAGGAAGCGGCGGTACTGGATCGCCTCGCTGCGCACGCGCGCGACGCGGCGGCGCAGCTCGAACGCGTTGCTCGCCTCGATCGCGCTCTCGCACTCGTCGAGCTGGTCGCCCAGGTCGGCGACGATCGGATCCAGCTCGGCGGTGATCGCGATCGCGAATTCGGCGATCAGGTCGCCGGGATCGGCGACGCCGCCGGCCTTGACCAGCGCCTTGACCTCGCCCAGCGCATTGAGCGCGCGGCGGGTGACCGAATAGACCCGCCCGGCCAGCGCATAGATGCGGACCGATGCCAGCTCGTTCAACGCCGGATCGGGTGAGGGGCCGCGCAGGTTGATGAAGGCGCCGGCGCCCATCTGGTCGCAGCGCGGCCGCGATTCGACCGCGGTCAGCGCATCGATCACATAGTCGGGCAGCCCGGCCGCGCCGCCCAGCCAGCGTTGCGCCTCCTCGTCGTTGACCGTCAGATGGACCCACACCAGCCCCGCGCTATGCTCCGGCGCCTCGCCCAGCGGCAATTCGGTGGCGACGCCGCCCTCGACCGCGAAGGCGAAACCGCTCACCCGGCGAAATCCAGCACCACGCTCAACCCGGGCAGCGGCGTGGCCGGCGGCGGCGCGGCGATCCGCTCGGCATCGCCGCGCGCGCGGTCGAGGATCGCCGCCGGCACGGTCGCGCCATGATAGACGCGGTCGGCCAGGCTCAGCCAGCGCGCGGTGCGCAGCGTCAGGTCATCGGGATCGGGCGATGTCAGCGTGGCGGTCACCATTTGCGGGGCAGGGGCGTCAATGCCCGATGCCAGCCAGCGTTCCACGTCGGGCGCGGCGAACGAATCGAGCGGACCGTCCTGCGCCAGCGCCGCTCCGATCGCGCGGCGGCGGTCGTCGAAATCGGGCCAGCGCGCATGGATGCGCGCGCGCGCCGCCTTCAGCCCGGCGGCCAGCGCGCCGAGTCCGGCGGGCAGCCACGTCTCGATCCGCTGGCGCAACTGCGCGGCCAGCCCGGCCGATGCGCCGCCGGTGGAGACGGCGACGATCACGTCGCCGCGCTCGACGATCGCCGGCATGGTGAAGTCGCACAGATCGGGCCGGTCGGTGGCGTTGACCAGCACGCCGCGCGCGCGCAGCCGGATCGCGGCGGCCTCATCCCCGACGACGAAGGCGAAGCGCGCCTGCGCGTCGTCCTCGGCGACGACGGTCGCGCCGGCGCGTTCGATCAGGCGGCGCTTGGCGTCCGCCATGTGCCCATCGCCCACCAGGATCACCGGCTTGCCGTGAAGCCGCATGAACATCGGCAGGCTGTGGAGCGTCACAGCCACTCGGGCACGCGCTCCGCGTCGATCAATGCGCTCGGCGCGATGCGATCGGCGACCACGGCATAGCGATCGCCGTCGACCAGCACTTCGGGCACCAGCGCGCGGCTGTTGTAGGTCGACGCCATCGTCGCGCCATAGGCGCCGGCGGTGTGGAACACGCCCAGGTCGCCGCGCCGGACCACGTCGATCTCGCGGTTCTTGGCAAAGGTGTCGCCGCTCTCGCACACCGGCCCGGCGATATGCGCGATCATCCGCGTGCCGGTGGGGCGCACGGCGGAGAATTCGTGGTGCGCGTCGTACAGCGCCGGGCGGGCGAGGTCGTTCATCGCCGCATCGACGATCACCCAGGGGTGGCCGACGCCCGGCTTGACCCAGATCACCTCGGTCAGCAGCAGCCCGGCGTTGCCGGCGATGAAGCGCCCCGGCTCGAACATCAACGTGACGTCCCAGCCGGCGGTGGCGCGGGCGATCATCGCGCCGATCTCGGCCGAGACCGGATAGACCTCGCCCGGGCGATAGGCGACGCCAAAGCCGCCGCCCAGGTCGACATGCGTGACCGCGTGCCCCGCCGCGCGCAGATCGGCGACCAGCCGGCCGATGCGGGCATAGCTGGTCTCCAGCGGGGCGAGGTCGGCGATCTGGCTGCCGATGTGGCAGGCGACGCCGCGCATATCGAGGCCGGGCAGCGCCGCCAGCCGGGCATAGATCGCCGGGGCGTCGTTGATCGCAACGCCGAACTTGTTCTCCGCCTTGCCGGTGGAGATCTTGGCATGGGTGCCGGCGTCGACATCGGGATTGACGCGCAGCACCGCCGGGGCCTTCACCCCGCGCGCCAGCGCCAGCGCGGACAGCACCGCGCCTTCTTCCTCGATCTCCAGGTTGAACTGGCCGATCCCGGCCTCCAGCGCTGCGTCGAGCTCGGCGATCTTCTTGCCGACCCCGGAAAAGACGATGCCGGACGGCGCCATGCCCCCCGCGATCGCGCGCTGCATCTCGCCGGCCGAGACGACGTCGGCGCCATAGCCCAGCTTGGCCAGGATATTGACCACCGCCAGATTGGGATTGGCCTTGATCGCATAGGCGAGGTGGACGTTGTCGAGCGCGGCCAGCCCGGCGCGCAGCGCGGTGGCGTTGGCCTCGAACGCGGCGCGTGAATAGACATAGACCGGCGTGCCGACCTCCGCCGCGATGCGGGCGAGCGGCACGTTCTCGGCGTGGAGTTCGCCGTCCTTCAGATGGAAGTGAGTCATGGTGTGGTGTGCGCCATCAATTGGGGGGAGGAAGGTCGAACGGGTCTTGCCCGCGCTCCTCCGAATTCTTGAGCAGCTCGTCGCTGCGGTCGGGCCGGGCTTGCGCGCCCGGTTTGAGCAGGTCCGCCGGGGTCGGCGTCGCCGGGGCGCCATAGGGCTTGACCGGCAACATCTCGCCCGGCGGGGGTTTCAGGTCACCCCGCGCGCCGCATCCGGCCAGCAGGGTCGCGACCACAAGCGCCGATGCCAGCCGTTTCATCGTTCCGCCTCCCGCGCCGCGCGCGCCGCCGCCACCGCCTCGCGCACCCGCGACGGCGCGGTGCCGCCGAAACTGGTGCGGCTGGCCACCGACGCATCGACCGCCAGCACGTCGAACACGCGCCGGTCGATGCGCTCGTCGATCTCGCGCAGCGCGCCCAGCGGCAGCGCATCCAGCCGGACCTTCAGGCTTTCGGCATGGGCGACGGCGCGCCCCGTGATGTGATGCGCCTCGCGGAACGGCACGCCCGCCTCGCGCACCAGCCAGTCGGCCAGGTCGGTGGCGGTCGAAAAGCCGGTCTCCGCCACTTGCCGCATCCGATCGGTACGAAAGGTCGCGCTGTCGATCATCCCGGTCATCGCCGCGACCGACAGTTCGAGCAGCCCATGCGCCTCGAACACCGGCGGCTTGTCGTCCTGCATGTCCTTCGAATAGGCCAGCGGCAGTCCCTTCATCGTCACCATCAGGCTGACCAGGCAGCCGGTGATGCGCCCGGCGTGGCCGCGCACCAGCTCGGCGGCGTCGGGGTTGCGCTTTTGCGGCATGATCGAGCTGCCGGTCGACCATTGGTCGCTCAGGCTGGCAAAGCCGAACGGCTGCGACGCCCACAGCACGAATTCCTCGGCTAGCCGGCTCAGGTGCAGCGCGCACTGGGCGGCCGCCGTCAGATATTCGATCGCGAAATCGCGGTCGCTGACCGCATCCAGCGAATTGGTCGTCGGTCCGTCGAAACCCAGCGCCGCCGCCGTCGCGTCGCGATCGATCGGAAAGCCCGTGCCGGCCAGCGCCGCGCTGCCGAGCGGGCTCTTGTTGAGCCGCGCGCGGGCGTCGCGAAACCGGCCGCGATCGCGCGCGATCATGTCGTGATAGGCCATCAGGTGATGGCCCAGCGTCACCGGCTGCGCGCTCTGGAGGTGGGTGAAGCCGGGCATCACGCTGGCGGCATGTTCGTCGGCGCGCGCGATCAGCGCGTCCTGCAATCCGCCGAGCGCCGCGTCAGTCTGGTCGATCGCGTCGCGCACCCACAGCCGGAAATCGGTCGCGACCTGATCGTTGCGGCTGCGCGCGGTGTGCAATCGCCCGGCGACCGGCCCGATCTTGTCCGCCAGCCGCGCCTCGGTCAGCATGTGGATGTCCTCGAGCGCGAGGTCGTCGGGCACGCCGTCGGCCGCGTAATCCGCCGCCACCGCGTCCAGCCCGGTCAGGATCGTCGCGACGTCGTCGGCCTCGACGATGCCCTGTGCGCCCAGCATCGTGGCGTGCGCCTTCGATCCAGCGATGTCCTGCCGCCACATTTGCTTGTCGAACGGGATCGATGCATTGATCGCGCGCATCACCGCCGACGGGCCTTCGGCGAAACGCCCGCCCCACATGGAGTTTGATTTGCTCATGCGATCCGCGATTGTGCCTGTCCTTGCCATGGCCGCGCTGGCCGGGGGCTGCGATAGGCAATCACCGCCCGTGGCACAAGGCAACGAGTCCGCCAATGTCGCCGCCGGCGACGAAGTCCCGCCGCCGTCGCCGGACGAAGCCTTGGCGAGCGGCCCGGCGGCCAAGCCCGGCAGCTTCGACACCAGTCATCGCGGTGAGGCGGCGCCGGACTTCGCGTTTCAGGATCCGGCGGGCAAATCGGTGACGCTGGCCGCCTATCGCGGCACCCCGGTGCTGCTCAACCTGTGGGCGACGTGGTGCGCGCCGTGCATCAAGGAAATGCCGTCGCTCGATGCGCTGGCGGTGCGGGAGGGCGCGAAGCTTCAGGTGATCGCGCTGTCGCAGGATCTGGACGCGGCCAAGGTCGCGCCGTTCTGGGCCAAGGGCGGCTACCGCGCGATCAAGCCGTCGCTCGACCCCAAGATCGCGTTCAGCACCGGCCTGGGCGTCAACCTGCCGACCACGATCCTCTACGATGCGGCGGGCAAGGAAGTGTGGCGGGTGAGCGGCGCGGCCGAATGGGACGGCGCCGACGCGGCAAAGGCGCTCGCGCTCTAACCGCGCCCACCGCGTAGCCGTACCCCACCGCGTTCTGGGGGCACTTGCCCGTGCTCCCGAACAAGGCGGGCCAAAGGATCGAAGGTGTATCCCTCGTGGTCCCGGACCCCCGCCTGCGCAGGAGGACGATCCATCAACCCTTCGCCTTCGCCTTGCGGATGCCGCGAATACGAAACCAGATCCACGTGCCCGCAAGCACGACCAGCACCACGCCGATCACCGCGTCGGCCGAATGGAACGCCGCCTTCAGCCGCGGGTCGCTGTGCCAGGCCTGCCCCAGTTTCATCCCCACCCAGGTCAGCGCGAGGCAGAACGGCCAGCTTCCCGCGAAGGTATAGAGGTGGAACGGGATCAGCGGCATCCGCGCGACGCCGGCGGGAAAGGCGATGAAGGTGCGGATCACCGGCAGCAGACGGCCGATGAACACCGCCGAATTGCCCCAGCGCTGAAAGAAACGGTCGGCGGCGTCCAGCTCGTCCGGCCCGATCAGCAGATATTTGCCCCAGCGCTCGATCACCGGGCGGCCGCCGCGCTTGCCGACCTCATAGGCGATGATCGAGCCGACGTTGCACCCCAGCGCGCCGGCGGTGGCGGCGGCGTACAGGTTCATCTGGCCGGTCGAGACCAGATAGCCCGCGAACGGCATCACCAGTTCGGACGGGAGCGGCACGCACGCGCTCTCGATCGCCATCAGGATGAGGACGCCCAGATATCCGGTCGCTTCGATGACCGCGATGACGATGCCGGCAAGCCAGCCGAGGATCTGTTCCACCATGGGCGGCGGTCGTGGCCGATCGCCGGCGGTTTGGCCAGCCCGTTTGACGACGACAGCTTGGGGGGAGGCGACAAAAGCTCCGCGCCGCCCTCCGCGCGCGTCTCGCGGGAGAGCGACAGGCCTACGCCACCCGCGCGGCGGCGGCCTTCAGATCCTCGACAAAGCGATCGAACTCGGCCTGCGCCTCGTCGCGGTCGGGGATGCGCAGCAGGTAGCTCGGATGCACCGTCACCCACGCCTCGCTCTCGTCCGCCAGCGCGATCGGCCTACCGCGTACCGCGCTAATCGTCACCGCCTTGCCCAGCAGCGATCGTGCGGCGGTGGCGCCGAGGGCGACGGTGATGCGCGGACGGATCAGCGCGCGTTCCTGCTCGATCCACCATCGGCACGCGTCGATCTCGCCCGCGTTCGGCTTCGCATGGATGCGGCGCTTGCCGCGTTGCTCGAACTTGAAATGCTTGACCGCGTTGGTGACGTACACGCCCGCGCGATCGATCTTCGCCGCTGCCATCGCGCGGTCGAACATCTGCCCGGCGGGGCCGACGAACGGCCGGCCGGCCAGATCCTCCTGGTCGCCCGGCTGCTCGCCGACGAACACCATCTGCGCGTCGAGCGGGCCCTCTCCGAACACAGTCTGCGTCGCGTCGCGATACAGGTCGCAGCGGGTGCAATGCGCCGCCTCGCCGCGCAGCGCCGCCCACGCCGCGTCGACATTGCCGCCCGGTGCGGTTCTCGCCTTTGCGATCATGCCCGTCTCCCTTGCCCGGGCGCCGGCGATCAACTCTCCGACCAGCGCGGTTTCGGGCATCGCGTGCCAGTATTTGCGCGGCATCTCCTTCAACATCGCGCCGACCTTCAAACGCGCGGGATTGAAGATCGAGGCATAATAGGTCTTCCACACCTCTTCGGCGGGATCGCCGCCGGGTGCGTCGCCGCGCACCGCGCCGGGGCCTTCGCGCACAATCGCGCCGTCCCAGTGGAGCGACAGCGCTGGCGTCAGGATCGACCAACGCATCGCGGCAAAGCGATCGACGAAGAAGGCGGCGTTGGCGCGGACGATGTGGTGCTCGGGCGTGAACCACGCGACGAAGCGGGGCACGCCATCATCGTCGACCGTTTCGCGGAACCGCAGAAAGGCGCGCATCTTGTGGATGTCGCGGCGCACCTGCCGCGCCATCGCCTCTAGCCGGCGCAACTGCGGATCGGCGCGGTCGCCGATCAGGCGCGGCTGCTCGATCAGGCGGGTCAGCATCGTATAGAGCATCCCGAACCGGGCGGGTTCGGTATGAAGCAGTGCGGCGCCGGCCAGGTCGATGAACGGACGCGGTACGCGCAGCGGCGGCGCCTCTCCGCCGACGATCGCCTCGCCGCCGACGATGGCCTCGCCGCCGAACAGGTCGGTCGCGCCATCGCCCACCTGCCAGACCACATCGTGCGGCGGCACGCGCGCGGCCACCAGCCGGCGGGCCGCATCGCGCCAGCCGGCGAAATCGTCCTCGGATTGCAACGTCGCGATCGCCATCGCTTCAGCCGAACAATTCCATCTGCTCGGCACGCGGCGCGACCAGCGGCTTCAATTCGGCGCGGTCGGCCAATGCGGTGGGGCGCCAGTCTTCCGCGACGATGAACGGACGCACCTTCGTCAACGACGCGGTCAGTCGGCCGACGTCCGCCAGATGCAGCCGACGCCAGCGCCGCGCCGTCAGGATCGCCGCGACCGCGCGCGTGCCCAGTCCCGGGACCCGCAGCAACGCCTCTCGCGGCGCGCGGTTGACGTCGACTGGAAACCGATCGCGAAAGCGCAGCGCCCATGCCAGCTTGGGATCGATGTCCAGCGGCAACATGCCCGTCTCGGCATCGGCGGCGGCGGCGACCTCGCCCGGTTGATAGCCATAGAAGCGCATCAGCCAGTCCGACTGGTACAGCCGGTGCTCGCGCATCAGCGGCGGCCGCCGCAGCGGCAGCACCGCGCTGGCATCCGGGATCGGGCTGAACGCCGAATAATAGACCCGGCGCAGGGCGAACCGGTCATAAAGGGTCGCGGCCTTGCCGACGATCTCGCGATCGGTGGCGGCGTCGGCACCGACGATCATCTGCGTAGACTGGCCGGCGGGGGCAAAGCGGGGGGCCGATCGATAGCGTCGCCGCGCATCCTTTCCGTCGTCGATCGCGTCGCGCAGGCCATGCATCGCCCCCTCGATCCCCGGTGCCGATTTTTCGGGCGCGAGGCGCGCGAGCCCGGCGACGGTCGGCAGTTCGACGTTGATCGATAGCCGGTCGGCATGGCGCCCGGCCTGGTGGATCAGCCCCGGATCGGCATCGGGGATCGTCTTCAGGTGGATATAGCCGCGAAACCCATGGTCCTCGCGAAGCGCGCGGGCGACCTCGACGATCTGCTCCATCGTATAGTCGGGCGATCGGATGATGCCGGACGACAGGAACAGCCCCTCGATATAATTGCGCCGGTAAAAGGCGAGGGTGAGGTCCACCACCTCCGCCGCGGTGAACCGCGCGCGGCGCACGTTCGAACTCTTGCGGTTGATGCAATAATGGCAGTCAAAAATACAGCTGTTGGTCAGCAGGATCTTGAGCAGGCTGATGCAGCGGCCGTCGGGCGCATAGGCGTGGCAGATGCCCATGCCGCCGTCGGTGGATCCCAGCCCCTTGCCGTCCCGGCTGCTGCGCTTGACCGTCCCCGACGACGCGCAGGACGCATCATATTTGGCGGCATCGGCCAGGATCGCCAGCTTTTCACGAACATCCAGTTGCGCCATGCGTTCGATATATGTTCCAAACCGCGCTGTGTCGAGTCAATGGCTTAGCGCCGCTCGTGTCCGAAGTTGAGGCGCCGGGTGACGCCGGGGTCGAGCACAGCCATCACGAACCACGCGACCAGCTGTTTGAGCCGGATCCACGGATTGGATCGCGCGCGGTGCAGCTCCGGGGTGATTAGCTCCGAATCGGCGACCTCGCCGTCGACATAGGCGCGGACGTGCGCGGCAAAGGCGGCGTCGTGGACGCGCAACATCAGTTCCAGGTTGAGGTACAGGCTGCGCATGTCGAAATTGGCCGATCCGATGTGGACGACGTCGTCGATCACGAACAATTTGGTGTGCAGCTTGGTCGGCTGATATTCATAGATCCGCACGCCCTTGCGCAGCAGTCCGGCATAGGTGAACCGCGCGGCCCAGATCGCGGCGGCGTGATCGTTCTTGGCGGGCAGAACGATCCGCAGCTGCCGGCGGCGCCCGATCTTGTCCAGCCGACGGAGCATGCCGGGACTGGGCGCGAAATAGGCGGCGATGATGTCGGCGCGGCGCGCGCGCTTCAGGTCGGCGCGGACGGTACGCGCCCATGGCGACAGCTTGCGCGTCGGTCCGCCCAACAGCCAGCGCGCGTCACCCTCTGGCTCGCTCCAGTCGGCCAGCAGCTTGCGCAGGCTGCGTAGCGACGCGCGCGGGCGGTGCGCCCAGGCCGACAGCGCGTCGTAATATCCCGAAAGGCGCGGCACGGCGGGGCCTTCGACCACCAGCCCCAGGTCGCGCCATGCCTGGTCCGCCTCGGTGCCGAAATAGCTGTCCTCGACGTTGAACCCGCCGACGATCGCGATCGCGTCGTCCGCGATCGCCAGCTTCTGGTGGTTGCGCAGCAGATAGCGTCGGCCCAGGCGCGGCACGAAACGGCACACGTCGACCCCCGCCGCCGCCAGCGGCTCAAAGAAGCGGCGCTGCGCGGCATGTTCGCTGCCCAGGCCGTCGACGGTCAGCGCGACCCGCACGCCGCGCGCGGCGGCGCGGATCAGCGCGTCGCGCACCGCCGCGCCGGCATCGTCGTCGACATAGATATAGAACAGCAGCCGGACGCTCGCGCGCGCCTCGTCGATCAGCGCGATCAGCGCCGCGATCCGGCGCGGGCCGGTGTCGAGCATCGTCAGTCGATTGCCGTCGACGGAGAAGCTGGGCTGCGGCGGCGGCTGTTCCACCCGGCATCTGTGCCGCCTCCCGCGCGGGGGGGCAAGCGGCATGTATCGGGGCGATTTCCTTGACTCTCGCGCCCGCGATCCCTAGGTGCTCCGCCTTTCCCGGACCCCGTTTTTTCAAGGAAGTGCCGATGGCGCGCGTCACCGTCGAGGATTGCGTCGACAAGATCCCGAACCGTTTCGACCTCGTCCTGCTCGCCGCGCAGCGCGCGCGGCAGATTTCGGGCGGCGCCGAACTGACGCTCGATCGCGATCGCGACAAGAACCCGGTCGTCGCGCTGCGCGAGATCGCGGAGCAGACCGTGACCCCGATCCAGCTGAAGGAATCGGTCGTCTCGGGGATGCAGAAGGTCCAGATCGACGACGAGGAAGCCCCGGACGAGATCGGCAGCCTGGCCGCCTCGGCGGAGGCGCTGCGCCTCACCGCCGCCGCGCCGCCGCGCAACCAGAATGTCGGCGGCGACTACGACGGCTGAGGGCGGCGCGGCGAGTGCGCGAACGCCGCGCCGCGTCGTGACATCCGTCCGCCACAACGGACAGAGAGGCCGGGGCAGCGATGCTCCGGCCTTTTGCGTTGGTGCGGCAATCTGGTGCCGCGAATACCGGTGGCGAGGGGTGATATGCGGGGAAGCGCGCCGACGCTGTGCCGATGTTCCCCAGCGCAATTCGCAGGACTCCGGCTCCTGAACCGTCCTGATCGTTCAAAATGCCGGGGACGGACTTCGACCCTGGATGGGCGTTGGCGGTGCTGCCAGACCGGCGCGAACCAGTCTCCACACGATACATTGTCAGGCGTGAGTTGAGCGCCACGCAGATTGTCGAAATCCTGAACGCTCGCCGCCAACCCAGCGCATGATGCCGTCTCGCGGGCGGGCCGGCGTCGGCTCCCGCTCCGCACACGGTTCAGCCGGCCCGCGCTTCAGTCGCTTCGTAATGCCGCTGCAAGGTCGCCAACACCTCGGCGAAATCCTCTATCGGTGAATCGTCGGCCGGCTGCTTGGGCAAGCCCCGCGCATCGAGCATGGCCGTCGCGATCTTCACGGCCGCGTCGGCGAGCTGGATCATCTCATTGCCCGTAATGTCAGCGCGCTCGAAAACTTGCGCATAGGTGAGCTTGTTGCTGCGGTGCGCAAATAGCTGATCGCGGAACTGCCGCACTTTCGAAGCCATAGGTTCCGCCTCGGCGATCTGATCGGCCGCGACGTCGCCCAGCTCGGCGGAGAGCTTCTTGAACCGAATTGTCCCGTGTCGATCGCCGAAGAGATTGTGGATCGTCACCATGAAGGCGACGAATTGCGCGTGCTCGATAAACCGCCAAGCGTTCCAATGCTCATCTAGCGCTTCGTGAAAAAGCGCCCGCCCGGCTGCGCTGGCCGTCGACCACCACAAGCCGCAATGGACACGTGCCCGCACGGCCAGCTTCGCCGCGCTCGTGATCTGTTCATCTAGGTCGAGGGGCTTTGCCATCGAGGCGTCTTATCCGATCGGCCCGACAAGTCGTGGTCGTAACCGTTCTTTTCGGCACAAAATCGACCGCTACCGAAATGTGGGTAGAGCCGGGGGCCGGCTAGCATAGATGTCGGCTAACATCATGGAATATAATGAGATTTTAAGCAGAATTGGCGGAGACGGAGGGATTCGAACCCTCGGTAGGAGTAATCCCCCTACGGCGGTTTAGCAAACCGCTGGTTTCAGCCACTCACCCACGTCTCCGGATGCGGCAGAGCGCCGGCCTATAGCGACGACGTTCGGCGCAGGCAACCCGACCTTGCGCGTGCCGGCCGGGCGCGAAATCGATTCGATTCGTCGCCTGTTCATTGCCAGGCAAGCCTGCCGCTGCCACGCTTGCCCGCTATGATGGCCCGGGGGCTTCGATGATGCGCGTTTCCAAGGCCTTGGGCCTGTTCTTCCTCACTGCCGCGATGCTCGCGGCGCCGGCCTCTTCGCAGGTCCGCACCGTCGATCCCAACAGCGCGATCGATTCCGACCTGCGCGCCAGCCCTGGCGCGGGCCAGCAGGCCCCGGTGCAGTCGCAGGA
Source organism: Sphingomonas sp. (assembly GCF_035555815.1). Classification (GTDB taxonomy): domain Bacteria; phylum Pseudomonadota; class Alphaproteobacteria; order Sphingomonadales; family Sphingomonadaceae; genus Sphingomonas. The sequence continues at coordinate 31,391 of NZ_DATMGG010000184.1, forward strand.
AAATCTGCCGGTCGATCCAGGCCCCGACGGCACCGTCCAGTCCGCCGCCGTGCCCGTGTCGGGCGATCTGCCGCCGCCGGTCCGCCCGACGCGCGGGCAGGACGTGGCGACCTATGAGGACGAGGACGTCATCGCCGCGGCCGAGGGCGTGTTCGGCAAGGGCGCGCAGGGCCTGGCGTCGATGGTCGAGAACCTGCTCAAGAGCCAGGGCCGGCCCAACGCCTATATCGCCGGGCGCGAGGCGGGCGGGGCGCTGGTGGTCGGCCTGCGCTACGGATCGGGCACGATGAGCCACAAGGTCGAGGGCGATCGCAAGGTGTTCTGGACCGGCCCGTCGGTCGGCTTCGACGTCGGCGGTGATGCGGCGAAGGTGTTCGTGCTGGTCTACAACCTCTACGACAGCCAGGATCTGTACAAGCGTTTCCCCGCCGCGGAGGGACGGGTCTATTTCGTCGGCGGGTTCGCGGCGACCTATCTGCGGCGCGGCGATATCGTGCTGATCCCGATCCGGCTGGGCGTCGGCTGGCGGCTGGGCGCCAACGTCGGCTACATGAAGTTCTCCGAGAAATCGCGCTGGCTGCCGTTCTGATAGGGTGGGCGATGCGCCCGAGGGCGCGTCGCCGGCCAGCCTGATCCCACACCGTCATTGCGAGCCCCGCGCAAGCCGGGCGACGCGATCCGGCGCGGCGTGCGAGGGCACTGGATTGCCGCGCGGCGTCGCCGCTCGCAATGACGATTCAGGAAAGCACTCATCGCCTCCTAGCGCATCAGCACCAGTTCCTCCGCCATCGACGGGTGGAGCGCGACGGTCTGGTCGAAATCGGCCTTGGTCAGCCCGGCCTTCACCGCGATCGCGGCGGCCTGCAATATCTCCGGTGCGTCGGGACCGATCATGTGCAGGCCGACGACGCGGTCTGTGACGCCGTCGCACACCATCTTGTACAGCGCGCGCTCGTTGCGGTTGGCGAGCACGTTCTTCATCGCCCGGAAATCGGACTGGTAGACCTTGACCGAGCCGAGCTGCTGGCGCGCCTGGCTTTCGGTCAGGCCGACGCCGGCCATCGGCGGGTGGCTGAACACGGCGCTCGGCACATTGTCGTAATCGACCCGCCACGGCTTGTCGCCGAACATCGTGTCGGCGAAGGCCTGCCCCTCGCGGATCGCCACGGGCGTGAGTTGGATGCGGTTGGTGACGTCGCCGACCGCATAGATGCTGGGGCAGCTCGACCGGCTGTCGGCATCGACCTTGACCGCGCCCTTGTCGTCCAGTTCGACCCCCGCGCCCTCCAGCCCGAGCCCCTCGGTGTTGGGGACGCGGCCGGTGGCGAACAGCACGCGATCGACGGTGATCGGATCGTGGTTGGTCATCTCGACGGTCAGGCTGCCGTCGTCGCCCTTGGTGATGCCCCGGAATTCGGCGTGGAAACGGAATTCGATGCCCTTTGCCGTCGAGATCTGGAGCAGCCGGTCGCGGATCGCCGCGTCATAGCCGCGCAGGATCACGTCGGTGCGGTTGATCAGCGTCACCTTGCTGCCGAATTCGTTGAAGATGCCGGCGAATTCATTGGCGATATAGCCCGCCCCGGCGATCAGTACCCGCTTTGGCAGCGCGTCGAGGTGGAACACCTCGTTCGAGGTGATGCCCAGTTCATGGCCCGGACAGCCCGGCACGGCGGGGCGCGCGCCGGTGGCGACCAGGATGATGCGCGCGGTGACGGTGCGCCCGTCGGCCAGCCGGACGGCGTTGGCGCCGGCCACCGTCGCGCGTTGGTGGATGATCTCGACCTTGTGGCTTTCCAGCGTGGTCGTATAGGCGCCATTGAGCCGGTCGACCTCGCTCAGCACATTGTCGCGCAATGTCGCCCAGTCGAAATCGCAGTCGGGCACGTTCCAGCCAAAGCGGCGCGCGTCCTTCAGATCCTCGGCGAAATGCGCGCCATAGACGAGCAGCTTCTTGGGCACGCATCCGCGGATCACACAGGTACCGCCGACGCGAAATTCCTCGGCGATCGCCACCCTGGCGCCGTGCGCCGCCGACACCCGCGCCGCGCGCACGCCGCCCGAACCAGCGCCGATGACGAAAAGGTCGTAGTCGAATTCGGCCATCTGCTGCCCTCCTGCCTGCCGGGCTAGGTAGGGCGTGACCGGCTTGCGCGCCAGCGGGCGATGCGCGACGCTGCGCGAAAGAGGAGAGGGACATGCGCGATTTCGATATCATCGTCTATGGCGCCACCGGCTTCACCGGGCGGCTGGTCGCCGAATATCTGGCCGAACATTATCCCGATGGCCTGCGCTGGGCGATGGCCGGGCGGTCGCTGACCAAGCTGGAGGAGGTGCGCGGCGCGATCGGCGCGCCGGCCGATACGCCGCTGGTCACCGCCAACGCCGACGATCCCGCCGCGCTGCGGGCGATGGCGCAACGGGCGCAGGTGGTGATCTCCACCGTCGGGCCGTACCAGTTGTACGGCAACGATCTGGTCGCGGCGTGTGCGGCCACCGGCACCGGCTATGTCGATCTGTGCGGCGAGCCGGCCTGGATGCGCCACATGATCGACGCGCACGACGTGGCGGCCAGGGCCAGCGGCGCGCGGATCGTGTTCTCCTGCGGCTTCGATTCGATCCCGTTCGATCTCGGGGTGTGGACGCTGCAGGAAGCGGCAAAGGCCCGGTTCGGCGCCCCGGCGCCGCGCGTGAAGGGGCGGGTGCGGTCGATGAAGGGCACCTTCTCCGGCGGCACCTTTGCCAGCGGCAAGGCGACGATGATGGCGGCTGCGCGCGATCCCTCGATCCTCAAGCTGCTGATCGATCCGTTCGCGCTGACGCCCGGTTTCGAAGGGCCGGCGCAGCCCAAGGGGTTGATGCCGGAATATGACGAGGCGGTCGGCGCGTGGGTGGCGCCGTTCGTGATGGCGGCGATCAACACAAAGAACGTCCACCGCACCAACGCGCTGCTGAACCACGCCTATGGCGAGGATTTCCGCTATGACGAGATGATGATCGCGCCGGGGCTGGGCGACATCGGCAAGGCGGCGGCGGAGGCGATGGCCAAGTTCAACCCGATGGCCGGCGACGACGGGCCCAAGCCCGGCGAGGGGCCGTCGAAGGAGGAGCGCGACACCGGCCACTACGACCTGCTGTTCGTCGGCGAGATGCCCGATGGCCAGCGGATCGAGGCGACGGTGACCGGCGACCGCGACCCCGGCTATGGATCGACCAGCAAGATGATCGCCGAAAGCGCGATCTGCCTGCTGCGCGACGTTCCGGCAGAGGGGAAGGGCGGCATCTGGACGCCGGGCGGATTGATGGCCGCCCCCCTGCTCGACCGGCTGAAGGCGAACGCGGGGCTGACGTTCAGCGTGGCGTGACGGGGCCCCGGAGCGGCCGGTTCGCCTCCATGGACGCGGTGCCACCGGCCGTTCCCGCACCTCATTGCGACCCCGGCGTCAGCCGGGGGAAGCCATTCAGAGCGGCGCGCGCGGCGCTGGTTTGCGCGGGGCCCTGCCCCTCGCGATGGCGATCCGCGGTGGCCTCATCGCGCGTCAGGCAAGGAGCGCCACCAGCGCGCCGATCGCGGCGACCGCGCCGGCGGCGGCGATTCCCGCGCGGCGGCGGCGCTTGCGGCTGTAGCTGTCCCACGCCGCGACATCGACGTAGTAACCCCGGCCCTTCGCCCCCGGCAGCAGCACGCCGGCATCCTGCAATTGCGCGAACAGGCGCGCCGACAGGCGGCGTTCCGGGGTGTAGGGCACCGCGCTGGCGGGCGTGACCGCGTTACGCGAAAAGAAATGCGACATCACGTCGCGCCGAGCCTTTGCCACAACTGCCGCTACTGTCGTTGCCATGCGCGTTCCTTCCCGTTTTTCGTCCCTGCGTCAGCGCCGTTTGCCCTGGTGCCGGATGTTGGCCGGCCGCCCGCGCCGTTTGAGCACGCGTGGCGGTCCGCCCCGGCGGCCATCGCCGCCGCCCGCCGAGCCCTTGCCGTCGGGCAGCTCGAAGCGCAACGCGCCCGATACCGGATTGGCCTCCGCCAGCCGCAACCTTAGCCGCTGGCCCAGCGCGAATTCGGTGCCGCTATGCTCGCCGACCAGCCGCTGCCCGGTCTCGTCCCAGCGGAAATATTCGGCGCCCAGATCGCGGGCCGGCACCAGCCCGTCGCCGCCGACCCCGTCGATCGTCGCGAAGAAGCCGAAGCTCTGCACCCCGGTGATCCGCGCCTCCATCACCTCGCCGACATGCTCGCTGAGGTAGGCGGCGACGTAGCGATCGACAGTCTCGCGCTCGGCCTCCATCGCGCGGCGTTCGAGCTGGCTGATCGCTTCGCCGATCCGCTCGAAATTGGCGGTCTCCTCCGGCGTCAGCCCGCCCGGCCCCAGCTTGTACCCTTCCACCAGCGCGCGGTGCACCATCAGGTCGGCATAGCGGCGAATGGGCGAGGTGAAATGCGCGTAGCTGCCCAGCGCCAGCCCGAAATGCCCGGCGTTCTGCGGCCCGTAATAGGCCTGGGTCTGCGTCCGCAGCACCTGTTCCATCGCCTGCGGCCGGAAATCGGCGTCGCCGACCCGGTCGAGCAGCTGGTTGAACGTGCCGGGCCGGATCACCTGGCCCAGCGCGAAATCGACGCCGAACGTCTTGAGATACTCCTTGAGCGCGACCAGCTTCTCGCGCGCCGGCGGTTCGTGGATGCGGTACATCACCGGCATCTTCTTCGCCTCCAGCGCCTTGGCGGCGGCGACGTTGGCGGCGATCATGTAATCCTCGATCAGCTTGTGCGCGTCGAGCCGTTCGCGCGGCGCCACCGACAGGATGCGCCCCTTTTCGTCGAGCACGATCCGCCGTTCGGGCAGGTCGAGGTCGAGCGGATCGCGCCGCTCCCGCGCGACGTTCAGCGCGCGCCAGCAATCCCACAGCGGTTTGAGCGCGGTCTCGGTCAGCGGGTGGGGCTTGATCCCGTCGATCGCCGCCTGCGCGTCCTCATAGGCGATGTTCGCCGCGATCCGCACCACCGCGCGGGTGAAGCGGAAATCGCTGATCGCGCCGTTCTTGCCGACGGTGAAGTGGCACGCGAGCGCCGCACGGTCGACGTCCTGCTTGAGTGAGCACACGTCGGCCGACAGGATCTCTGGCAGCATCGGCACCACCCGGTCGGGGAAATAGACGCTGTTGCCGCGCCGCCGCGCCTCCCGGTCGAGCAGCGATCCGGGCCGGACGTAGAAGCTGACGTCGGCGATCGCGACGATCGCGTCCCAGCCGCCGTTCCCGTTGGGCTGTGCCCACACCGCGTCATCGTGGTCGCGCGCGTCGACAGGGTCGATCGCGACGATCGGCAGGTGGCGCAGATCCTCGCGCTCCCCAATCTCCGTTCGTGCTGAGCTCGTCGAAGCACCGCCCTTCCTTCCATCGCTCGAAGAAAAGGGCGGCCCTTCGACAAGCTCGGGGCGAACGGTCTGGATGGGGCCGAGGCTTTGCCCCGCGACTGCCTTCGCCTCGTCGAGCAATTCGCCCGAAAACACGTTGGGGATGCCGTGGCGGTGGATCGCGATCAGCGAGAAGCTGCGCGGCGCGAACGGATCGCCCAGCCGCTCGATCACCCGCGCGGTCATTCGCGGCGGCCGGCCGGCCTTTTCCGCCACCACAAGTTCGCCCGGCTGCGCGTCGCCGGCATCGGAGACCAGGAAGTCGCGCCGTTCCTTCTTCTCCACCCCTTGCAGGAACAGCTTGCCGCCCTCCTCGCGCAGCACGCCGATCATCGTCTCCTCGCCGCGCGGGAGCTTCTTCATCGGATGCGCGGTCCAGCCGCCGCCCGTCTCCTCGGTCCGCGCGAGGATGCGGTCGCCGACGCCCAGCGCGCCCTGCTTGCGGTCGCGCACGCGCAGCCGCGGCTCGGGCACGCCCTCCGCCTCCCACCGCTCGGGCTGCGCCCAGACGTTGCCGCCGTCGTCGACGTCGACGATCCGCAGCACGGTCACCTTCGGCAGCCCGCCCATCGCGTGAAAGGCGCGGCCGGGGGCGCTGTCGATCAGCCCCTCGTCGCCCATGTCCTTGAGCAGCGCCTTGAGCGCGATCTTGTCGGCGCCGTGCAGGCCGAACGCGCGCGCGATCTCCCGCTTGCCCGCCGGGGTGGGGGACGACGCGATGAAATCGAGGACCTGCTGGCGGGTCGGCAGACCCGGGACGATCTTGCGGGGGCGATTGGCCATGGCCCGGGATAGAGGGTCAGGCCCGGCGCGTCACGGAGATTAAGGATGGAGCCGCGCCCCAGGGGGAGCGCGGCTCACGGCCGGGCGAGAGGGGCGTCCCCAAAGGGTCGGAAAAGGGCACGCTTCCCACCCGACTGTCCGGGCGTCTCCGTCAGACCTCCAGCTTCACCGTCGGGCGGGTGTTGGGATAGATCTGCTCGACGCGGGGCTCGCCGGCGGCCGGGCCGCGCATGGCATAGGCGTTGACCGGCTGCGACCGGTTGACCCACAGCGCGTAATAGAGGTGGTCGGCGCGCGGATCGTCGGTGTTGGGGTGGAGCAGGATCGTCAGCCCCAGGCTGTTGAGCTGAAGCCACGGCACGATCACCGGCAGCAGGTCGTTGGTGAACCCGAAGTAGAATGACGGCGTGACGTGCGGGCCGCGCGGTTCGAGGTTCCAGTTGCCCAGCTCGACCGAAAAGCGTTCCGCCGACCATTTGCGGATCTGTTCCGCCTTCTGGTGGGTGTCCTCGTCGAAATAGATGTGGGCGTGATAGCTTTCGATATCGGTATAGGCGCGCGGCGTCGTCGGCAGCGTCTGCTCGCCGGGGCGCACCGAGACCGGGCGCGGGGTCGGCTCCCGATAGGTGTCATAGCCCCACGGGCTCTTGCCCGGCTCGCGCACGCGCCGGGGCGGCGTCGGCGTGCCGGGCGCGGGCGTCGCGCTCTGGCCGTGGGCGGTCCCGCCCAGGCCCAGCGCCGCGATCGCCGCCGCCCCGCCGCCCAGCAGCGCGCGACGATTGGGCGACAGCAGGTCCGCCCACATCTGGTCGTCGCGCTCGTTAAAGAAATTCGCTTGCTCTGACATATCGTTCCCCTTCTTCGGCGAAAGGTTTGCGGGTTAATTCCCACAAGATCGATATGAATTAAGCTTCACCGGGCAAAAGCTCCGGTTTGCGGGCCGGGCGGGCGCGCCGCCCGGCCCCGAGGTCGTCCTATTCCGCCGCCTCGGCCAGCGTCGGCTCCTTCCACACCAGCACCGGCTTGCGCGCGGCCAGCGTCTCGTCGAGCCGGCGGCGCGGGGCGAAATGGGGGGCGGACTTGAGCGCGGGATCGCCCGCCTTGGCCCGCTCCGCCACCGACTTGAGCGCGCCGATGAACTGGTCGAGCGTCGCCTTGCTCTCGGTCTCGGTCGGCTCGATCAGCATCGCGCCGTGGACGACCAGCGGGAAATACATCGTCATCGGGTGATAGCCCTCGTCGATCAGCGCCTTGGCGATGTCGATCGTCGAGAAGCCCTCGGCCAGCCCGGCGTCGCTGAAGATCGCCTCGTGCATACACGGCCCCGCCGCCGCGAACGGCGCGTCGAGCGTGCCCTCCAGGCTGCGCAGGATGTAGTTGGCGTTGAGCACCGCGTCCTCGGCGACCTGGCGCAGCCCGTCGGCGCCGTGGCTAAGGATATAGGTCAGCGCGCGGGTGAACATGCCCATCTGGCCATGGAACGCGGTCATCCGGCCAAAGCTGTGCGGATGCTCCTCGCCGGCATTCTCCTCCTCGATCAGCCGGACATGGCCGTCGGCCATCCGCGCGGTGAACGGCAGTGGGCCATAGGGGCTGAGGGCTTCGGACAGCACCACCGGGCCGGAACCCGGCCCGCCGCCGCCGTGCGGGGTGGAAAAGGTCTTGTGCAGGTTGATGTGCATCGCGTCGATGCCCAGGTCGCCGGGGCGCACCCGCCCGACGATCGCGTTGAAATTGGCACCGTCGCAATAGACGTAGCCGCCGACGGCATGGACCGCGTCGGAAATCGCCTTCATGTCGCGCTCGAACAGGCCGCAGGTGTTGGGGTTGGTGATCATCACCGCCGCCACGTCCGGCCCCAGCCGGGCCTTGAGCGCGGCAAGGTCGACCCGTCCCTCGGCGGTCGCCGGGATATCCTCGACCGCATAGCCGGCGAAGGCGGCGGTGGCCGGGTTGGTGCCGTGCGCGCTCTCGGGCACCAGAATCACCTTGCGATGACCCTCGCCGCGCGCCTCCAGCGCGGCCTTGATGCACAATATGCCACACAGCTCTCCGTGGGCGCCGGCCTTGGGCGTCATTGCCACGCCGTGCATCCCGGTCAGCGCGATCAGCCATACCGCCAGCTCGTTGATCACCTCCAGCGCGCCCTGCACGGTATCGACCGGCTGGAGCGGGTGGACGTCGGCGAAGCCCGGCATCCGCGCGACCTTTTCGTTCAGCCGCGGATTGTGCTTCATCGTGCACGATCCCAGCGGGAACAGGCCAAGGTCGATCGCGTAGTTCTGCCGGCTGAGGCGGGTGTAGTGGCGCACCGCCTCCGGCTCCGACAGGCCGGGCAGGCCGATCGGCGCGGCGCGTTCGAGGCCGGCGAGGCGGCTGCCGTTCGCGGCGGGGGTGAGGGCGAAATCGACGCCGGTGGTGTCGGTCGCGCCGATCTCGAAGATCAGCGGCTCCTCGAGCATCAGCGCGCGGTTGCCGGTGAAGGTGGGGGCGTCGGCGGTGCCGCCCTGCGGCGCTTCGGGGCGCCAGCCGCTCGGGTTCAGGGTCATGCCAATACCTCCGTCAGCGCATCGGCCAGCACGGCGACGTCCTCCGTCGTGGTCGTCTCGGTCACCGCGACCACCAGCCCGTTCTCCAGATCGGCCGCGCCCGGATAGAGCCGGCCGAGCGACACCCCCGCCAGGATATCGCTGTCCGCGAGCTGGCGGACCACCGGCCGCGCTTCCTTGTTCAGCCGCAGCGTGAATTCGTTGAAGAAGCTGGGCGTGACCAGCTCGACCCCCGGCACCGTCGCCAGCCGGTCGGCGGCGGCGGACGCGCCCGCGTGGTTGACCGCCGCGAGCTGGCGCAGCCCGGCCTCCCCCAGCAACGTCATGTGGATCGAAAAGGCCAGCGCGCACAGCCCGGAATTGGTGCAGATGTTCGACGTCGCCTTTTCGCGGCGGATATGCTGCTCGCGCGTCGACAGCGTCAGGACGAAGCCGCGCTTGCCGTCGGCATCCTGCGTCTCGCCGCACAGCCGGCCCGGCATCTGCCGCACCAGCTTTTCCGAACAGCCGAACAGCCCGACATACGGCCCGCCGAACTGGAGGCCGACGCCGATCGACTGGCCCTCGCCGACGACGATGTCGGCGCCCATCTCGCCCGGCGACTTGAGCAGGCCCAGCGCGACCGGCTCGGTCACCACCGCGACCAGCAGCGCCTTTTTCGCGTGGCATGCGGCGGCGAGTTCGGACAGGTCGGCGATGCGGCCGAGGATGTCGGGATATTGCACGACGACGCACGATGTGTCGTCATCGATCCGGTCGATCAGCGACGCGGTGTCGGGCTCGGGCGCCAGCGTCGGCAGCGCCGTTTCCAGCACGTCGCCGGTGAACTTGGCCATCGTCGTCGCGACCGACACGTAATGCGGGTGCAGCCCCGACGACAGCACCGCCTTTGCCCGCCGCGTCACCCGCCGCGCCATCACGATCGCTTCCCAGCAGGCGGTCGATCCGTCGTACATCGATGCGTTGGCGACGTCGGTGCCGAGCAGCCGCGCGACCTGCGTCTGGAACTCGAACAGCATCTGCAACGTGCCCTGCGCGATTTCCGGCTGATAGGGCGTATAGGCGGTGAGATACTCGCCGCGCTGGATCAGGTGATCGACGCTGGCCGGGACGTGGTGGCGATAGGCGCCACAGCCAAGGAAGAACGGCGCGTCGCCCGCCGCCAGATTCTTGCGCGCCAGCTTGGCCATGTGGCGTTCGACCGCCAGCTCGCTGGCATGGATCGGCAGGCCGGGGATCGGCCCGTCGAGCTGCGTCCCGGCGGGGACGTCGGCGAACAGGTCGTCGATCGACGATGCGCCGATGGTCGCGAGCATCGTCTCGCGATCGTGCTGGGTGAGGGGCAGATAGCGCATTCACATTCCCTTGGAAAACGAACAGGGTCGGAGGGCTGCCCTCTCCCCGTTCGCCCTGAGCTTGTCGAAGGGCCGTTGTTCTTCGCGGAAGAAAGGACGGTGCTTCGACAAGCTCAGCACGAACGGAGGGGACGTATTCCCTTCAACCGATCAGAGCCTGCTGACGAACGCCGCGTATTTGGTCTCGTCCATCAGCGCGTCCAGCTCGCCGGCGTCGGCGATCGTCAGCTTGAAGAACCAGCCCTCGCCCTCGGGGTCCGAATTGACCAGGTCGGGCTGGTCGGCGAGCGCGGCGTTGCCTTCCACCACCGTGCCGGCGATCGGGGCATAGACGTCGGACGCGGCCTTGACGCTCTCGACCACGGCGGCGTCGTCGCCCTTCGTGACGGTGCGGCCCTCGTCCGGCACTTCGACGAACACGATGTCGCCGAGCTGGCTCTGCGCGTAATCGGTGATGCCGACGGTGGCGACATCGCCGTCGACGTCGATCCACTCATGGTCCTCGGTGAAGTAACGGCTCATGGTTCAGGCTCCCGTTTTGACGGCGGTTTGGCGAACGTAACGATGCGGCACGAACGGCATCGCGGTGACGGTGGCGTGGTGGACCTTGCCGCGCTGGGTCAGCGCCAGCCGGGTGCCGGGCACGGCAAGCGCGGCGGCGACATAGCCCATCGCGATCGGCGCGCCGACGCTGGGGGCGAACCCGCCAGAGGTGATCCGCCCGACGTCGTTGCCGTCGCCGTCGATCACCAGCGCGCCCTCGCGCACCGGCTGGCGCCCCTCGACCAGCAGGCCGACGCGCTTGACCGCCGCGCCTTGCTCGCGCTCGATCATGATGCGCTCATGGCCGGGAAAGCCGCCCTGCTCGCGCCGCCGCTTGGCCAACGCGAAGCCGAGGTCGGACATCACCGGCGTCGTCTCGGGATCCAGGTCGTGGCCGTACAGCGGCAGCCCCGCCTCCAGCCGCAGCGAATCGCGCGCGCCCAGCCCGATCGGCTTGACCTCGGGCGCGGCGGTCAGCGCGTCGGCCAGCGCCTCGACAGCGTCGGCCGGCACCGAAATCTCGAAACCGTCCTCGCCGGTATAGCCCGACCGGCTGATCCACAGCGGGGTGCCGTTCCAGTCGAACCGGGCGCCGGTCATGAATACCAGCGCGCCGACGCCGGGCACCAGCCGGTCGAGCACGTCGACCGCCTTCGGCCCCTGCAGCGCCAGCAGCGCCTGATCGTCCATGTGGTTGAGCGTGATCGCGTCGGGCAACAGATCGCGCAAATGGCCGATGTCGTCATATTTCACCGCGCCATTGACGACCATGTAGATGCCGTCGTCCCAGCGGCTGATCATCAGATCGTCGAGGATGCCGCCATTGTCGGCGAGCAGCAGCGAATATTTCTGCGCCAGCGGCTTCAGCGCCGCCACGTCCGCGGGAATCACCCCCTCCAGCGCGGCGTCGAGCCCGTCGCCGGACAGCAGCAGCTGCCCCATGTGGCTGACGTCGAACAGCCCGGCGTTCTCGCGCACCCACTGGTGCTCGGCCATGATGCCTTCATACTGGATCGGCATGTGATAGCCGGCGAATTCGACCATGCGACCGCCCTTCGCGCGGTGCCAGGCATCGAGCGGCAGCGTGCCGATCTCGACGGGTTCGGGCTGGTCGATCGTATCGGGGTCGCTCATCACCGGCCTTCACAACAGAGGGAATCGCGACGGTCACGCGCCTTGCCGCGCCTGTGTCCGCCGCCCCCTCTGTCACGGAAACCTGAGAGCTTTGACCCCGTGCTGTCGCCGGGGCTTACACCTTCGGTGGCCCGGCTCTCACCGGACGCTTTCCAGAGTGTCGGGCCTCGCGCGGTCCCTGGTGCCTGAGAGATTCCGGGGCGGTTGCTCCTTCGGCGGCGGGGCACCCCGTTGCTCCGATCGAACCACCGGCACGCCGGCGACGATCGGAGAGGTGACCCAGCACTCTCCCGCGCGAGCCTCGACCGGTTGCCCGGTCTCGACGCGCCGTCTGTGGCGAGCGCGCCGGGCCGAGTCAATCGCGGAAAATGCAATGCCGCGCCGGGTGCGGACGCGCGGCTACTCGCCGAACGCGCGCGCGATCAGATCGCGGGTGGAGGCATCGAAATCGCTACCGCCGGCGCCCGCCGCCTTGGCCATTTCCTTGCCCAGCTCGACGCCGAACTGGTCGAACGGGTTGATGCCCAGCAACGTCGCGTTGACGAACACGCGGTGCTCGTAAAAGGCGATCAGCGCGCCCAGCGTGCGCGCGTCGAGCGTGTCGAGCAGGATCGTCGTCGACGGCCGGTTGCCGGGATAGGCGCGCGCGGCGTCGTCGTTCGGCCGGCCCTTCATCAGCGCGGCGCCCTGGGCAAAGGCGTTGAGCAGCAGCTGGCGATGATGGTCCTCGTCCAACAGATCGCCCGGCTCGATCGCCGCGATGAACTCGACGGGGACCAGGTGGGTGCCCTGGTGCAGCAGCTGGAACACCGCGTGCTGCGCGTCGGTGCCGACCCCGCCCCAGGTGATCGCCGCGCTCGGCCGGTCGAGCGGCCGGCCGTCGATCGTCGCGCGCTTGCCGTTCGATTCCATCTCGAGCTGTTGCAGGTAGCTCGGCAACAGCCGCAGCCGCTCGTCATAGGCAAAGGTGGCGCGCGTCTCGCACCGCTTGACCTGGGTGTAATAGAGGTCGGCGAAGGCGGCGAGCGCGGGCGCGTTCTCGTGCAGCGCGGTCAGCCGGAAATGGCGGTCCATCTCCGCGGCGCCCTCCAGCAGTTCCTCGAACGCGTCCCAGCCCAGCGCCAGCGCGGCGGGAAAGCCGATCGACGACCACAGCGAATAGCGCCCGCCGACACTCTCCGAAAAAGGCAGCACCCGCGTTTCGTCGACGCCCCATTCGATCGCCTTGTCGGGGGATGCGGTCAGCGCGATCACCCGGCCGTGCGGATCCTCGGCGCCGCCTTCGCGCATCCATTGCAGCGCGCTTTCGGCGTTGAGCATCGTCTCGGTGGTGGTGAAGGTCTTGGACGCGATCACCAGCAGGGTCGCGGTCGGATCGAACCGCGCGAACGCCTCCTCCAGCGCGGCGCCGTCGACGTTCGACACCACCATCACGTCATAGCGTTCCGCCTCGCGGCCCAGCGCGTCGACCAGCAGGTCCGGCCCCAGCGCCGATCCGCCGATGCCGATGTGCAGGACGTGGCGGATCGGGCCCAGCGCCTCCGCCTCGATCGCGTCGATCAGCGCGCGCATCCGGGCGTGGAGCGCGCTGGCGCGGGCGACGCTGTCGGGCGCGCCCTCGCCGCGTTCGGCGGTGTGTTCGGCGGCGCGGTGCTCGCTGGTGTTGACCTCCTCGCCGGCGAACAGCGCGTCGCGTCGCGCCGCCAGCCCAGCCGATTTCGCCAGCGCCTGGAACGCGGCCAGCGCGGCGGCGTCGAGGTGGGTCTTGGAAAAATCGAAATGGAGGCCGGGCAGGTCGACCGAAAGGCGCGCGACCCGGCCGGGATCGGCGGCGAACAGATCGAGCAGCGCGGGGGGATCGAGTGCCTCGACTTGGGTCCAGTCCGCCATGCCAATCTCCTCGCTATAACCCTGCGCGCTCTACCGTCTAACGCTTGACGCGCAACTTTTGCCGACACATGCCACCGGACATGGCCAAATCCTCCAGCACGACCCCCGGCAAGCCGAAACGTTCCGAATGGCGCGAAACGCTGGGCTTTCTCGTCAAGCTCGCGCTTGTCGTGTTCATTTTCCGCAGTTTCGTGCTGTCGCCCTTTTCGATCCCCAGCGAATCGATGCTGCCGCGCCTGCTGATCGGCGACTATCTGTTCATCTCGAAATGGAACTACGGCTACTCGCGCCATTCGCTGCCGCTCAGCCTGCCGCTGATCCCCGGCCGGGTCTTCGGCAGCACGCCGGCGCGCGGCGACGTGGTGGTGTTCAAGGCGCCGCCGGGCAACAAGGCCGACTATATCAAGCGCGTGATCGGGCAGCCCGGCGACACCATCCAGATGCTGCGCGGCCGGCTGATCCTGAACGGCAAGCCGGTACCCAAGCAGCGCGTCGCCGATTTCATCGTGCCGATCACCCCCAATTACGGCTGCGAGGGCCAGTTCCAGGATGAGGTCGGCGGAAAGCCGGTGTGCCGCTACCCGCAGTTCCGCGAGACGCTGCCGAACGGCAAGAGCTACAACGTGCTCGATCGCGGCTATTTCCCGCAGGCCGACGATACCGGGGTCTATACCGTGCCCGCCGGCCACCTGTTCATGATGGGCGACAATCGCGACGCCAGCGCCGACAGCCGCTTCCCGGCGGTGGAGGGTGAGGCGATCGGCATGGTCCCGCTGGAAAATGTCGAGGGCAAGGCGCTGGTCGGCTTCTGGTCGACCGACGGCAACGCCCGGTGGCTGCTGCCATGGACATGGTTCACCGCCGCGCGGTGGAACCGGATCGGGATGGGGTTCTGAGCGCCGATCTCGATGCCTGGCTGGCGGCGACGCTGGGCGTCGCCCCCGCGCACCGCGCCGCGTTCGAACGCGCGCTGACCCACGGCAGCCAGGCCGCCGAAAACTACGAGCGGCTCGAATTCCTGGGCGATCGGGTGCTGGGGCTGACCATCGCCGAATGGCTGTACGAACGCTTCGCGCATGAGCCGGAGGGGCAGTTGTCCAAACGGCTCAACGCGCTGGTGACCGGCGCGGTGTGCGCCGACGTCGCGCGCGAGCTGGGCGTGCCGTCGCGGCTCAGGCTGGGCAAGCAGGCGCGCGACGACGGCGCCGCCGCCAGCGACAATGTGCTGGGCGACGTGATGGAGGCGTTGATCGGGGCGCTCTATCTCGATCAGGGGCTGGATGCGGCGCGGGCGTTGGTCCGCCGCTGCTGGGCTGGCCGGATCGACCAGTTGCGCGTGCCACAGCACCCCAAATCGGCGCTCCAGGAATGGGCCGCCGCACACAATCGCCGCCCGCCCGAATATGCTGTGGTCGACCGCAGCGGTCCCCAGCACGCGCCGCGCTTCCGGGTGCAGGTGACGATCGGCAAGCTCGCCGACGCGGTGGGCGAGGGCACGTCGAAGCAGGAAGCGGAAACGGCGGCGGCGGCGGCGCTGCTGGCGGCGCTGGCGGGGTGAGGGTGCCCCCATCCGTGATCGCGATGCTTGCGGCGAGCAAGAGCGGTGCTTCGACAAGCTCAGTACGAATGGGCGTGTTTTGGTACGCTCCATTCTTTCCCGTTCGTGCTGAGCTTGTCGAAGCACCGCTCTTCAGCCTGGGCGGCGAACGATGAGCTTTTGCGCCTATATGCTCCATTGTCGCGGCGGTGTGTTCTACGTCGGCCATACCGAGAACCTCGACCAGCGCATCGCCGCACATCATGCCGGCGAGTCCGCCTACACGCGCCAATATTTGCCGCTCGAACTGGTCTGGTCGCAGGATTTTCCCAACCGTCTGGAGGCCTTGGAGGCCGAGCGCCGGATCAAGGGGTGGAGCCGGGCGAAGAAGCTGGCGTTGATCCGTGGGGACTGGACCGCGATTTCGGTGCTGGCGGCGAGCAAGAACGGTCCTTCGACAAGCTCAGGACGAACGGGGGCGGGTGAGGCGCATCAAAGCCATTCCGTTGGTGCTGAGCCTGTCGAAGCCCCCACCTCCTCATCAACAAGGCTTATCCCATGACCCAACATTGCGGCCTGATCGCCGTGGTCGGCGCGCCCAATGCCGGCAAGTCGACGCTCGTCAACGCGCTGGTCGGGCAGAAGGTGGCGATCGTCAGCCCCAAGGCGCAGACCACGCGCGCGCGGCTGATGGGGATCGCGATCCACGACGCCACCCAGTTGCTGCTGGTCGACACCCCCGGCATCTTCGAGCCGCGGCGCCGGCTCGATCGCGCGATGGTCTCGGCGGCCTGGGGCGGCACCGAAGGGGCGGACCTGATCGCGCTGGTGGTCGACGGCAAGGGCGGCATCGGGCCAAAGGTCACCACGATCCTCGAATCGCTCGCGCCCCGGCCAGAGCCGAAGCTGCTGATCCTCAACAAGGTCGACATCGCCGACAAGCCGCGCCTGCTCGGCCATGCGGCGAAACTCAACGAGGCGCTGCCGTTCGCGGAGACCTTCTTCGTCAGCGCGACCACCGGCGACGGCGTGCCCGAGCTGAAGGCGGCGCTGGCGGCGCGGATGCCGGAGGGGCCGTGGCATTTCCCCGACGATCAGGTCGCCGACATGACCGACCGGATGCTGGCGGCGGAGGTGACGCGCGAGCAGCTCTATCACCAGCTCCACGCCGAACTGCCCTATGACAGCGCGGTCGAGACCGAACGCTATCAGGAGCGCGACGACGGATCGGTCGAGATCCACCAGCAGATCCTGGTCGCGCGCGACACCCAGCGCGCGATCGTGCTGGGCAAGGGCGGCAGCCGCATCAAGGAGATCGGCGCCAAGGCGCGCGCCGAGCTGAAGGAACTGCTCGGCGTGCCCGTCCACCTCTATCTGCACGTCAAGGTCAACCCGCGCTGGGAAGAGGACCGGAGCCTCTATCGCGACATCGGGCTGGATTGGGTCGACTGACAAAGAATCGGGAGAAGGACGGGGCCGCAGGCAGGGGGCCCCCGGTGAAACCGTCCCTCTCCCGAGCCTATCCCTCAAGCGAGGGGGGCCTCGAGCGTCGAGTCATAATACGGTAGACAGGGCGATCCTGAACTAACGCAGATCACTTTAGAGGGTGAACCGCGCCGTCACGCGGATGTCGCGCCCGGCCAGCGGGGCGAAATCCTTGAGGAAGCTCGAATGGCGCCGCGCGACGACGTCGAAGATGTTGTTCGCGCTCAGGATCAGGTTGAGCTTGTCGGTGCCGGTCGGCTTCCACGATGCGGAGGCGTTGACCAGCGTGTAGGACGGGGTGACCGTCTCGAACTCGGCGATGCGGTCCTGTTTGAACACATGCTCGGCCTCGACCCGCGCGGTGATCGCGTCGCTCTGCGCCTCCAGTCCGCCCAGCACGCGCATCGGCGGGATGCGCGGCACCGGCCCCAGGTCGACGATGTTGGCCTGGACGTAGTCGCCCAGCACGTCGGCGTTGACCGTCCAGCCGTCGAACTGGGCGAGCCGCACCGAAGCCTCCGCCTCCAGCCCCCAGTAGCGGGCGTCGGCCTGCAACGACTGGAAGCACGGCAGGTCGGCCTCGCGGCCGGACGGGTCCGCCGCCGCCTGGCACACGCCCTCGGCGACCTGGGTTTCGTAGATGTAGTTGGAGAACCAGTTGTAATAGGCCGACGCGTCGAACGAATAGCCGTCGCCGTGGCCGTGGACGGTCGCTTCCAGCCCCCACGACTTCTCGACCTTGAAATCGGGATTGCCCAGTTCCCACGCCTGCGTGCCGGCGTGGGCGCCGTTGGCGAACAGCTCCTCGCCCGATGGCGCACGCTCGGTGCGCGACAGGTTGAGGCCGAAACGCCAGTCGGGGGTCACCGCATAGGATGCGCCCAGCGATCCCGACACGGTGTCGAAATGGCGCGATCCGCCGAAGAAGCGCAGGTCGTCGCCAACGGTCTTCGACGTCAGGCTGCTCGATTCGTAGCGCAGGCCGCCCTCCGCCTTGAACGCGCCCATGTCGATCTGCTGCAGCGTGAACAGGCCGATCTGGCTGGTCTCGTTGCGCGGCAGGAACGCCTCGTCGCCGCGCACGTCGAAGTTGCGGTTGAAATATTGCACGCCGCTGGCGCCCAGCCACGCGCCGCGCCTGGCCTGGACCAGCTCCAGCCGCGCCTCGGTGCCCTTGTTGTAGAAGGCGGTGCCGACCTCGCCGTCCTCCTCCAGCTCATAGTGGCGGTATTGGGCATGGCCGGCGCGCAGGCGGATCTTGTCGAGGATGTCGCCGCCGGTATCGATCTCGCCGCGCAGGTCGACGCGGTTCTGAACGATGTCGAGGCGCGGCGCCTCCTGCTCCTGGCCCGGTTCGGTCGCATAGCGCAGCGGCACGCCGTACAAGCTGTCGTAATGGCTGTACGAAATGCCGAGATTGCCGGTGTCGGTGACGATCGCCGCGCCGAACCCGGCGGTCCACGTCTCCGCCGCGCTGTTCGGCAGCTTCCCCTTGAGCGCGGCCTGGCCGGCAAAATCGATCGGCTCGTCGGCCGGGTCCTGCGGCAGCGCGGCGCTGGCCAGCGACGCGGCGCGCATCGCCGGGGACAGCAGATAGCCGCCGGTGCGCAGGTCGCCCGACTTGGAATAGCTGCCGTCGGCGTGGAGCACGAACGGGCCGCCGACCGCGACGTCGCCGGCCATGCCGCCCGACCGCTCGTTCGCCGCCGATCCATAGGTCGCCGTGCCCGACAGGCGATAGCCGTCGGCGGGGATGCTGCGCGGGATGCGGGTGTCGATGACGTTGACGACGCCGCCCACCGCCGACGATCCGAACAGCAGCGCCGCCGGCCCGCGCAGCACCTCGATCCGCTCGGCCAGCAGCGGGTCGATGATCACCGCGTGATCGACCGAGGTGTTCGACACGTCGATCGATCCGATGCCGTCGGTCAGCACGCGCACGCGATCGCCCTGGAAACCGCGCAGGATCGGCCGCGACGCGCTCGGCCCGAACGAGGTCGCCGACACGCCGGGCTGGCGCGCCAGCGTCTCGCCCAGCGACGGGCGCAGATCCTTGGCAAGTTCCGCGCCCGACACGACGGAGGTGCCGGACAGCACGTCGCGCTCGCTGCGCTCCAGCGCGCCGGTGACGACGATGTCGCCCGGATCGTTGGCGTGGTCGTGCTGCTGCGCCACCGATTCGCTGCCGTCGGCGGTGGGGCCGTTCTGGGCGGTGGCGGGGGCGGCGACGGCCAGCGCGATCAGGCTGGCGGCGGCGGCAAGACTGGTATACGATTTGATCATGCGCCGTCGTCTAGACGGCATGATACAACATATCAAGAACAACTCGTCGCTATCGGATACCGTTTCATCGCTGCAACGATGTCAGAGCGGCTCGGGGCCGGCGGCGCCCAGCCGGTGGCTGCACAACTGCGCCTCGGGGGTGTCGTCGCGGGTCAGCGCGGCGACGGTGACCCAGCCCGCCGCGCGTAGCTGGCGCCCGGTTTCCACGTCGGTGCCGGGGGGCAGGAACAGCCGTCGCCGGTCGCGCGCGGACCCCAGCGTATCGAGGATCGGATCGGCGAACAGCGTCACGCCGACCGCGCGCTCCTCGCTCCCGTCGTCGTGGACGATGGTGTAGCTGCCGCCGCGCCCGATCTCGCCCGGCGCGCCGCCCCCGAAGATCGAGAAGCCGAGCCAGCTCTGATACTCGAAACCGTGGCGTTCGGTCGGGTCGACGGTCAGGCCGACGCCGGCCGGCAGCGCCTCCGCGATCGCCACCAGCCCGTCGAGCCGGCTGGCGAGTGCGGCATGGCCGCGCAATTTGGTCAGCGCGGCGGGGAAGGGGCCGGCCGCCTCGATCAGTGGCAGATAGGCGCGGTCGATCGCGGCGACGCGCCCCGCGTCCTTGGCGTCGAGCGCGTCGCGCAGCGCCGCCAGCGCCTCTGGTGCCAGCGAATCGCCGGCCAGGGTCGCGATCAGGTCGGGCAGGGTGAAATCGACCGATACGCCCTGCACGCCCGCCGCCGCCAGCGCCTCGACCGCGACCGTCACCACCTCGCGCGCCGCCGCGACGCTGTCGAGGCCGATCAGCTCGACGCCGATCTGGCGCATCGTCCGCGCCGGGCGCAGCTCCGACGCGCGCAGCTTGAGCACCGGGCCGGCATAGGACAGCCGCACCGGGCGCGGGTGGTGCGCCATGCGCGTCGCCGCGATCCGCCCGACCTGCGCGGTGATGTCGGGGCGGATCGCCAGCGTGCGCTGCGACAGCGGATCGACGAAGCGCACCGCGTCGCGCGATGCGCCCGCCTTCAGCCGCCGGGCCAGTTCGTCGGCATATTCGACCAGCGGCGGATCGACCCGCTCATAGCCATGGGTCCGCGCGGTATCGAGCACGCCATGCTCCAGCCGCGCCGCCGCATCGGCGAAGGGCGGCAGGCGATCGTCGAAACCCTCGGGAAGCAGACCGGTCATCGTGCGGCGAAAACTCCGTTCGCGGCTGCATCCCTCGATGCCCCGCCTGTCCTTTGACACCGTGCGCTAGAAGAAGCGCGGCCCTTCGACAAGTTCGGCGCTGACGGTTGGGGGGCGGCGCGGCGGCCGCCCCCTCCAGTCTCAGAACGCCAGCGCCATCGCGGTCTTGACGCCGGGCAGCGCGCGCAGGCGGGCGATCAGCTCGCCGGTCACCGCCTCGTCGACCGACAGCAGCAGCACCGCCTCGCCGCCGGCTTCGCGCCGGCCGAGGTGGAAGGTGCCGATGTTGACCCCCGCCTCGCCCAGCAGCGAGCCGAGCCGGCCGATGAAGCCCGGCGCGTCCTCGTTGACCACATACAGCATGTGACCGGCCAGATCGGCCTCGACCTTGATCCCGAACAGCTCGACCAGGCGCGGCGCCTGATTGCCGAACAGCGTGCCCGCGACCGATCGCTCGCCCGCGTCGGTCTTGACCGATACGCGCACCAGCGTGTGGTAATCGCCCTCGCGCTCGGTCTTGACCTCGCGCACCTCGATCCCGCGCTCCTTGGCCAGATAGGGGGCGTTGACCATGTTCACCGTCGCGGTCTGGGTCCGCAGGAACCCGGCCAGCACGGCGCTGACGATCGGCTTCTGGTTCAGCTCGGCGGCGGCCCCCTCCGAATGGATCGACACGCGCGGGATCGCGCCGGTCGCCAGCTGGCCGACCAGGCTGCCCAGCTTTTCCGCCAGCACCATATAGGGCTTCAGCCGCGGCGCTTCCTCGGCCGACAGGCTCGGCATGTTGAGCGCGTTGGTGACGCCGCCGGTCGTCAGAAAATCGGCCATCTGCTCGGCGACCTGGATCGCGACGTTGACCTGCGCCTCGTTGGTCGATGCGCCCAGATGCGGGGTGGAGATGAAGTTGGCGGTGCCGAACAGCGGCGATTCCTTCGCCGGCTCGGTCACGAACACGTCGAGCGCGGCGCCGCCGATCTGTCCCGAATCCAGCCCCTCCTTCAGCGCCGCCTCGTCGATCAGGCCGCCGCGCGCGCAATTGATGATCCGCACGCCCTTCTTGGTCTTGGCCAGGTTCTCCGCCGACAGGATGTTGCGCGTCTGGTCGGTCAGCGGGGTGTGCAGCGTGATGAAGTCGGCGCGGGCGAGCAGTTCCTCCAGCTCGACCTTTTCCACGCCCATCTCGATCGCGCGCTCGGGGCTCAGGAACGGGTCATAGGCGACCACCTTCATGCGCAGGCCCAGCGCGCGGTCGGCGACGATCGAACCGATGTTGCCGGCGCCGATCAGTCCGAGCACCTTCGACGTCAGCTCGACGCCCATGAAGCGGTTCTTCTCCCACTTGCCGGCCTGGGTCGACGCGTCGGCCTCGGGCAGCTGGCGGGCGAGCGCGAACATCAGCGCGATCGCGTGTTCGGCGGTGGTGATCGAATTGCCGAACGGGGTGTTCATCACCACCACGCCCTTGGCCGACGCGTTGGGGATGTCGACGTTGTCGACGCCGATGCCGGCGCGCCCGACCACCTTCAGGTTGGTCGCGGCATCCAGGATCGCCTTGGTCACCTTGGTCGAGCTGCGGATGGCGAGTCCGTCATACTGGCCGATGATCGCGGTCAGCTCGTCCGGCGTCTTGCCGGTGATCTCGTCGACCTCGATGCCGCGGGCGCGAAAGATGGCGGCGGCGTTGGGGTCCATTTTGTCGGAAATCAGAACCTTGGGCATATGGAAATCCTTAAAGGAAAACCGTTCGGGCTGAGCCTGTCGAAGCCCCGCCCTTCTTGAACGGTCGAGAAGACGTGCGGCCCTTCGACAAGCTCAGGGCGAACGGAGGAAGAGGGTCAGCCGGCCTTGGCGGTCGCGTAGGCCCAGTCGAGCCACGGGCCGAGCGCCTCGATATCGGCGGTGTCGACGGTCGCGCCGCACCAGATGCGCAGGCCCGCCGGGGCGTCGCGATATCCGGCGACGTCCAGCGCGGCGCCTTCCTTTTCCAGCAGCCCGGCCATGGTCTTGATGAACGCCTCGTCGGCGCCTTCCACCGTCAGGCACACGCTGGTGCGCGATCGGATGCCGCGATCGACCGCGAGATGGCCCAGCCAGTCGCGGTGCGCGACGATCTTGTCGAGCGCGGCGGCATTGGCGTCGCTGCGCGCGATCAGCCCGTGCAGCCCGCCCAGCGACTTCGCCCATTCCAGCGCAAAGATCGCGTCCTCGACCGCCAGCATCGACGGGGTGTTGATCGTCTCGCCCTTGAACACGCCCTCGGCCAGCGCGCCCTTGGAGACCAGGCGGAACACCTTGGGCAGCGGCCAGGCGGGGGTGTATTCGGTCAGCCGCTCGACCGCGCGCGGCCCCAGGATCAGCACGCCGTGGCCGCCTTCGCCGCCCAGCACCTTCTGCCAGCTGAACGTGGCGACATCGATCTTGTCCCACGGCAGGTCATAGGCGAACACCGCGCTGGTCGCATCGGCGAAGCTCAGCCCCTCGCGATCGGCCGGAATCCACTCGCCGTCGGGCACGCGCACGCCACTGGTGGTGCCGTTCCAGGTGAACAGCACGTCGTCCGACCAGTCGACCTTGTCGAGGTCGGGCAGCTGCCCGTAATCGGCGCGGATCACGGTCGGTTCGAGCTTCAATTGCTTGACCGCATCGGTGACCCAACCTTCACCAAAGCTTTCCCAGGCCAGCGTGGTCACGCCGCGCGCGCCCAGCATCGTCCACATCGCCATCTCGAACGCGCCGGTATCCGAACCGGGGACGATGCCGATGCGGTGGGTATCGGGCAGCTGGAGCATCTCGCGCATCAGGTCGATGGCATGTTGCAGCCGCGCCTTGCCGATCTTCGAGCGGTGCGAGCGGCCGAGCGAATCGGTGGCCAGCTTGTCGGCGGCCCAGCCGGGAGGCTTGGCGCAGGGACCGGAGGAGAAGAAGGGCCGCGCCGGCCGGGTGGCGGGCTTGGCGGCGGACGGAATCGTGGCGTCGGTAACGGTCGTGTCAGTCATGTAGACTCTCCTTACAGAGAGCACGCGCGGCGTTGGGACCGCGTGGCCCGTCGGCGGCCCTAACGGCGTTCGGCGGCGTGTCAATCGGCTTTGGCTGGACAATGCCTGCGCGGTGGTGATTCTTGGCCAAGGGGGGAGAGCCATCGGGATGGATCAGGACATGCCGCGCGACCCGGTCGCGCTCGGGAAAGTTGCGATCGCGTTCGTCTACACCTACCTCTCGCTCGAAGCTCTTTACACGCTCAGCTGCGTCTACCAGCTCGTGCGCTTTTCCGGGCTGGACCCGGCCGAGCCCGATTCGCTGGCCCTCGATCAGCTGGATGGGCCATCGACGTTGTTGATCGCGGCCCTCGGGATCGGCCTTGCAGTCGTCGGAGTGGTGGCCGCGATCATTGCTTTCCGTTGGATTTATCGGGTCAACCGCAACGCCCACCTGTTCA
Source organism: Sphingomonas sp. (assembly GCF_035555815.1). Lineage (GTDB taxonomy): Bacteria > Pseudomonadota > Alphaproteobacteria > Sphingomonadales > Sphingomonadaceae > Sphingomonas. The sequence continues at coordinate 54,970 of NZ_DATMGG010000184.1, forward strand.
GCGACTGGATGACGATGACGCCGGGCTGGAACGTCATCTGGTTTTTCGTCCCGGTCGCGGGCTGTACATGCCCTTCCAGGGGGTGCTTCAAAGCTGGCAGGCGAGCCATGCGCCGGACGATCCCGCGTCGGTGCCGGTGCCGCCGTTGCTGCGCTGGTGGTGGGGGCTGTGGATCGTCACCAATCTACTCGGAAATGCTTCGCCGCGCGTCTGGGCTCGTGGCGATACCGTCGGCGATATGATGTTTTCGAACTGGGTCGATGTCGCGACGTTTTTTGTCGATGTGCCGCTCGCCATTCTCTTCATCACACTGATCCGCCGCCTCTCCACGGCGCAGGCCGCCGCGCTTGAAGAACGGGTGTCCGCATAGCGTTAGGCCAGGGTTCATCGCCGGCCGATACTGGGCTGGCATGGGCAAGGGGTGGATAGCGGGTCTGGCGGTTGCGGCACTGCTCGCCGGGTGCGGCGGCGATCGGCCGCGTGAGCGGCCGCGCGGCAGCGCGCCGGTAACGCTGCCCTCGGCGCCGTCGTCCGAAACGCGCCAGTGTTTCGCCGATCTGTCGGGACAGGAGGTGCGCTTCTCGCCGCTCCCCGATCGCGACTATGGCGGCGGCTGCACGGTGCGCGGGGCGGTGCAGCTGATCGATTTCGGCGTGCCGACCAGCAACCTGACCGCGATGGCCTGTCCGCTCAGCCGCACCTTCGTCGCCTGGGTACGACACGGCGTGGTGCCGGCGGCGAGCGAGATCCTCGGCAGCCCGGTGGTCAAGGTCGAGAGTTTCGGCACCTATGCCTGTCGCGGCATCGTCGGCGGGGGCGCGGCGTCGGCGGGGCGATTGTCCGAACATGCCACCGCCAACGCGGTCGACATAGCCGCCTTCGTGCTCGCCGACGGCCGCCGGATCAGCATCGAGCGTGACTGGCGTAACGCCGATCCGGCGGTGCGCCGCTTCCTCGCGACGATCCACGCCTCCGCCTGCAAGCGGTTCGGGACGGTGCTCGGCCCCGACTATAACGCCGCGCACTACAACCATCTGCACCTCGACATGGGGCGGGGTCCGTTCTGCCGATAGCCAAGCCGCGCGGGTTTCGCTAAACCCCATGAAAATGACAGATACCAAAGTTCCGTCGCGGGTTTTCCCGCGCGCCAAGCAGGATGCGGAGACCGCCAAGCACGGCGTCAGCACCCCCCAGACCGAAAACCCGGCCTATCGCCTCGCCTTCCAGGACATGGATTTCCTGCTGCGCGAGGATCTGCGGCCGGTGCGCTTCCAGCTCGAGCTGCTCAAGCCCGAGCTGGTGCTGGAGGAGGCGAATATCGCCTCGACCTTCGTCTTCTATGGCTCCGCCCGCATCCCTTCACCCGACCATGCCGCCGCCGCCGTCGCCGCCGCGCCCGAGGGGCCGGCCCGCGCGGTCGCCGAGAGCTTGGCCGCCAAGGCGCATTATTACGAGGTCGCGCGCGAACTGGCGCGGCTGGCCAGCAGCTTTCCGGTCGATGAGGCGGGCAAGCGCCACTTCGTGGTGTGTTCGGGCGGCGGGCCGTCGATCATGGAGGCGGCCAATCGCGGCGCGACCGACGTCGACGCCGAATCGATCGGGCTCAACATCGTGCTGCCGCACGAACAGGCGCCCAATCCCTATGTCACGCCGCGCCTCAGCCTGCAGTTCCACTATTTCGCGCTGCGCAAGATGCATTTCTTGCTCCACGCCCGCGCGCTGGCGGCGTTCCCCGGCGGGTTCGGCACGTTCGATGAGCTGTTCGAGCTGCTGACGCTGATCCAGACCGGCAAGATCGCGCCGATCCCGGTGCTGCTCTATGGCCGCGCGTTCTGGGAGCGCGTGGTGAACTTCGAGGCGCTGTGCGACGAGGGCGTGATCAGCCACCGCGACCTCAATCTGTTCACCTATGTCGAGACCGCGCAGGAGGGCTGGGACGTGGTGCGCGACTTCTACCGCGACCGGGGCGACCCGATCGTCCCGTAGGAGTTGCCGTGCGACGCGGCGGGCCGGGTTCGCCGTTGCCCGACAGCGTCGCACGGAGCCTTCGACCCCGCACCGGCCCGCGCGGGCCATGGCGCCGGGGGCTCGGCGGTATGCGGGGTCAGTCGGTCTTCTTTTCCGCCTGCACCGCCGCCGCCTTGTCGACCGACGGCGCGCCGGGCGCCATCGTGCCGGCATTGGCGACGTTGCCGGTCTCGCCGGCCTCGCCCGCCTTGGTCGCGGCATCGGCCTCGGCCGGCGCGGCCTCCTCCGCCGGGGCGGCGGGGAGCGGCAGGTTCGAGCCCTGCTGGTTCAGATAGGCGATGATGTTGGCGCGTTCCTCGGCATTGCCCAGGCCGGCGAAGGTCATCTTGGTGCCGTCGGCGAACTTGCGCGGGCTTTTCAGCCATGCGTTCATGTTCTCGAAATTCCACGACCCGCCGACCTTCTTCAGCGCGTCGGAGAAGGCGAAGCCGGCCTTGCCGTGCGCGATCTCGTCGCCCAGCGTGGCGTAGAGGTTCGGGCCGATGCCGTTGGCGCCGCCCTGATTGATCGTGTGGCACGCGGCGCACTTCTTGAAGACGTCGGCGCCCTTGGCCGGATCGGCGGTCGCCAGCAGCGCCGCGATCGGCTTCTCGGCGGCGGCGCCGCCGCCGGCAGCCTCGACGCCCTCGATCGGATAGCCCATCTTTTCGGACTTCTCGCCGTGAAACGCCATGCCGCTCACGATCGACAGGCCCAGTGCGGTGACACATGCCGCCAGCGCCCAGCCCGCGATCGTATTGCTCCGATTGTCCATTTGCCCGCCGGTTGTTCAGGTGAAGATTACGCGGGCTCTTTAGGGCGGGCATTTCGGCACCGCAAGCGGGCTTGCCTTCCCACCGCAAGCCGGGTTGCCTTTCCCACCGCACGCGGGCCCGCGGCTGTCTCTCGACCCGGCCCGCCGCGACGGCTTGCCGCGATCGGCCGCCCGCCCTAGGGCGGCACGCGCCGCGCCCCGTTTCCCGCCGGGCCGGCCTCCCATCGACAGCCAGGGCCTACATGGAAAATTTCGCCGCACCCGCCCGTCCGATCGTCGCCAGCATGGCCGCCGCCGCCGCCGCCGCGCCGCAGCGCGCGGTCGCGTTTCAGGGCGCGCCGGGCGCCAACAGCCACATCGCCGCGCTGGAGGTGTTTCCCGACGGCCTGCCGCTGCCGTGCTTCGATTTCTCCGACGCGATCGAGGCGGTGCAGGACGGGACGGCCGATCGCGCGATCATCCCGATCGAGAATTCGCTGCACGGCCGGGTCGCCGACATCCATTTCCTGCTGCCCGAATCGGGGCTGGTGATCACCGGCGAGCATTTCCTGCCGATCCGCTACGCGCTGATGGGGCCGGGCCCGCAGGAGGCGGTGAAGGAGGCGATGAGCCATCCGCAGGCGCTCGGCCAGTGCCGCCACTGGCTGCGCGCCAACGGCATTTCGCCGATCGCCTATCCCGATACCGCCGGCGCGGCGGCGATGGTGGCGGAACTGGCCGATCCGACGGTGGCGGCGCTCGCCCCGCCCGGCGCGGCGGCGATCTACGGGCTTCAGACGCTGGCGGGCGAGATCGCCGATTCGGACGACAACACCACCCGGTTCGTCCTGCTGGAACGCGAGCCCCGTCCGCTGGCGGGCGACGGACCGTTCATGACGACCTTCATCTTCGAGGTGAAGAACATCCCCGCCGCGCTGTACAAGGCGCTGGGCGGCTTCGCGACCAACGGCGTCAACATGACCAAGCTGGAAAGCTACCAGCGCGGCGCCAGCTTCGCCGCGACCGAATTCTACGCCGACATCGTCGGCCGCCCCGGCGATCCTGCGGTCGATCGCGCGCTGGAGGAACTGGGCTTCCACACCAAATGGGTGCGGCTGCTCGGCACCTATCCGCAGGCCCGCGCGCGGCCGTAGCCCCCCTTCCACCGTCATTCCCGCGCAGGCGGGAATCGGTTCGCGGAGGGGGTGCGGCCCTTTCAGTGAGGCCAGCCTGAACGGATTCCCGCCTGCGCGGGAATGACGGATTGGTGGATTGGTGGATTGGTGGATTGGTGGATTGGTGGAGGGGGTGGAGACCCTACCCGCGCTCGACCCACGCCGTCAGCAGCGTGTGGGCGATCGCGTAGCGCGGCGGCGGCAGGAACGGGGCGGCATCGTCGCCGGCCAGCGCGGCGCGGGCCTCGGCGCGCGTCACCCAGATCGCGTCCTCCAGCTCGTTGGTGTCGAGCGTCAGTGCATCCGATTCGGCGGTCGCGAAACAGCCGATCATCAGCGATCCGGGAAACGGCCACGGCTGGCTGGCGATATAGCGGACGCCGCCGACGCGCACCCCGGCCTCCTCATGGATCTCGCGCGCCACCGCTTCCTCGATCGTCTCGCCCGGCTCGACGAAGCCGGCCAGCGCCGAATAGCGCCGCGCCGGCCAGCCCGGCCCACGCCCCAGCAGCGCGCGGCCGTCGTGCTCGGCGATCATGATCGCGACCGGGTCGACGCGCGGATAATGTTCGGCCGCGCAATCGGGGCATTGCCGCGCCCATCCGCCCCGGATCAGGCCGGTGCCCGCGCCGCACACCGCGCAGTGCCTATGGCGCGCGTGCCAGTCGGCCAGGTGGCGCGCGGCGGCGAACACCGCCGCTTCCTCGTCGCGCATCCGCGCCAGCATCGCGAACAGCGCCGGCGAGCGGCCGACGCCGGCGGGGTCGCCCGGCCGGCTCTCCGCGAAATGCGGCCGGCCGCGATCGTCGAGGCCGAGGAACAGCAGCGCGCCGTCCTCGTCCGCGTCGGCCAGGCTGGTCCACACCAGCCGCCCGTCGGCGTCGATCGCCGGGTCGAATCCGCCGTCGAGCTTGAGCAGCCGCGCGCGCCAGTCGCCCGCCGCCGCCGCCAGCGCGTCGGGATCGGTACGGACATGATCGGCGCGGTCGAGCCAGCCGCCGGTGAAGCCGGGACGCGGGGTCGCCGGCGCCGGGGTCACGGATGCCGGGCTCACGGGCGCCAGCGTCACGGACGATGGTCGGCGTACAGCGCCTGGATCACGTCGGCGCGCAGCGGCCATTTGTCCGACGGGAAGTAATTGACCATGATCGTCCCGCGCAGCTTGCGCGTCGGATCGACCCAGGCAACCGTGCCCGCCGCGCCGCCCCAGCCATAGGTGCCCTTGCCGGCACCCCCCGGCACGTCGCGCAGATAGACCGATCCGCCCGCGCCATAGCCCTGCAGCGGATTGGTATCGCCGCCGGTGCCCCCGGCCACCCCGCTGAACGTCACCCCCGCCGGCAGCAGGTTCGACATCGCCACCGCGACGGTCTGCGCCTTCATCACCCGCACGCCGTCGACCGCGCCGCCGCCGGCCAGCATCTGGAGGAAGCGATCGTAATCGCGCGCCGACATCACCAGCCCCGCGCCGCCATAGGGAAAGCTCGGCGGCTGGAGATAGACCGAGGTCGCCGCCGGATCGAACGGCACGCGATTGTCGCCGACCCAGGCATAGTTGTCGGCCAGTCGCCCGACGTCGGCCTGCGGCACCGTCCAGAACGTCGATCGCATCCCCAGCGGGCCGAACATCCGCTGTTGCAGGAACGCGTCGAAGCTCATCCCGCTCGCCTTCTCGATCACCGCGCCCATCACGTCGAGCCCGATCGAATAGCTCCACACCGTCCCCGGATCGGCGATCAGCGGCAGCGTCGCCACCCGCTCGGCGAACGCCTGGAGCGTTTCCGGGCGGACCTTGCGCATGTCCGGCTCCATCCCGGCGTTGACCTGCGCCGGGTTGATGCCGCGCTTGTTGTACTCGTCGAGCAGCGGCCCCTTGGTAATGATGTTGTAGCCCAGGCCGGCGGTGTGGGTGAGCAGGTGGCGGATGGTGATCGGCCGCGCCGCCGGGCGCGATGCCAGGCTGTTCGCCGGATCGGTCAGCACCTTCATGTCCCTGAACGCCGGGATGAAGTCGCTGACCGGCTGGTCGAGCGACATCTTGCCGTCCTCGATCAGCATCATCGCCGCCATCGCGGTGATCGGCTTGGTCATCGAATAGACCCGCCACAGGCTGTCGGGGGAGGCGGGGGCGGCACCGGCCGCGCTGCCGACGCGTCCGGCGACGATGAAGCTCGGCGGGGCGGTGCCCTCGCCGATCGCGGCGACGACGCCCGGCGTCTTGTCCTCGGCGACATAGCGGTCGAGCAGCGTCTTGAGCGCGGGATACTGGCCGATCGCGGCGGGGGCCGCCGCCGGAGGGGCCGGCCGGGGCGCGGGTTGCGCCTGCCGTGCCAGCGCCGCGCCGCCCATGCTGCCCGCCAGCAGGATCGCCATCATCAGTTTCATTCGCATCGCTCTCTCCCGAACGCTTCCGCCGCATGAACGAACAGGCTGGGCAGCCCCGCCGATTCCAGATCGGCGATCGGCCACCATTCGCCGTCGACCACCTCTTCCTGCGCCGCGATCGTGGCAGCCGCAAGACGGCATTCGAGGCGGAAATGGGTGAAGACATGGACCACGTCCGCCTCCAGCCAGCGCCACGCCGCCGCCGCCGGCGCGTCGGCCAGCCCCGGCGGCACTTCGCTCCACGGCCCGGTCGGCAGCGCGCGCATCCCGCCCAGCAGACCGCGCGGCGGGCGGCGCACCAGCAGCACCTCGCCGCCGCGCCGCAGCCAGAAAATCGTGCCGTGCCGCGTCGGCCGCGCCTTCTTCTCCGCGCGCGCCGGAAACGCCTCGGGCGTGCCGCTGGCAAATCCCCGGCAATCGTCGCGCAGCGGGCACAACAGGCATTTCGGCGCGCGCGGGGTGCAGATCGCACTGCCCAGGTCCATCATCGCCTGCGCGAAATCACCGGCGCGGGTATCGGGAGTGATCGCATCGGCATGGGCCGGCACCGCGCCCTTGTCGGCCAGCGCGAACAGCCGCGCGACCACGCGCTGGACGTTGGCGTCGATCGCCACCGCGCGCCGGCCAAACGCGATCGCGGCGACCGCGGCGGCGGTATAGTCGCCGATGCCTGGCAGGGCGCGCAGCCCCGCCTCGTCGTCCGGGAAACCGCCGCGCGCCACCACCGCGCGGGCGCAGGCGAGCAGGTTGCGCGCCCGTGCGTAATAGCCAAGCCCGGCCCATGCCGCCATCACGTCGGCATCATCGGCGGCGGCCAGGCTTTCGACGTCGGGCCAGCGCGCGATCCACGCCGCGAATCGCGGGGCGACGGCGGCGACGGTGGTTTGCTGGAGCATCACCTCCGACAGCCACACGCGATAGGGATCGGCGGCGTTGGCACCCGGCGGCGCGCGCCACGGCAGCACCCGTGCGTTCGCATCGTACCAGGCCAGCAGTCGTCGGGAGAGCGGGGGCTTTGCGGACACCCGCGCCCTATGGCATGGGTAGGCACGATGCCGAAACCCAGCGTCCCCGCCAGCGATCCGCCGCCGCGCGCGAATCGCGCCCGTCAGGTCAGCGAACTGCTGCCCGACGTCGGCCGCGCCGCGTTCCGCCGCTTCGGTTTCGTCCAGTCGTCGGTGATCAGCCGCTGGCCGGAGATCGTCGGGGAGAAATACGCCCGTGTCTCCGCCCCCGATTCGATCCGCTTCCCCCACGGTGAGCGTACGCGCGGCACGCTGACGCTGACGGTCACCGGCGCGCATGCGACGATGATGCAGCATATCGGGCCGGAGATCGTCGATCGGGTCAATCGCTTCTTCGGCTATGCCGCGGTCGAGCGGATCGTGATCCGCCACGGTGAGATCAAGCGCCCGCGCCGCGTCGCGCCGCCCGCCGTGCGGCCGGTGCCGGTCGAGCTGGGCGAGAGCCTGCGCACCATCGCCGATCCCGAACTCAAGGCGGTGCTCGAAGGGCTCGCCGCCGGTGTCGGTGCCACCTCCATCCCCAAGATCGGCAAGATCAACTGATGCGAATCCTGCTCGCGCTGCTGTTCGGCGCGCTCCTCACCGCCGCCGCCCCGCAACCGGCCCGCGACTGGCGCACCAACACCGGCGTCGCCCCGGTCACCGGCGGCTTCACCGTCGGCAATCCGGCGGCGAAGGTCGCGCTGGTCGAATATCTCAGCTTCACCTGTCCGCACTGCGGCCATTTCTTCGCCGAATCAAAGGCGGTGCTGCACGACGTGATGGTCCGCAACGGATCGGTCCGGGTCGAGACGCGCAGCGCGGTGCGCGATCCGTTCGATCTGGCGGCGTGGGTGGTGGCGCGCTGCGGCGGGCCGCGCCGTTTCCAGGCGCTGGGCGGCGCGATCTTCGCCGGGCAGGAGGGGTGGCTGACGCGCGGGCAGGCCTGGGTGCAGGCCAATCTGGACGCGGTCAAGGCGATGCCGCAGGCCGCCCAGCTCCGCGCGATCGCCGACAACAGCGGGCTCGCCGCGATCGGCGCGCAGCACGGCGTGACCCCGGCCGCGCTCACCGCCTGCTTTACCGGGCAGGGCACGCTCGATCCGCTGCTCAAGATGACCGACGCGGCCTTTGCCAAGATCTCCGGCACGCCGGGGTTCGAGATCAACGGCACGCTCGCCGCCGATACCTATGACTGGGCGCACCTTGAGCCCAAGCTTCGCGCCGCCGGCGCCCGATAAGGAGAGTTCGACCATGCGCAATATCCTCGCCCTTGCCGTGCTGGCGCCCGCGCTGGTCGCGCTCGCCGGGTGCGGCGGCGGATCGGGCGGCGGCAACGCCACCGAAGCGGCGCCGGTCGCCGGCGCCCAGGCCCCCGCCGGCAAGCAATGGACCGAAGTGGTCGAAAAGACCGCCGAAGGCTATCGGCTGGGCAATCCCAACGCACCGATCAAGCTGGTCGAATATGGCTCGCGCACCTGCCCGACCTGCGGCGCGTTCGGCCGTGAGGGGATGAAGCCGCTCGAGGACAATTACGTCTCGACCGGCAAGGTCAGCTATGAATTCCGCGAATTCATGGTCCACGGCCCGCCCGATCTGGCGGCCAGCCTGCTCGGCACCTGCGTCGGCACCGATGCGTTCTTCGTCATCCTCGAGCAGATGTACCAGAACCAGCTGAGCTATCTCGAAAAGCAGGAAGCCGCGATCGGCGACAAGGCGTTCCTCGCCAGCCTGGAGGGCAAGCCGCCGGCGGTGGTGGCGACCGGATGGGCCGAAAAGATGGGCCTGATCGACTTCATCAAGCAGCGCGGCGTGCCCGAGGCCAAGGCGCGCGCGTGCCTGAGCGATACCAAGGCGATCGACGCGCTGGCCAAGATCACCGGCGACGCCGGCAACAGCGGCAAGGTCAACGGCACGCCCACCTTCCTGCTGGGCGACAAGCCGGTCGACGGCGTCGTGTCGTGGTCGCAGCTCGAACCCGTGCTGAAGAACGCCGGCGCGCGGTGAGGGTGACGAAGGCGGATTGAATGGCACCAGCCTTCCCGTTCGTGCTGAGCTTGTCGAAGCACCGCCCTTCTTCGGCCGCGCGCCGGACAAAAGCGCGGTTCTTCGACGGGCTCAGCACAAACGGGAAATGGTGTTACGCGCGATAACCCGATGCGGATCAAGCGCCTTCGCCTGACCGGCTTCAAGAGCTTCGTCGATCCGGCGGACCTCAGGATCGAACCGGGGCTGACCGGCGTGGTCGGCCCCAACGGCTGCGGCAAGTCCAACCTGCTTGAGGCGCTGCGCTGGGTGATGGGGGAAACCAGCGCCAAGTCGATGCGCGGCGCCGGCATGGACGACGTGATCTTCGCCGGCACCGCCAGCCGGCCGGCGCGCGATTTCGCCGAGGTATCGATCCTCGCCGACGACGTCGGTGACGCAAACGACGGGGGCGGCGAGATGGAGGTCGTCCGCCGGATCGAGCGCGGCGCCGGCTCCGCCTATCGCATCAACGGCCGCGACGTGCGCGCCAAGGACGTCGCGCTCGCCTTCGCCGACGCCGCCACCGGCGCGCATTCGCCCGCGCTGGTCAGCCAGGGCCGGATCGGCGCGATCATTTCCGCCAAGCCGGCCGAACGTCGCGCGATGCTGGAGGAGGCGGCGGGGATCGCCGGCCTCCACGTCCGCCGCAAGGACGCCGAGCAGAAACTCCGCGCGACCGAGGCCAACCTTACCCGCCTCGATGAGGTGATCTCGGATCAGGAGGCCCGCGCCGCGGCGCTCAAGCGCCAGGCGCGGCAGGCCGAACGCTATCGCACGCTCTCGGCGACGATCCGCGTGGCGGAAGCGCGGATGATCTTCGCGCGCTGGCGTGAAGCGGCGGCGGCGGCGGACGCGGCCAAGGCCGAGGCGGCGGCGGCCGAGGCGCTGGTCAGCGCCCGCGCCGATGCCGCGCGCGCGGCGGAGGCGGCGCAGGCGCAGGCGACCGAAACATTGGTGGTGGCGCGATCGGCGGCGCTGGCGGCGCGTGATCGGGCGAGCGAAGCCGGCCACCGCCTCGCCGCGCTGCGTGCCGAGCGCGAGGGCGCCGAGCGGCGACTGGCCGAACTCCACGATTCGGCGCGGCGGCTGGTCGACGACCGCGCCCGCGAGGGCGCGCTGGCGCACGATGCCGCCGAGGCGCTCGACCGGCTGGGCGCCGAGGGCAAGGCGCTGGAGGCGCGCATCGCCGAGGGGACGACCCGCCTGCCCGCGCTCGACGCGGCGCTGGCCGAGGCCGAGCGCCACGCCCGCGATGCCGAGGTCGCGCTGGCGCAGGCGCTGGCCGAGCAGGCGGCCGAAACCGCCGATGCGCGGGTCGCCGCCGCCGCGCTCGCCGCCGCGCAGCAGCGCCGCGACCGGTCGGCGCGCGATCGCGCCGCGCTGGCGAGCGAGGCGGCGCGGCTCGCCGATCCCGAACCGCTCAAGGCCGAGCGCGCCCGCGCCGCCGACGATCGCGCCAAATGCCTGCGCCATGCCGAACAGGCGCGCACCGCGCTCGCCCGCGCCGATGCGGAGGAGCGCGGCGCGATCGCCGGGCGCGATCACGCCCAGGGCCAGCGCGCCGCCGCCCACGCCGAACTGACCGCGCTCGACAGCGAGGCGGCGGCGCTGGCCAGGGCCACCCGCGCGTCGGGCGGCGACAAATTGCTCGACCGGCTTCGCCCCGATCCCGGCTATGAACGCGCGCTGGCGGCGGCGCTGGGCGACGATCTCGAGGCCGGGCTCGACAGCAAGGCCGATCGCCACTGGGCCGGGGCCGATCCGCTGCCCGGCGATCCGCTGGTCGCCAGTCCGCTCGCCGATCATGTCGCCGCGCCCGACGCGCTCGCCCGCCGCCTGCGCCAGATCCTGGTGGTTGAGCGCGATGAGGGCCAGCCGCTCGCGGTCGGGCAGCGGCTGGTGACGCTGGCCGGGGTGCTGCGCCGCTGGGACGGGTTCGTCGCGCGCGCTGGCGGTGCGGCGGCGGCCGAGCGCCTTGAACGCCTCAACCGCCTGCGCGCGATCGAGGGGGCGCGCCCGGCGGCGGTGCGCGCGGTCGAGACCGCCGACGCCGAGCTGGCGCGGATCGATGCGGCCATCGCCGAGGCGCGCCGGACCGCCGCCGAGGGGCGCCGGCTGCTCGACGCCGCCGAATCGGGCGCGCGCGACGCCGCGCGGGCGGAGGATCGCGCCGCCGCCGCGCTCGAACGCGTCGATGCACAGCGCGCCGATCTCGACCAACGCCGCCAGCGGATCGAGGCCGATGCCGCCGATGCCGATGCCGAGGTGGCGCGCGCGGAGGCGGCGCAGGCCGCGCTGCCCGATGGCGCCGTCACCCGCGCCCGCGTCGCGACGCTGGGCGGCGCGGCGGAGGGCGCGCGGGGAAGCGTCGCCACCGCCCGCGCCGATCGCGCCGCGCACGATCGCGCGGTGTCCGACGCCCGCGAACGGCTCGCCGCCGCCACGGCGGAGGCGCGCGGCTGGAAATCGCGCGCGGGGGAAGCGGCACGGCGCATCGCCGACATGGCGACGCGGGAGGCGGCGCTGGGCGAGGAGATCGAGACGTTGTCGGCGCGCCCCGCCGCGCTGGCCGCGTCGATCGCCGAGGTCGAGGGCGCCCACACCGCGCTGCGCGAACAGGCCGAAAGCACGCTCGCCGGTGAGCGGGCGGCGGAGGCCGAGGTGCGCGTTCACGAAGCCGCCGCGCGCACCGCCGCCGAGGCGCTGGCGCAGGCGCGCGAAGCCCGCGCCGGGGCCGCCGCGCGGGCGGAAAATCAGGAAACGCGGCGGATCGAGATGGGCCGGCTGTCGGGCGAGCGCTTCGAATGCCCGCCGCCGCTGCTGCCCGAGCGTGTCGCGTTCGACGCCGCCGATGTCGCTGCGCCGGCCGAGGAATCGGCGCGCCACGACCGGCTGATCGCGGAGCGCGAGCGGATCGGCCCGGTTAATCTGGTGGCGGAGACCGAACTCGCCGAGCTGGAGGCCGCCAGCACCACCAACGCCGCCGAACGCGACGAGCTGGCGCAGGCGGTCAACCGCCTGCGCGGCTCGATCGGCACGCTCAACCGGGAAGGGCGGCAGCGGCTGCTGGCGGCGTTCGAGGCGGTCGATGGCCATTTTCGCCGCCTCTTCACCACCCTGTTCAACGGCGGGCAGGCGCATCTGGAACTGATCGATTCGGATGATCCGCTGGAGGCGGGGCTGGAGATCATGGCGCAGCCGCCGGGCAAGCGGCTCCAGTCGCTCACCCTGTTGTCGGGCGGCGAGCAGGCGCTGACCGCGGTCGCGCTGATCTTCGCGCTGTTCCTGACCAACCCGGCGCCGATCTGCGTCCTCGATGAGGTCGATGCGCCGCTGGACGATGCCAACATCGACCGTTTCTGCGACCTGCTCGACCGCATGGTCCAGGAAACCGAGACTCGCTACCTGATCGTCACCCACAACGCCGCGACGATGAGCCGGATGCACCGCCTGTTCGGCGTGACGATGGTCGAAAAGGGGGTGAGCCGGCTGGTGTCGGTCGATCTCGGCGGGGCCGAAAGCCTGCTGGCGGCGGAATAGGCGAGGTGAAGCCGATCGATCCCCCCGTGCCGCAAAGCGTCGGTCCGCTGGCGCCGGCGCACGCCGCTGCGCTCGATCGCGACGGCTATCTGCTGCTGCGCGGGGCGGTGCCCGCGTCGTACCGCGACGATCTGCGCGCGGCGTTCGACGCCGGGGTGATGCCCAACGACCAATGGACCGCCCCGCGCGGCATCGGCTGGCGTCATGCGCTGGTCGATCTCGATCCCGCCGTGCAGCGCGCCTGCCGGGTGCCCGATCTGCTGGCGGCGGCGGGGCGGATATTGGGCGGCCCGTTCTTCCTCAGCCAGGTCGAGGGACGGGAGCCTTTGCCGGACCACGGCCACCAGCCGCTGCACCGCGACGGTGCCGGCAGCCGCGGGGCCGCGGCGCTGATCTTCCTCGATCCCTACGGCCCGGCCAACGGCGGCACCCGCGTGGTGCCGCGCCCGCGCGATGACGGCGAACCCGACGAATCGCTGGCGCTGGTGCTGGAGGGGCAGGCGGGGGACATCGTCGTGTTCGACATGGACGTGCTGCACGGCGCGACCCTCAATCGCTCGGGCGCGCGGCGGCGGTCGCTGCTGCTGGGGTTCCTGCCGGAAAGCGATCGCGCGGTGGTGGAGGCGTGCCGCGCGGTCCGCGACGTGCGGATGGCGTACGGCGACAGCTTCACGCCGTGACGGCGACGCCCGCGCGGTGACGGATAGGGGGCGGAGGTCCTATTTGCTGTCCGCGCGCGCGCGCTCGTGATGCCGGATCACCTCGTCGATGATGAAGCGCAGGAATTTCTCGGAGAATTCGGGGTCGAGGTCGGCGTCGACCGCCAGCTTGCGCAGCCGCTCGATCTGGCGTTCCTCGCGGCCGGGATCGGCCGGAGGCAGGCCGGCGGTCGCCTTGTACTGGCCCACCGCCTGGGTCACCTTGAACCGCTCGGCCAACAGGCACACCAGCGCCATGTCGATATTGTCGATGCTCTGGCGATAGCGTTGCAGCGTGTCGTCGGTCATCCCGGCCCCTTTGAAGTCGCCGCCCGCCTTTGAAGCGGCGGCAGGCCCCGCGCAAGGCTTGCGTTTCCCCCCGCGCCCGGCCATCAGCCGCGCATGAGCGCAACCGTTCATCGCCTGGGCGGCAAGCACGCCCCTTCGCTCGATCCGATGATGGCGCTCGTCGCCCCGGACATGAATCTGGTCAACACCATCATCCTCGATCGGATGCAGTCGGACATTCCGCTGATCCCGGAGCTGGCCGGCCATCTGATCGCGGGCGGCGGCAAGCGGATGCGGCCGATGCTGACGCTGGCGAGCGCGAAGCTGCTCGGCTACGCGGGCAACCGCCACCACCGGCTCGCGGCGGCGGTCGAGTTCCTCCACACCGCCACGCTGCTCCACGACGACGTCGTCGATTCGTCGGATCTGCGGCGCGGCCGGCGCACCGCCAACATCATCTGGGGCAATCCGGCCAGCGTGCTGGTGGGCGATTTCCTGTTCAGCCGCTCGTTCGAGCTGATGGTCGAGGACGGCAGCGTCAAGGTGCTCAAGATCCTCGCCAACGCCAGCGCGGTGATCGCGGAAGGGGAGGTCAACCAGCTCACCGCCGTGCGCCGGATCGATCTGGGCGAGGAACGCTATCTCGACATCATCGACGCCAAGACCGCGTCGCTGTTCGCCGCCGCCTGCCGCATCGCGGCGGTGGTCGCCGAACGGCCGGAGGCGGAGGAGGTCGCGCTCGACGCCTATGGCCGCAACCTCGGCATCGCCTTCCAGCTGGTCGACGACGCGCTCGATTATGTGTCCGACGCCGGCACGATGGGCAAGGAAGCGGGCGACGATTTCCGCGAGGGCAAGATGACGCTGCCGGTCATTCTGGCGCGGTCGCGCGGCGATGCCGATGCGCGGGCGTTCTGGAAGGACGCGATGGAGGGTCGCCGCAACCAGGACAGCGATCTGGCCGAGGCGATCGACCGGGTGCGCGCCACCCGCGCGGTCGACGACACGCTGGCGCGCGCGCGCCACTATGGTCAGCGCGCGATCGACGCGCTGGGCATGTTCACCGACGGTGCCGCCCGGCAGGCGATGGTCGAGGCGGTCGAATTCGCGGTGGCGCGCGCCTATTGATCGCCGCGAGGCGCGGACTTGCCGTGCCGGCCCGCTCCTCCACCCGGCCACCCATCAAGATACACTGAGTGGGTGGCCGGGTAGGGGAGCAGGCTCCTCGAACGAACCTCAGCCCTCGCCGCTCAGCAGCGCGTCGGTTTCGTCGCCGGCGGGTTCGGCCGCGCCCGAATGGCGCGCGATCGCGGTGGTCGCGGCGATGTCCATCACCACATTGCCCAGCGTGCGCATGATGTCGGGAAAGGTCTCGACCGCGACCAGCAGCGCCAGCGGCTCGATCGGCACGCCCATCGCCAGCGCGATCGGCGCGATCGAGCTGACGAAGCTGATCGTGCCGGGCAGGCTGACCGCGCCCAGCGTGGTGACCGCGGCGGCGGCGATGCCGATCGCCACCTGCGTCGCGGTCAGGTGCATCCCGAACACGTGCGCGACATACAGCGCGACCGCCAGGTTCATCGCCGGCCCGGTGTAGCGAAAGATCGCCACCGCCAGCGGCAGCGTGACGCCGCTGGTCGCGACATGCACGTCGAGCTTCGCGGTGCCGCGCAGCATCGCCGGCAGCGATGCCAGCGATGATTGCGTGCTGATCGCCACCGCCATCGCCGGGGTGGACGCGCGGAAATAATCGGGCAGCTTCACTCGGCCGCCGAACTTCGCCACCGGAATCGCCAGCAGCGACACGGCAAAGCCGGCGCCCGCGACCACCAGCACATAATGGACCAGCGCGCCGAACGCCGCCGTTCCCGCCTTCGCCCCCACGACATAGGCCAGCGCGAACACACCGATCGGCGCCAGCGCCAGCACCCAGTTGATCATCACCAGCATGACGTCGGCGATCGCCTTGAACACGTCGGTGAGCAGTTGTCGCGGGTGCGCGGGCAGGCGGGTGACCGCGAACCCGAAGATCACGGTGAACACGATCAGCGGCAGAAAGGCGTCGTTGGCGGCGGCGGCGAGCGGATTGGTCGGCACCATCGCGACGATGAACTGGGAAAAGGGTGGGACTTCATCGACCGGCGCCGCGCCGGCAAAGGCGCTGCGCAGCGCGGTGGCGGCGCCGCCGTGGAGCGGAAACAGGTCGAGCAGCCCCAGCGTCACCAGCGCCCCCAGCGCCGAGGAGACCCACAGCAGCGCGACGAACACGATCAGCGATCGGGTCGCCAGCCGGCTGGCGCGCGCCGCCTCCGCCGTCGCGGCGATGCCGGTGACCAGCAGCGCGACCACCAGCGGGACGATCGTCATGCGGAGCGCGTTGAGCCAGATCGTGCCGGTCGGATCGGCGACCATCGTCACCCGCGCGGCGAAATCGGGCGCCCAGCCCGACAGCAGCACGCCCATCGCCAGCCCGGCAATCAACGCGATCAGGATACGGGTCGGCCTGGACATGCTCGCTTCTCCACCACGCCGACGCTATGCAGGCGCGCCGGGGATGGGGACAAGGTCGCGGGAAGTGCAATAATGGCAAGAAAATATTTCGGCACCGACGGGATTCGTGGTCTGACCAATGCGTCGCCGATGACCGCGGACATGGCGATGCGGGTCGGGATGGCGGCGGGAAAGCACTTCCAGCGTGGCGATCACCGGCACCGGGTGGTGATCGGCAAGGACACGCGGCTGTCGGGCTATATGCTTGAAAGCGCGATGGTCGCGGGCTTCACCTCGGTCGGCATGGACGTGGTGCTGCTCGGCCCGATGCCGACGCCGGCGGTCGCGATGCTGACCACGTCGATGCGCGCCGATATCGGCGTGATGATCTCCGCCAGCCACAATCCGTTCGCCGACAACGGCATCAAGCTGTTCGGCCCCGACGGCTACAAACTGTCGGACGAGGACGAGGCGGCGATCGAGGCGGCGCTCGAATCGCCGGTCGATCTCGCGCCGGCCGCCGACATCGGCCGCGCCCGCCGGGTCGAGGACGCGCGCGGGCGCTACATCCATTTCGCCAAATCGACCTTTCCCGACGACCTGCGGCTCGACGGGCTGAAGGTGGTGATCGATTGCGCCAACGGCGCCGCCTATCAGGTCGCGCCGTCCGCGCTGTGGGAACTGGGGGCGGAGGTGGTGGCGATCGGCGTCACCCCCAATGGCAAGAACATCAACGACCGCGTCGGGTCGACCGCGCCCGACACGCTGTGCGAGACGGTGGTGGCGTCCGGCGCGGCGATCGGCATCGCATTGGACGGCGACGCCGACCGGCTGATCGTGGTCGATGAGAACGGCCGGGTGGTCGACGGCGATCAGCTGATGGCGACGATCGCCGCCGCCTGGGCGCGGCAGGGCCGGCTGCGCGGTGGCGGGCTGGTGGCGACGGTGATGTCGAACCTCGGCCTAGAACGCTACCTCCACTCGCTCGGGCTGGAATTGACCCGCACCCGCGTCGGCGATCGCTATGTGCTGGAAACAATGCGCGCGGAGGGGTTCAACGTCGGTGGCGAGCAGTCGGGGCACATCATCCTGTCGGACTATGCCACCACCGGCGACGGGCTGGTCGCGGCGTTGCAGATCCTCGCCGAGCTGGTCCGCACCGGCGCCCCGGCCAGCGAGGTGCTGCACCGCTTCGATCCGGTGCCGCAACTGCTCAAGAACGTGCGGTTCAAGGGCGGCAAGCCGCTGGAGGACGACGGCGTCCGCGCGCTGATCGCCGACGCGGAAGCGGAATTGAACGGGCGCGGCCGGCTGGTGATCCGCCCGTCGGGCACCGAGCCGGTGATCCGGGTAATGGCCGAGGGCGACGACGCCGATCAGGTCGCCGCGGTGGTCGATCGCATCTGCGACGCGGTGCGCGCGGTGGCCGGCTGATGCTGGAGATGCGCCCCGATTGCGAACGCTGCGGCGCCGATCTGCCCGCCGATCAGGCGGGGGCGTTCATCTGCTCGTTCGAATGCACCTTCTGCGTCGATTGCGCCGACGCGCTGGATGAGACCTGCCCCAATTGCGGCGGGGAACTGCTCGATCGCCCGGCGCGGGTGGGTGATGTGCTGAAACGTCATCCCGCCGGCACCGTGCGCAGGTTTGCGGGCTGAAAAGTCGCTGTCCTACATGCCCGCCCCTGTGCGATGAGCGGGTGATGCTGGCGCTTCGTTTCTCCGCTTGTCCTTCAAATCCAACGGTCGTCCCGCACGCTGCCCGACCAGCGTCAGGTGAGACCTTTGTGAGACCTTTCGGCCGATGAGCATCGCCCGTGTCCTGATCATCGCCGGGTCCGATTCGGGCGGCGGCGCGGGAATTCAGGCCGATATCAAGGCGGTGACGATGCTCGGCGGCCACGCGATGACCGCGATGACCGCGCTGACCGCGCAGAATTCGCTGGGGGTGCAGGGGGTGATGCCGGTGCCGGCGGCGTTCGTGCTGGCGCAGATCGATTCGGTGGTGGGCGATCTTGGCGTCGACGCGGTCAAGATCGGGATGATCGGATCGGCGGAGGTGGCGCACGCCGTCGCCGACCGGCTCGAATCGCTCGACGTGCCGATCGTGTTCGATCCGGTGATGGTGGCGACCTCGGGATCGGTGCTCGCCGACGCCGCCACGGTCGCGGCGTTCGAACGGCTGATGCGGATGGCGGCGCTGGTCACGCCGAACGTTCCCGAACTCACCGCGCTCGCTCTTTCCGTTCGCCCAGGGCTTGGCGAAGCGCCGCGCGCGTCGTCGGAGGAACAGGACGCTGCCCTGACCGACTCGGCACGAACGGAACTGGGCCGGGCGCTGGCCGACCATCTCGGCGTCGCCGTCCTGGCAAAGGGGGGCGATCTGCCCGGCGCCGATGTCGTCGACATTCTCCTTGGCCCCGACGGTTCCCACCGCGTCTGGTCCGATCCGCGTATCGACACGCCGCACAGCCATGGCACCGGCTGCACGCTGGCCAGCGCGATCGCCACCGGGCTGGCGCAGGGGATGGCGCTGCCCGATGCGATCGCGCGCGGGCGGCGGTTCGTCCGCGCCGCGCTGGCCCATGCGCCGGGACTGGGGGCCGGGCACGGCCCGATGGGCCATGCGCTGGGCATCGCGCCGTTCGACGTGTGGGAGGCGCGGGGCTGATGCCCGGCCTCAAGCATGAGAAGCTGTGCCTCGCCCCGGTCGCCGGGGTCGATGAGGCGGGGCGCGGGCCGCTGGCCGGGCCGGTGGTCGCGGCGGCGGTGATCCTGCCCGCGCGCGGCGTCCCGCGCGGGATCGATGATTCCAAGAAGCTGCCCGCCACCGAACGCGCGCGGCTGCACGATCGGCTGATGGGCTGCGCTCAGGTCGGCATCGGCATCGTCGAGGCGGAGGAGATCGACCGGCTCAACATCTATTGGGCGACGATGAAGGCGATGACGCTGGCGGTCGAGGCGCTGATCGAGAACGGCGGCTGCGCGCCCGGCCATGTGCTGGTCGACGGCAATCGCCTGCCGCGCTGGAGCCATGCCGCGACCGCGCTCGTCGGCGGCGACGCGATCAGCCTGTCGATCGCCGCCGCGTCGATCGTCGCCAAGCACACCCGCGACACGATCATGATCGCCCATGCGGAGGCCTATCCGCATTACGGCTGGCATTCGAACAAGGGCTATGGCGCGCCCGGCCATCTGCGCGCGTTGCGCGAACACGGGCCGTCGCCGCTCCACCGCCGCAGCTTCGCGCCGGTCGCGCAGGCCGAATTGCCGTTATCCATGCCGAACGAGTCTTTTTCGTCACACCCCTAGGGATTGTGGCTGGCGGCGGGCGCAGACTCAACATCGAGTCGCGGACTCGGAATGTTCCCTCGCGTTAACCACTTGTCAGCGATTCCCGTTAACTAATCTTCGCTTGACGAGCGGGACTCCGCCCGGTGATTTGCCCGTCCACGACCAGGGGTGAAGGGTCTTATGGGGGTATTGGAAAAGGTCGCGCGGGCAAGCGCGCGGACCAGTCTGGCGGAGGCGCCGGTCGATCTCGCGGTCGACCGGATCATCCGTGGCGATTGCATCGCGGCGATGCGCGCGCTGCCGGCGAAGTCGGTCGATCTGATCTTCGCCGATCCGCCCTACAACCTCCAGCTCGGCGGCGATCTCGCGCGGCCCGACGGCAGCCATGTCGACGCGGTCACCGATGATTGGGACAAGTTCGACAGCCTGGCCGCCTATGACGCCTTCACCCGCGCGTGGCTGGTCGAGGCGCGGCGCGTGCTCAAGGATTCGGGCGCGATCTGGGTGATCGGCAGCTATCACAACATCTTCAAGGTCGGCGCGGCGATCCAGGATCTCGGCTACTGGATCCTCAACGACATCGTCTGGCGCAAGGCCAATCCGATGCCCAATTTCAAGGGGACCCGCTTCACCAACGCGCATGAGACGCTGATCTGGGCGGCGAAGGGCGAGAAGGCGAAATACACCTTCAACTATCGCTCGATGAAGACGCTCAACGACGAGCTTCAGATGCGCTCGGACTGGGAATTCCCGATCTGCGGCGGACAGGAGCGGCTCAAGAAGGACGGGGTCAAGGTCCACCCGACGCAAAAGCCGGAGGCGCTGATCTACCGCATCCTGCTGGCCTGTTCGAAACCGGGCGACGTCGTGCTCGACCCGTTCTTCGGCACCGGCACCACCGGCGCGGTCGCGAAGCGGCTGGGGCGGCACTGGATCGGGATCGAGCGCGAGGATGCCTATATCGCCGCGGCCGAGGAGCGGATCGCGGCGGCGCTGCCGCTCGACGAAAGCGCGCTGACGACGATGCAGAGCCCGCGCGCGCAACCGCGCGTCGCGTTCGGCACGCTGATCGAGACCGGGATGCTGGTCGCCGGTGCGGTGCTGACCGACAGCAAGCGGCGCTGGCGCGCGACGGTGCGCGCCGACGGATCGTTGGCCAGTGATTGCGGCGCGAGCGGTTCGATCCACAAGCTGGGCGCGACGCTACAGGGCGCGCCGGCCTGCAACGGCTGGACCTTCTGGCATCATGAGGAGGCCGGGGCGCTGGCGCCGATCGATACGCTGCGCCAACGCTATCTGCTGGCGACCCAGCCGTAGAGAGACCTTTCCCGTTCGCCCTGAGCTTGTCGAAGGGCCGTCCTTCTTCCAAGGAAGAGAAGAACCGGGCTTCAACAAGCTCAGCCCGAACGGAGAAACGGGGTGATCGACCCTAGCATCATCCCCGCCGACGCCCGGCTGTACCTGCGGCCCGAGCAACTGGTCGATTCGCCGGTCGGGCGGGACGGGGAGGTCGCACGGATCGCGGGTGGGCTGAGCTGGTGCGCCGCCTATGAGCTGATCGCGGTGTCGGGCGGCGCGCGCGCCGTTCAGGCGAGCGTACCGGTCTCCGCGCTCCCCGCGCTCCTCGCCAACCTGCCTGATGCGCAGGCCGAACGGCTGCGGACATTGGCCACGGCGATCTCCGCCCCGCGCGCGGCGCTGGCGCTGGGCGACGCGGTGCTGCGGCTCGATCAACCGCAGGTGATGGGCATCCTCAACGCCACGCCCGACAGCTTTTCCGACGGCGGCACCGACGCGGATGCCGGCGCGACCGCGCGGCGCGGTTTCGATCTGCGCGCGGCCGGCGCGGCGCTGGTAGACGTCGGGGGCGAATCGACCCGCCCCGGTGCGGCGCCGGTGTGGGACGGCGACGAGATCGCGCGCGTCGTGCCGGTGATCGCGGCGATGGCGCCCGGTCGCACCCCGATCTCGATCGACACGCGCAAGGCGGCGGTGATGGAGGCCGCGCTCAAGGCAGGCGCGCACATGGTCAACGATGTCGCCGCGCTGCTGTGGGACGATCGCGCGCTGGAGGTGGTCGCGCGCGCCGGTTGCCCGGTGGTGCTGATGCACTCGCCCGATCCGGCCAAGGGCGGTCATGGCGAGGGTGATTATCGCGACGTACTGATCGATGTGTTCGACTGGCTGGAGGCACGTATCGCGGCGGTGGTCGCAGGCGGTGTCGATCGGGCGCGGATCCTGGTCGATCCGGGCATCGGCTTCGGCAAGTCGCTGGCGGGGAACCTGGCGCTGCTCAACGGGATCGCGCTGTTCCACGCGCTTGGCGTCCCGATCGTGCTGGGCGCCAGCCGCAAGCGGATGATCGGCGCGTTGAGCCACGCGGCGCCGGCCGACGAACGGCTGGGCGGCAGCCTGACGCTCGCGCTGCACGGCGCGCAGCATGGTGTTCAGCTGCTGCGCGTCCACGACGTCGCCGAGACCGCGCAGGCGCTCAAGGTCTGGCGCGGGCTGCGCGATGCGGCGTTGACGGCGCCGCGATGACCCCGCCGCTCCGCCCGCGCGAAACGCTCGTGCTGGCGGGGGTATTGCTGGGCGCTGCCGTGCTGCGGATCGCCAGCGCGAACTATGGCCTGTGGTTCGACGAACTCGCGTCGTTGACCTTCGCCAATCAACCGATCGGCCACCTATGGGGGGCGTGGATGGTCCGTGAGACCAACCCGCCGCTCTATTACACGCTGCTCAAGGGCTGGGTCGCGCTGGCCGGGGACGGTGATCGTGCCGTACGATCGCTGTCGGTCGCGATCGGCCTCTGCGGGATCGTCGCCGGCTGGGCGCTGGCGCGGCGGCTGGGCGGGCGCGCGGCGGGGCTGCTCGCGGCGGCCCTGATCGCGCTGTCGGCGGCGCACGTCGATCTGTCGCAGGAAGCGCGCGCCTATGTGCTGGCGCACACCGCGGTGCTGGTCGCGGCGCTGGGGATGGTGCGTTATCTTGAGACGCGCGCGCGCGGCGCCCTGCTGCTCTATGCCGGCGCGGCGATCGTCGCGCTCTATGCCCACACGATGCTGGTGGTGTTCGCGCTGCTCGCCAACCTCACCATGCTGTGGCTGCTGCGTCGCGACCGGCCGGCGCTGCGCGGGTGGATCGCCGCTAACCTCGCCGTCGCGATCGGATGGGCGTGGTGGGGGTGGATCACGTTGCGACAATTGGGCGGCGGGTCCGCCAATATCGGCTGGATCGCGCGGCCCGATGGCGCGGCGGCGTGGCGGATGACGGCGGATGCCTATGCCTATGGCTTCGTCCCTGACGGCGGCGTGGCCGGCGGGGCCGCGCTGGCGCTGCTGCTCGCGGCGATCGTCGCGCTGGCGTGGCGCGATCGCCGGCCGGGGGTGACGCTGCTCGCGGTGCTGACGATCGGCGCGCCGCCGCTGCTGTTCGCGATCAGCCAGTGGGTGCCCGTGTTCCTGCCGCGCACGCTGTCATGGGCGAGCGGGCCGGTGGCGGTGTTGCTCGCGCTGGCGGTCGTCGCGATCCCGTCGCGCGCGGTCGCGATCGCGCTGGGCGCGGTGTTGCTGGTGGTCGAGGGCATCGGCGTCGCGCGCTGGCTGCCGGCGCGGCAGGAGGAGGGCTGGCGAGAGGCGGTCGCGTTGGTCGCGCAGCGCGATCCGCGCGCGCTGCTGCTGGTGCAGGGCGACGCGGCGGCGCTGGCGGCGGCGCATTACCGCGACCTTGCGGCGCCGGGGCTGGCGATCGTGGTGCTCGATCCCGACCCCGCCGACGGCGATCGCTGGGGTGACGGGCTGGCGCGCCTGACCCACGTCGACGTTGCCGGCGCGCGAGCGCTGCTGCACGGCGATCGCCCTCTCTACGCGCTGCGGCGCGGCAGCAGCGATCCGGCGCGCGCGCTGGCGGGAGAGGGGGTGGCGGAAACGGTGGCGGTCGATCGTCAGCCGTTCGTCGATCGCTGGCGCCTACGCCCGGTGTCCGGTCACCGTGGCGATGGCGTAGAGGCCAAGCCCGAGTAGGCCGAGCACCAGCCCGGCGATCCGTGCCGCGCGCGGCGCACGGACGGACCAGCCCGGCAGCGCACCGGCGATCAGCAGGATGCCGCCGACCAGCCAGCGGCTGTCGGCGCCCCCCTGCCAATGGGCGATCCCCAGCGCGCCCGCGATCACCGCCAGCGCCAGACGCGGGTTTCGCATCATCGCCACGCCGCGACCGGCCACGGCGGCCACCAGCGCTGCGATCGCGGCGATCAGCGCGGACATCCCCAACACGGTCATTCCCCCATCAGGTCGTCAGGCGGCGCTGCTCTGGTCGATGCCCAGCTCGCCCAGCTTGCGGTACAGCGTCGACCGCCCGATGCCGAGCCGCCGGGCGACCTCGGTCATCCGTCCGCGGTAATGGCCGATCGCCAGACGGATCACGTCCGCCTCGATCTCCTCCAGCGCGCGCAGATTGCCGTCGGCGTGGAACAGCGTCACGCCGCTCGCCCCCGCCAGCGACCCGCCGCCGCCGCCGCGCGTGCCGGCCAGCGTCGCGATCTGCGGGAAATCGGCATGGGTCAGCGCGTCGCCGTCGCACAGCACCGCCGCACGGAACAGCGCGTTGTGGAGCTGGCGGACGTTGCCCGGCCAGTCATATTGGACCAGCAGCGACAGCGCGTCGTCGGTGATGCCCAGCGGGCGCAGCCCCGGCTGGGTGGCGATCCGTCCCAGCAGGTGGCGGGCGAGCGGGGCGATGTCGTCGGGGCGTTCGCGCAAGGGCGGGATCGTCACCTGCACGACGTTGAGCCGGTAATAGAGGTCTTCGCGGAACCGCCCGGCCTCGACCTCCTCGATCAGCGTCTTGTTGGTCGCGGCGATGACGCGGACGTCGACTTCCTTGGTATGGCGCGCGCCGATCGACTGGATCTCGCCGGACTGGAGCACGCGCAGCAGCTTGACCTGCGCCTCCAGCGGCATCTCGCCGACCTCGTCGAGGAACAGCGTGCCGCCCTCCGCCTCCTGGAACCGGCCGATCTTGCGCTCGAACGCCCCGGTGAACGCGCCCTTCTCGTGCCCGAACAGCTCCGATTCGACCAGGTTGGCGGGGATCGCGCCGCAATTGACGCGGACGATCGGCTTGCGGCTGCGCGGCGACGCGGCGTGGATCGCTTCCGCCACCACTTCCTTGCCGACGCCGCTCTCGCCTTCGATCAGCACCGGCACGCGGGCGCGGGCGGCCTTGGCGGCGATCGCCAGCGCGGCGCGGAACTGCGGCGCAGCGCCGACGATCTCGTCGAACGCCAGCAGCGCGGGAATCTTTTCGGTCAGCGGTCGCAGCTCGCCGGCGGTCGCATCCCCCACCGCCGAATCGAGCGCGGCGAGCAGGCGTTCGGAGCCGATCGGCTTGACCAGGAAGTCGCTGGCGCCGGCGCGCATCGAATCGACCGCGGCGGCGACCGATCCGTTGGCGGTGAGCGTCAGGATCGGCAGCGCCGGGCGGCGCAGGCGCAATTCGCGGATCAGCGACGCGGCGTCGGCGTCGGGGGACCAGTGATCGAGCAGGATCGCGTCGAGCGCCATGCCGTCCGGCGTGCCCAGCGTCGCGACGGCGGTTTCCGGGTCGCCGGCAAAGATCGTGCGCCACCCGCGCCGGGCGGCGATCGCGGCGACCAGGCGGCGCTGGGCCGGCTCATCGTCGATCAGCATCAGCAGACGTTGCCCGTTTCGCGTCATTGCCTTGTCGTCCCGTTGTCCCGGATCAGGGCAGTCGATCTAGGCCAAGTGGGTAAAGGTCACCTTAAGCGCGT
The DNA here is from genome assembly GCF_035555815.1 of Sphingomonas sp. Taxonomy (GTDB): domain Bacteria; phylum Pseudomonadota; class Alphaproteobacteria; order Sphingomonadales; family Sphingomonadaceae; genus Sphingomonas. The sequence goes on from NZ_DATMGG010000184.1 coordinate 80,423, forward strand.
CTCACGCCGGGACGTGTCCGCCGGGACTTGAGGGGCGGCGGGTCCGTCGATAAGACGGCGCCAAATCCAGCGAGGGGAATCGCGCGAAATGGCCGACCAGACCGATATCCAGGCGCACGAAGCGACCTATCACGGCGTGATGGCCATGCTGAAATGGGGAACCGTCGCCTGCGCCGTGATCGTGGCGGGCGTCATCTTTCTGATCGCCGGCTGACGTGCGGATCGCCGTCCTCAAGGAGGGCGCCCCCGGGGAACGCCGCGTCGCGGCGGTGCCGGAAACCGTCAAGAAATTCATCGCGCTGGGCGCGGAGGTGGCGGTCGAAAGCGGCGCCGGCGTCGCGGCATCCTATGCCGATGCCGATTACGCGGCGGCGGGGGCAGGCATCGCGTCGCGCGCGGAGGCGCTGAACGGCGCCGATATCGTGCTGGGCGTGCAGGGGCCTGATCCCGCCAGCCTGACCGGCGTCAAGGCCGGCGCGTGGCTGGCGGCCGGCCTCAATCCCTTTGGGGAGCGTGCGCGGGTCGACGCCTATGCCGCGCTCGGCATCGAGGCGCTGGCGATGGAATTCATGCCGCGCATCACCCGCGCGCAGTCCATGGACATATTGTCGTCGCAGTCGAACCTGTCGGGGTACAAGGCGGTGCTCGACGCGGCGGCCGAATATGACCGCGCCTTTCCGATGATGATGACCGCCGCCGGCACGGTGAGCGCGGCCAAGCTGTTCGTGATGGGCGTCGGCGTCGCCGGGCTTCAGGCGATCGCCACCGGCCGGCGACTGGGCGCGCAGGTCTCCGCCACCGACGTCCGCTCGGCGACCAGGGAGCAGATTCTGTCGCTGGGCGCCAAGCCGATCTTCGTCGAGAACGTCAAGGGGATCGAGGGCGAGGGCTCGGGTGGCTACGCCACCGAGATGTCCGAGGAATATCAGAAGGCGCAGGCGGAACTGGTCTCCGGCCATATAGCCAAACAGGACATCGTCATCACCACCGCGCTGATTCCGGGCCGCCCGGCGCCGCGCCTGATCTCCGACGCGCAGATCGCGACGATGCGGCCGGGCAGCGTGATCGTCGACCTCGCGGTCGAGGCGGGGGGCAATGTCGAAGGCGCGGTCGCGGGTGAGGTCGTCGTCCGCCACGGGGTCAAGATCGTCGGCCACCGCAACGTGCCCTCGCGGCTGGCGACCGACAGTTCGGCGCTGTTCGCGCGCAACCTCTACAATTTCCTGTCCGCCTTCTGGGACAAGGACGCCGGCAAGCCGGTGCTCGACGAAGAGATCGGCGACGCGATCCGTCTGACGCAGGGCGGCAAGGTGGTGAACGCGAGGCTGCTCGCATGATCCTCCCCGGCACGGGGAGGGGGACCGGCGCAGCCGGTGGAGGGGGGGCTCCCCGCGGACTTCGGTCCGAGGTCGTCACCGCCCGAAGGCTGCGCCGGGAAATGAGCTATCCCGAGGTGCTGTTATGGCAGCGGCTGCGGGGCAATGCGACCGGAGCGAAGTTTCGCAGGCAACACCCGATCGGGCCCTACGTCGTCGACTTCTACAGCAGTTCCGCGCGGCTGGTCGTCGAGGTCGATGGCGAGGTCCATGCCCTTCCCGCACAAATTGCTGCCGATGCCCACAAGGACCGTTTCCTGCGGGACAACGGCTATTTCGTCGCTCGCATTAATGCCGCGGATATTCTCGATGACGCGGACAAGGCCGCTGCCGCGATCGCCTCGCTTGCGGCACGCCCCCTCCACCGTCCTGCGGACGGTCCCCCTCCCCGTGACGGGGAGGATCAGGAGTAAGCCGATGGACTTTATTTCGATCCTGTCGATCTTCGTCATGGCCTGTTTCGTCGGCTATTACGTCGTTTGGTCGGTGACGCCGGCGCTGCACACGCCGTTGATGGCGGTCACCAACGCGATCTCCTCGGTCATCATCGTCGGCGCGCTGATCGCCAGCGCGGCGGCGGGGCTGGGCAGCGGCGGGGCGACGTCGAAGTGGCTCGGGCTGCTCGCGGTGGTGCTCGCCAGCGTCAATATCTTCGGCGGCTTCGCGGTCACCGCGCGGATGCTGGCGATGTACAAGAAGAAGGACCGGCCGGCGGCGGGTCACAAGTAAATTCGTCATCCCGGCACGGGCCGGGATCCACGCGTCCACTTGCGCTGACGGGCGCGGTGGGCCCCGGAAACAGTCCGGGGTGACGGCAAGGGGGATTTGAATGGAACACATCGCGGTCAATCCCTGGGCGGCGCTGGCCTATCTGGTCGCCGGGGTGTGCTTCATCCTCGCGCTGCGCGGTCTCTCCAGTCCGACGTCGAGCCAGCGCGGCAATCGCTACGGCATGATCGGCATGGGCGTGGCGGTGGTGACGACGCTGGTCACGCATGTGCCGATGATCCCCGATCCGCAGGCCGCCGAAGCATGGGCGCTCAAGCTGGACGGGATCGCATTGGTCGAAATCCTCGCAGCGATCGGTGTCGGCGCCATAATCGGCATCGTCACCGCCCGGCGCATCGCGATGACCGCGATGCCGCAGCTCGTCGCCGCCTTCCACTCGCTGGTCGGCCTCGCCGCGGTGCTGGTCGCCGCCGCCGCCTATCTCAATCCCGGCGCGTTCGGCATCGTCGATGCGGCGGGCGAGATCCTGCCGGTCAGCCGGATCGAGATGGGGCTGGGCATCGCGATCGGCGCGATCACCTTCTCCGGTTCGGTGATCGCCTTCCTCAAGCTGAACGGCAACATGGGCGGAAAGCCGATCATGCTGCCGGGGCGCCATGTCATCAATCTGGCGGTGCTCGCCGGCATCCTCGGCCTGATCGCCTATTTCGTCACCGATCAGAGCCCGTGGGTGTTCTGGACGGTGACCGCGCTCAGCTTCGCGATCGGTTTCCTGCTCATCATCCCGATCGGCGGCGCGGACATGCCGGTGGTGGTGTCGATGCTCAACAGCTATTCCGGCTGGGCGGCGGCGGCGATGGGCTTCACGCTGCACAACACCGCGATGATCATCACCGGCGCGCTGGTCGGGTCGTCCGGCGCGATCCTCTCCTACATCATGTGCCGCGCGATGAACCGCAGCTTCATCAGCGTCATCGCCGGCGGGTTCGGCGGCGGCGATGTCGGCGCCTCGGGCGGCGCGGCGGCGGTCGACCGGCCGTGGAAGCGCGGTTCTGCGGAGGACGCCGCCTTCCTGATGAGCCAGGCCGAACAGGTCATCATCGTCCCCGGCTACGGCATGGCGGTGGCGCAGGCGCAGCACGTGCTGCGCGAGATGGCCGACAAGCTCAAGGAGCACGGTGTCCGCGTCAAATACGCGATCCACCCGGTCGCCGGGCGGATGCCGGGGCACATGAACGTGCTGCTGGCCGAGGCCAACGTCCCCTATGACGAGGTGTTCGAGCTGGAGGACATCAACAGCGAATTCGCCCAGACCGACGTCGCCTTCGTCATCGGCGCCAACGACGTCACCAATCCGGCGGCCAAGACCGACAAGAGCTCGCCGATCTACGGGATGCCGGTGCTCGACGTGGAGAAGGCGAAGACCGTGCTGTTCGTCAAGCGCAGCATGGGCGGGGTCGGCTATGCCGGCGTCGACAACGACGTGTTCTACATGGACAACACGATGATGCTGCTCGCCGACGCCAAGAAGATGGTCGAGGACATCGTCAAGTCGCTGGATTGACGCGGATATCGCCACGGCGACGATAGCGCGCCGGGCCGGTTGATCCGTTCCGGCGCTATTCCGGACGCAGCGTTGCGGATGTGCGCGCAATCGCTCCGTTTCGGCGGTAACGGCGCTCGCACGCCGGCGTTGCTTGCCCCACATCGGAACAGAAGCTGAACATGGAGGCCGCGATGACCCATGCCGATGCCCTGGATCTGGACTATGGCGATGCGCAGACGGTGATGGTGATCGCCGACGATCCGCGCGCCGGCGACGCCGCCGAGCGCGCGATCGCGCTTGCCGGGCGGCGCCTGCTCGGCCGGATCGGCTTTGCCGGCGCGGTGGCGCGGCTGGCCAGCCAGCCCGCGCTCGACGTGGTGATGATCGAGATGGCGGGCGTGGCCGCCGACAGCGCGGACGGCGTGCTGGGCGAGGTCGCGGCGCTGGCGCGCGACAGTGACGTCCAGGTGGTGGTCGCCTTTGTCGAGGAGCAGATCGATCAGGTCGCGGCGCGGTTGATGGGGCCGCGCATCCGCCTGTTGTGCGCGCCGGGGGTCGGCGACCGCGTCGCCGCGCTGGCGACGATGGAGCAGGGAGCGGGCGGCCGGCTCAACGACGTCGCCCGCGACGAGGCGGAGCAGCTACGCCTGCTGAATGCGGAGGTGGCGCGAATCGCGGAGGCGCTGGCCCGGCTGACGCGCGGCGAGGCCGATCGCGCCGACCCGGAAAGCGGGCGGAGCCTGCACGAGGCGCCGCGTGGATTCCACGTCGGACCATTCATCGGCAACGACGGCGGCATCACCGCCGGCGACCTTCGCGGCACGATCCGGGCACGGCGGATGCGTGCCAATTTCTTCGCCGCCGACCTGTTCGCCGATCCAGCGTGGGACATGTTGCTCGATCTCTATGCCGCCGAACTGGAACATACGCGGGTGTCGGTTTCCAGCCTGTGCATCGCCGCCGCCGTGCCGGGCACGACCGCGCTGCGCTGGATCGGCACGATGATCGACACCGGGCTGTTCGAGCGCCACGACGATCCGTTCGACCGGCGGCGCGCTTATGTCTCGCTGTCGGACAAGGCGCGCGACGGCCTGCGCGGCTATTTTGCCGCGACCCAACGTGCGGGGTTGGCGAGCGCGTGAGCCTCGCGTATCGCGGCGTCACCGGAAAGGGCGGTTAGCTCAGTTGGTAGAGCAGCTCGTTTACACCGAGCGGGTCGGCGGTTCGAGCCCGTCACCGCCCACCATATTCCCGTTCGCGGCCTGCGGCGCGCGCTGACCGGCCTCGGCACGGGGTCGCCACCCACATCGTCGGCGATCGCGATTGCGCAAATCGGTGCGCGCTGCCATTCGCTCGGACTCTCCACGACTGGCGCGGACCCGGACGACCGACATGACCTTGCAAGACGGACAGGCCGGCGCGGCCGCTTCCTTCGTGCTGACGCTGACCTGCACCGATCGCGTCGGCATCGTCGCCGCGATCACCCGCACCGTCGCCGAATGCGACGGCTTCATCCTCGACAGCCAGCAATATGCCGATCTGGAGACCGGGCAGTTCTTCATGCGCGTCGCGTTCATGGCCGGTGGCGCGGCGTTTCCCGACGAGGACGCGCTGCGCGCGGCGATCGCGGCGGCGGCCGGGCCGTTCGACATGGACTGGCGGCTGACCCGCGGCGACGATCGGCCGCGCGTGCTGATCGCAGTGTCGAAGGGGTCGCACTGCCTGAACGACCTGCTCCATCGCTGGCGGATCGGCCATCTGCCGGTCGAGATCGTCGGTATCGTCTCCAACCATACCGACCTTCAGGAACTGGCGAGCTGGTATGGCGTGCCCTTCCATCACCTGCCGGTCGATGGTGCCAGCCGCGCCGCGCAGGAGGCGGCGCTGCTCGACCTGTTCGACCGCGAGCGCGCCGATCTGCTGGTGCTCGCGCGCTACATGCAGGTGCTGTCGCCCGCGCTGGTCGATGCGCTGGCCGGGCGCTGCATCAACATCCACCACAGCTTCCTGCCCAGCTTCAAGGGCAGCCGCCCCTATCACGCCGCGCACGCGCGCGGGGTCAAGCTGATCGGCGCGACCGCGCATTACGTCACCAGCGACCTCGATGAAGGACCGATCATCGAGCAGGCGGTCGAGCGCGTCGATCACCGCGCCACCGCGACCGAGCTTGCCCAGATCGGCCGCGATATCGAGGCGCAGGTGCTGGCGCGCGCGGTGGCGTGGGTGGCGGAACGGCGGGTGTTCCTGAACGGCATCCGCACGGTGGTGTTCCGCTAAATCCCGCGCGCGACGGGGTAATCGACCAGCCCCGCCCGCGCTGCGACCGATCGGCGCGATAATCGATCGGGTTTCGTCGTCCCTCGGGCGGCGTTGATCGATCACGACCATCTTCGTCGCTCTCGCGTGGCGGGGGAGGGCGCGGGCTGCGATGCGGCCCGCCGTTCTCTCCCCATTGTCATGCACGAGGTTGCCAGTGATCGCCGCTTACCCCATCCGCCCGTCCATCGCCGCCGCCCGGCCGTCGCGCCGCCGCGCCCATCTGCTGATCGGCGCCGCCACCGTCTCGCTGGTTTCCGCGTGGTCGGGGGAGGCGAGCGCGCAGGCGCAGCCACAGACGGTGGTGCTGACCGAGGGACAGACGGTGCCCAATGTCCAGCTTGGCGCCGGCGACGACAATCTGGTGGTCGACATCGGCCGGCTCGATCGCGCCGCCGCCACCGTCACGCTGGGCACGCACAATGGCCGCCCGCCGGTGGTGTCGGGCCAGGTCAGCAATGCCGGCGGCAACGACCGGATCTGGCTGCGCGCGGGCGTGACGCAGGATGTCGACATCGCGACCGGGCCAGTGAGCGCCGGCGGCGTCACCTTCACCGGCGGCACCGTCTATGAAGCGCGCGGCGCGAACACGGTCCTGACGCTCCACAACCTCAGCCCATCCAGCAAGGAGCTGACGCTGGCGGCCAAGGACGGCCCGCTGCGACTGGCCGGCGACGGCAAGATCGAGTTCGTGTTCGGCGTCGATTCGCAGGCGCAGCCGACCGCGACGCAGCAGGCGATCCACGTCGAGAAGAACCTCGACAGTGATGAGCGCACGCTGACCCTGTCGATCCACGACAGCTATATCAGCGGCAGCAACACCGATCGTGCGGTGATCGACGTCAGCAACGCGCGGCGGTTCGATCTGACCGGCGGCGCCGGCGGCACCAAGGTCACCGTCGGCACCGGCACCGCGATCGAGGGCGGCGACGCCGAGATCCATATCGATCGCGGCGTCCAGCTTCAGGCGTTCGGCTCGAAATCGACGGCCTCGTTCCTGCGAAGCTCGGGCAAGGTCTACAATACCAGCGGCAGCTTCGATGCCTCGCTGGGCGGCCAGAATTCGCGGATCACCGGCGTCGAGCTGGTCGGCGGCCACCTCTACAACACGATCGAGGAGGGCAGCAGCCACACCGGCGCGGCCAGCGGCGGCACCGGCACGATCAAGGCCAGCGGATCGGGCGTGCTGATGGCCGGCGGCGAGAATTACGTCGAGAACCACGGGATCATCCAGAGCAACTACGGCGCCGCGCTGAAGGGCGGCAGCGGCACGTCGGTGGTGCGCAACGCCATCTACAAATTCTCGGTCGGCACCGCATCGCGCGCGGGGGAGATCAAGGGCGCGACACTGGCCTATGAAGGCGGCGATGGCGTCGACGTCATCGTCAATTCGGGCAGCATCACCGGCGACGTCCAGCTGGCCGGCGGCAACGACATGTTCCTGTTCACCGAGGCGACCAACGGGGTGACCGGCGCGATCGACGGCGGCGCGGGGATGCTCGACGCCTATGGCCGCTCCTACGCCGCCACCGCGACCGCGCAACTGGCCAACACCATCCTGAACGGCACCGGGCTGAGCGGGTTCGAGCTGCACGGGATCGAGGCGCGCGGCGCCGACACGGTGGTGACGGTGAAGGCCGCCGCGCCGCTCGACGCCGGCGTGCGCGCGGTCGGCGCGGGGACGGTCATCAACGAAGCCGATATCGCCGCCGATACCGGGCTGGTCGCCGATGCCGTCGCCAACATGGACGCGGGGCTGCGGATGGTGAACCGCGGCGCGGTCAGCGGATCGGGCGCGGGCAGCGTCGGCGCGCTGGTCAACGCCACCGGGGTGATGGACGGCGCCCCGCTCGCCGCGCCGCAGTTCCGCAACGAGGCGACGATCCGCGCCAACGGCGGCGCGCTGTCGACCGGCGGCGGTCGCGCGATCGCGGTCGGCGTGGCGACCGAGATCGGCGGGCTCGGCCGGTCGGTCACCGTCACCAACACCGGCACGATCGAGGCGACCGGCGGCGGATCGGCGGCGGTCCTCGCCTCGGGGGTCAAGGGTCAGGCAGCGACGAGCAACTATGTGCTGGAGAACACCGGCACGATCCGTGGCGGCGCCGACACCGATTTCGCCATCGGCGCGCAGATCGTCGATCGGCAGCTTCACCTCGGCGCCACCGACCTCGGCAACAGCGCCGTCGCGCGCACGCTGGCCGGGGCGATCCAGACCACCGGCACCACCGATCGCATCCGCAACACCGGCACGATCATCGGCAACACCGACCTCGCCGACGGCGACGACCGGTTCGAGAACTACGGCACGGTTCAGGGCGATGTCCGCATGGGCGCCGGCGACGACGGCTATGTCTATGGTGTCGGCAACACGCTGACCGGCACCGTCTATGGCGGCGCCGGCAACGACACGCTGTGGATCGACATGACCGGCGCCGCCAACAAGCGGCTGAACGGCAGCCAGTACAAGAGTTTCGAGCGGATTCGCCGGCTCGACGGCACCAGCGGCACCGGCACGCTTTCCGTCTACGGCGCGTTCGACGTCGACTCGATCCAGCTTGGCGATATCGCGGTGCACGTCGATGCCGGCGATACCGTCAGCAGCGCGTCGGACATCGTCTTCACTGGTGGCGACAGCGACGACACGCTGTATGTCGCCGGCACCGTCGCGGGCGGGGTGTCGCTGGGCGCGGGCAACGACGTCGTGGTCAATTCGGGCGTGATCGACGGCGATCTCGACCTGGGCGACGGCGACGATCGCTATGAGGCGCTGGGATCGGGGCTGGTCACCGGCACGATCGATGGCGGCGCGGGCAACGACACGTTGGTGTTCCGCCTGGCCGGCGCGACCGGATCGATCCCCGGCGGGTTCGACGGGTTCGAATCCTTCGCCGCCTATGGCCCCGGCACGCTCCAGCTCGCGCTCGACCGCGACTATGACACGCTCGAACTGCTGGAGGGCGCCAACCTGACGCTGACCGGATCGGGCGGGCACAGCGTCGACCTGATCAAGGGCGACGATAGCGCGCAGACGGTGAAGATCGACGCGCCGTTCACCGGCGGCGTGTCGCTGGAAGGCGGCGACGATACGCTGGAAATGACGCTGAACGGCGTACTGGAGGGCGCGCTCGACGGCGGCGCGGGCACCGACACGCTCAAGCTCAACCTGACCGGCGCGTCGACGCTCAACGACCTCTACGGCTTCGAGCTGGTCAGCGTGACCGGCAGCTCGCCGCTGACGTTGCAGGGCACGCTGGGCGCGGGGCAGCAGCTCGACTTCGACGGATCGGACAATGAATTCGTCATCGCCGCCGGCGCCACCTTTGCCGGCAAGGCCAACGGCGGCGCGGGCAACGACCTCCTGCGCGTGCAGAGCGGTGCCGCCGGCAGCCGGACGATCGTCGCGGGGCAGCTCACCGGCTTCGAGAATCTCCGCGCGGAAGGCGCCGGCACGCTCGAGCTGGCGGGGGAGGCGTACAGCTTCCAGACCGTCCACGTCGACGGCGGCCTGACCGTCGGGCCGGGGGCGACGCTCGCCTCCGCCGGGGGGATCAAGTTCGGCACCGGCGACGATCGCCTGACGCTGGCCGGCGACGGCGCGATCCTGAGCGCTGCCGACGGCGGGGACGGCATCGACACGCTGGCCTTCGCGGTCGGCGCGGGCCAGACGCGCAATCTCAGCTCGGTCAGCGGCGTCACCGGGTTCGAGGTGCTGGCCGCCAGTGGCGCGGGGACGCTCAATATCGACCGAGACACCAGCTTCGACCGCGTCCAGCTGGAGGGCGGCAGCGTATCGGTGGCGGGCGGGGTCAAGGTCGGCTCCGACATCGTCGGCGGCGCGGGCAACGATACCGTCACCAATGCCGGCACGATCCAGGGTGACGTGCTGCTCGGCGACGGCGACGATCGCTATGTCGCGCTGGCCGGCGGCACCGTCACCGGCACGATCGACGGCGGCGCGGGCAACAACACCTTCGTGTTCCGTCTGGACGGCGGCGACGGGGCGATCCCCGGCGCGGTCACCAACTTCAACTCGTTCGGCGCGTTCGGGCCGGGCACGCTCACCGTCAGCCTCGACGCGGGGCAGAGCTACAACAACCTCGAACTTCTGGAAGGCGCCAACCTGGTGCTCGAAGGATCGAACGGGAGTGTCGGCAACGTCATAGGCGACGACAGCGCGCAGAGCGTCACCGTCAACGGCGCGTTGACCGGCGGCGTCTCGCTGGGCGGGGGCGACGACACGCTGACGCTCCAGCTCGGCGGCGTGCTGTCGGGCGCGCTGGATGGTGGCGCGGGCAACGACACGCTCAACCTGAACCTCACCGCCGATTCGACGATCAACGGCATGGCCGGGTTCGAGACCGCCAACGTTCACGGCGCGTCCACGCTGACGCTGGGCGGCACGCTGGGCGCGGGGCAGACGATCAATTTCGACGGATCGGACAATGAACTGATCGTCGCCGCCAACGCCGCGTTCGACGGCAACGTCAACGGCGGCGCGGGCCGCGATCTGCTGCGTGTGCAGATGGGCGAGATCGACGCACGCACCATCGTCGAGGGGCAATTGGTGTCGTTCGAGGATCTGGTCGCCGAAGGGGCGGGCAGCCTGGCGCTGACCGGCGCCACCTATGATTTCGAGACGGTGACGGTGAGCGGCGGCGCGCTGGCGCTCGGCACCGGCACGCGGCTCGCCTCGGCCGGCGGCGTGGTGTTCGACGGTGCCGACAATCGCCTGACGCTGGGCAGCGGCGCGACGCTGGTCGGCCATGCCGATGGCGGCGCGGGCACCGATACGCTGGCGCTGGTCCAGGATGCCGGCAACGTCCGTGCGCTCAGCGCGGTCGACGCCTCCGGGTTTGAACGGCTCGCCGTCTCGGGCGCGGGCGAGCTGCGGATCGATATCGACGCGGCCTATGATGACGTCGCGCTCGACGGCGGCACCACCACCATCGTCGCCGGCAAGACCCTGACCGCGCCGGTCACCGGCGGCGCCAGCGGCGATACGCTGGCGGTGCTCGGCACGCTCGACGGCAATGTCGATCTGGGCGGCGGCGATGACCGGCTGGTGCTCGGCTCGCTCACCGCGGTCACCGGCACGCGCAGCGGCGGCGCCGGGCTCGACACGCTCGATTTCCGCACTGGCGGCACCGATCAGGCGCCGACCGTGTTCGACGGTACCGGCTTCGACGATTTCGAGCGGCTGGCGGTGAGCGGCGGCACGCTGTCGCTGACCGGCGACACGACGTGGGACAATGTCTCGGTCACCGGCGGCAAGCTGATCGCGGCGGTCGGATCGACGCTGACGTCGGATAGCGCGATCAACGTCGCGGCCGGCGCGACCTTCGGCTCGGGCGGGATCGTCAACGCCGACATCAACGTCGCCGGCACGCTGGCGCCGGGCGCCGCGGTCGGGCCGATGACGGTCAACGGCAACGTCGCCTTCGCCGCCGGATCGAAGCTGGCGCTCGACGTCGCACCGACCGGCAGCGACCTGCTCCGCATCTCGGGCAAGCTCACCGTCGCGCAGGGCGCGTCGATGGACATCACCGGCATGTTGAGCGCCACCCCCGGCGGGGCGCTCGATCTGGTGGTCGCCGATGGCGGGATCACCGGCGGCTTCTCGACGATCAACAAGTCGGAAAGCGTGTTCGGCTTCGTCGCGACGCGCGGCAACAAGATCCAGATCGTCGGCGAATTCGCCAACAGCGCGGCGTTCGGCCTCAACGCGCAGGGGGCGATCACCTATGCCAACGCCGTGCTCGGCGCGAGCAAGAAGGTGCAGAGCTTCACCGGCGCGCTGCCCGCGCTGGTCGGCACCAGCGGCGTGTCGAACGAAGCGGCGTTCGCCCGCCTCTCGCCCGAGGCCTATGCCTCGGCGGCGGAGGCGAGCGTCGACAACGGGCTGACGATCACCGACACGATGCGCAACCTCAGCCTGGCGGGCGCGGGCGGCACCGGTCTCTACGGCTTCGGTCAGGGGCTGGCGCAGTGGAGCAAGCTGGCTGGTGACGATGCGCGCGGGGCGGCCGGGGGCAATGTCGACAGCACCGGACTGATCGGCGGCATCGGCTATGCGGCGGAGGACGGCACCCGGTTGGGCGCTTTCGTCGGCGCGCTGCGCACCAACCAGCATCTCGACGCGCTGGGCGCCTCGACCCGGATCGAGGGGATGAGCGCGGGCGTGTTCCTCGATACCGAACAGGCCGGCATCGGCCTGCACGCGCTGGTCGCCTATGACGCCTCGCGGGCAAAGACGCGGCGCGAACTGCCTGCGGGCGAGGCGATCCATTCGCGCTATGATCTGGGCGGCTGGGTGATCGACGCGTCGGCCGACCATCGCTTCGATCTGGGCAATGGCGTCGCGGTCGCCCCGCGCATCGGCGCGACCTACGTCAACGGCCGCCGTTCGGGCGTGACCGAAAGCGGCAACGACTTCGCGCTGGCGGTCGGCGGCCGCGCCGCGAACACGCTGTTCGGCGATGCCGCGGTACGGGTCGAGGCGAACGCGGCAGGGTTCAGGCCCTATGTCGAGGCGGGTGTCCGCACCCGGCTGGCCGGTGACGTCGCCTGGGCCAGCGGCAGCTTCGCGGACACCGCGTCGCTGGGGTCGATGATCGCGACCGGCGTCGATCGCAACGACGCGGTCGGGCGGATCTCCGCCGGCTTCGGCGCCGATGTCGGCCAGGGGATGCGGATCAACCTCGGCTACACCGGCGAATATGGCGGTACCACGCGACACAACGTCAGCGGCGGCCTGTCGATCCGGTTCTGAAGCTTCGGCCGGGGTGCGCCCCTGCACCCCGGCCGAAACCCCGCTGGACAATGTGAGTAGCTGTAAATGATTGTCTATGGATCGATCCTGTCCCCCTTCACGCGCAAGGTGCTCGCCTTCGCACGTGAAAAGGGGCTGACCCCCGAATTGCGCGCCGCCGGGCTGGGGCAGGGCGGCGTCGAGTTCGAGCAGGCGTCCCCCTTTGGCAAGATCCCCGGTTTTCGCGATCAGGGGATCGACGGCGACGATGATTTCGTCCTGTCCGATTCGTCGGCGATCATCGCCTATCTCGACGCGAAATATCCGATGCCGAACCTGATCCCGGTCGATCCGCGCGGGCGCGGGCTGACCGCGTGGTTCGATGAATTCGCCGACACCATCGTCATCCCCGAAACCGGGCCGATCTTTGTCAACCGCTTCCTGCTGCCGTGCATCAAGGGCCGGCCCGGCGACGCCCAGGCGGCGCGTTTCGCCGAGCGGGTCACGCTGCCGCGGATGCTCGACTATCTCGAACGGATCGTGCCCGACAGCCGCTTCCTGGTCGAGGACCGCATCACCCTCGCCGACATCGCGGTCGCGTCGACCATGCTCAACCCGCTGCTGGCCGGGGCGCGGATCGACGGCGATCGCTGGCCGCGCGCCGATGCGTATCTGCAATCGATCTTCGCCCGGTGCAGCTTCGCCCCGATGATCGAGGAAGCGCGCATTCTGGTGACGATGTTCGCGGCGGCGGCGGGCGATCGCGCGATCGCCGACATCACCGAGGGCTATCGCAGCATCGGCTGACCGCGCTGCGACCGGGACGGACCAGGGTGCGACGAAGCCGGTCGGCGCGCGGCGCGCTCTGTGATAGCATGGCGCCCATGTACCCCCTTGTCCCCAGCTGGCTTCAACGCCGCGAATATGGCGCCGCCGCCGTGCTCACGGTGCTGCTGTGGCTGTTCGCGCTGGTGTTGTGGAGCGCGCAGGATTTGGCGTCGGGTGCTCCGTTTCCGCGTCCCTATCGCGTGTTGCTGGTCGAAACCTTCGTCATCGGCATCGCCTGTTCGGTCGCGCTGGCCGGGGTGATCGGGGTGACCCGGCGGATGCGCCGCGCCGCCGGCATCGCGATCGTCGCGGTGGTCACGCTCGGGCTGGCGACGCTGCACGGCTGGATCGACGCCCATCTGCTCGCCCAGTTGCGGCTCGCGCTCGGCGCCAAGCCGATGCCGCTCAGCGAGCTGTTCAATCGCGGGCTGATGCCGTTCGTGCTGATCTATGGCCTCTACGCCACCGCGCTGGGGCTGATGTTCAGCGCGATGGCGGTGCGCGACAGCGAGCGCCGGCTGGCGGAGGCGCGCAGCGCCGCGCAGCAGGCGCAGCTCGCGGCGCTGCGGTTTCAGCTCAATCCGCATTTCCTGTTCAACACGCTCAACGCCATCTCGTCGCTGATCGTCACCAGTCGCAATGCGGAGGCGGAGCGGATGACGATGAAGCTGTCCGAATTCCTGCGCGCGTCATTGGAGGCGGACCCGGAGATCGAGGTGACGCTGGATGAGGAACTGGCGACCACCCAATCCTATCTGGATATCGAGGCGGTGCGCTTCGGCGACCGGCTGCGCGTGGTGTTCGAATGCCCGACATCGCTGCTCAACGTCTATGTCCCCAGCTTCCTGCTCCAGCCGCTGGTCGAGAATTCGATCAAATACGCCGTCGCCCCGTCGCGCCGCACGGTGACGCTGACGGTGCGCGCGGACGACGCGCAGGGCGCGCTGCGGCTGGTGGTCGAGGACGACGGCGGCCGCGCGTTCGGCACGCTGCCCGTCGGCGGCATCGGGCTGGGGCTGGCCAACGTCCGCCAGCGGCTCGCCGCCTTCTACGGATCGGCCGCCTGGTCGAACGCGACCGCCACCGATCGCGGCTTCGCGGTCACGCTGTCGTTGCCGCTGCGCCGCGCGGTCGATCTGCAAGCGGCGGAATGATGCGCGTCCTGCTGGTCGATGACGAGCCGCTCGCGCTCGAGCGCCTTCAGGTGGCGCTGGCGGCGATCCCGGCGGTCGAGCTGGTCGGCACCGCCTGCGACGGGCTGGAGGCCAATGAGCGCATCGCCGAGCTGCGACCCGATCTGGTGATCCTCGACGTGCAGATGCCCGGCCTGTCGGGCATGGGCGTCGCGCAGGGCTTGGGCGAGACCGGCTACCGTCCCGAAGTGGTGTTCGTCACCGCCTTCAATCGCTTCGCCGCCGACGCGTTCAGCGTCGAGGCGGTCGATTATCTGCTCAAGCCGGTCAGCTTCGACCGGCTCCGTGTCGCGATCGAACGGGTCCGCCGCCGTTGCGCGCTGCGCGACGCCGATGGCCGCGCCGCCGAACTGGAGACGGTGGTGGAGGCGCTGCGCCGCGACGCCGATCACGCGCCCGCCGACGCGGCGGCAACCGAGGCGTTCGACAACGGCATCTGGGTCCCCGGCCGCCACGGCGCGCTGCGCGTGCCGGTCGAGACGATCGACTGGATCGAGGCGGCGCGCGACTATGTCCTGCTCAACACGCCGGTGAAGAGCCACATCCTGCGCGCCAAGATGAACGACCTCGAGCGCAGGATCGATCCGCGCGTGATGATCCGCATCCACCGGTCGCACATGGTCCGGCTGGGCGCGGTGACCGGCACCGAGCGGCCGGGGAAGGGGGCGCTGCGGCTGCTGCTCAACGACGGTGCCAACCTCCAGGTCGGACCGAGCTATCAGGACCAGGTGGTGCGCGCGCTGCGGCTGTAGCACGCCCGGCCCGCCGCCGACCCGGAACCTTCAGTCGCGTCCGATCGGCTTGGTCGCGCCGCTGACGGCGCCGATCGCAGCCTGTTTTCAGTATCTTGCGCCGCGCGTTAGCCGCCACGGCATGATCGAACATGTCGCCCGGCCCGCCCTTTTCCGAACCCTCGCCGCCGCCACGCTGTGGAGCGTCTGCGTCGGGGCCGCCCCTAGCCCGCCGCAGCGCGCGGGCGCCACGGACGCAGCGGAGGCCGATGCGTTCGCCGCGATGATCGCGGCAGAGCGCCGCTTCGCCGCCGACGCCGCGCGGATCGGCATCACCCCGGCGTTCCGCGCCCACGCTGCGCCCGACGGCATCATGCTGCGTCCGGCGCCGATGCCCGCGCACACCGTGCTCGCCGCGCAGCGCGACGATCCCGAACTGACGCTGGAATGGGAGCCGGCCATCGCGGCGATCGCGCGCTCGAACGATCTGGGAGTCACTTCCGGACCCTATCGGATGCGGCGCGGGGCGCGGACGCTCTACGGCCAGTTCCTGACGGTGTGGCGGCGCGACGACGACGGCCAGTGGCGCTGGCTGCTCGATCAGGGCCTGCCCGCGACCGCGCGGCCGGCGCTCGCCTTCCCGGCGCGCGTGGCGCGGTTGCGCGACGGCGCGGGCGCGGCGGGCCAGGCGAGCGAGCCGGATGCCGGGCTCGCCGCCGCCGACGACCGGCTCAACGCCGCGTTCCAGCGTCGTGGCGGCGTGGCGATCCTTCCGGTCATGGCGAGCGACGGCTATGTGCTGCGCCCCGGCCAACCGGCCACGATCCGCATCCGCGCCGGCAAGCTGGTGGACCGCGAGCCGGCGGTCGCGTCGAGCGAGCGATTCGGCCTGCGCGTGGCCGCCGCGCGCGACCTTGCGGTCACCTACGGCCGCCTGACGCGCGCGGGCGGGACCGATCCCGCGCCCTATGTCCGAATCTGGCGGAGCGAAGCCTCCGGCTGGCGCCTGCTGATCGACGAGGTGGTGTGGCGCCCGCATCGCTGATCCGTCCCGATCGCGCGCGCGGCGGGGTTCGTCGCCGCGCGCCGGCTTGATCGAGCGGCCGCGTGTGCCGGTCGCATTCCGGTCACCGCCCGCCGCCGCAGCGATCACATGGCGCCCTTCCACAAAGAGATTTCAGGGGGATTCGATGACTAGGAACGATCTGCGCCGGCGGCTGCTGATGACGACGATCGCCTGCGGGACGGTCGGGCTGGCCGTCCCCGCCCAGGCACAGGATGCCGCCACCGCGCCCGCCGCCGATGCACAGGAAGAGATCGTCGTCACCGGCAGCCTGTTCGCGCGCCGCACCGATGAGGAGACCGCCTCGCCGGTGACGGTGATGTCGGCCGACATGCTCGAACAGCGTGGCCTGACCAGCGTCTCCGACGCGATCCGCAGCGTCTCCGCCGACAACAGCGGATCGATCCCCACCGCCTTCACCAACGGCTTCGCCGCCGGCGCCAGCGGCGTGTCGCTGCGCGGCCTGGGCATCAATTCGACGCTGGTGCTGTTCGACGGTCTGCGCGGCGCCTATTATCCGCTCGCCGACGACGGACAGAAGTCGTTCGTCGATTTGAACACCATTCCCGAATTCGCCATCGACCGGATCGAGGTGCTGCGCGACGGCGCCTCCGCCACCTATGGCGCCGACGCGATCGGCGGCGTGATCAACGTCATCACCCGCAAGGAATACAAGGGCATCGGCGGTTCGGCCGAGGCCGGCATTTCCGAACGCGGCGACGTCGGCAATCAGCGGCTGACGCTGGTCGCGGGTGTCGGCGATCTCACCGAAAAGGGTTTCGCGGCCTATATCGGCGGCGAATATTACCATGCCGATCCGCTGATGGCGCGCGATCGCGGCTTTCCCTACAATACCGGCGACTTCCGTGGCCTGACCTGCACCGGCAGCGGTGAGGCGGCGCCGTGCGGCAACGGCAATGTCGGCGCGACCGGTCCCGGCCAGACCACCAGCGCGCTGGTGCGCCGTGCCACCCAGCTGATCCCCGGCAACGTCTACAGCGGCGCCCCGATCGCGGGCGAGCTGTTCCGCATCCTCAATCCCGCCGGCTGCGGCGCCGGGCTGATCAAGCACAGCCGGGCCGGCGTCGGCGATTATTGCGAGCAGGATACCGTCCGCGACTATGGCGAGCTTCAGCCCGAGCAAGAACGCTATGGCGTCACCGCCCGCGCCACCGCGCGGCTGGGCGGCGGGACCGAGGTCTATGCGATCGGCACCTATTACCGCAGCGAGGTGATGTCGCGCGGCGCGCGCGCGGGCATCCGCAGCTCGGCGCCCGCACCGACCACCGGCATCATCCTGCCGGCGCTGCTGGCCAATGGTTCGCTCAATCCCAACAATCCGTTCGCCGCCGATGGCTATGCCGCGCAGATCTATTACGCGTTCGGCGACATCCCGATTTCCAACAAGACGGAAAGCAGCACCTATCGCGGGGCATTGGGCGCGCAGGGCAAGCTGGGCGACCGCGGCCGCTTCTCGATCGAGGCGACGGCGATGCACACCGACCTCGACGGGACCCACAACGGTTATCTCAACATCGCCGGGCTGGGCAAGGCGGTGGCGGAAGGCACCTATAACTTCATCGATCCGTCGCAGAACAGCGCCGCGATCCGCGACCAGATCTCGCCCGAGGTGGTGACGCGATCGACCTCCGATCTCTACATGGCGCAGGCGACCGCCACCTATGCGCTCGCCGACCTGCCCGGCGGTCCGCTCCAGCTGGGCGGCACCGCGTCGATCCGGCATGAGCGCATCAACGCGCCCAACGGCAACCCCGGCCTTGTCACCACCGTCATCAATCCGGTGTCGGCGGTCGGTCACCGCACCGTGACCGCCGGCTCGATCGAAATCGATGCGCCGATCCTGAAGGCGGTCGACATCAACCTGGCCGGGCGGTTCGATCACTATTCGGACGGCTATGACCGTTTCTCGCCCAAGATCGGGATCAAGGTGACGCCGATCCGCCAGATCGCGCTGCGCGGCACCTATTCGCAGGGCTTCCGCGCGCCGCAGTTCGGTGAGCTGAACGGCAACGTCATCGGCTACATCACCGCGCCGGCATATCCGTGCGCCATCGTGCTGGCGCACGGCGGCACCGCGACCGCCAGCGGCGGATGCACCGGCGGCAGCCCCTATGTGTCGGGCGCGCACGCGCTCGGCCAGAATTTCTCGGGCACGCCCAATCTGAAGCCGGAACGGTCGCGCGGCTTCACCCTCGGCGCGGTGTTCGCGCCGACCAGCTGGTTCAGCGCGACGATCGACTATTACAACATCAAGAAGAAGGACTTCATCGCCGGGGGGCCGGATTACGGCGCCGCGCTGGCCGCCTATTACGCCGGCACGCCGCTGCCGGCGGGCTATTCGGTGACGCTCAACGACGCCGATCCGCTCTACCCGGATGCGCCACGCACGGTGCAGCTGGTCAACGCGCCCTATGTCAACGCCGCCGAACAGCGGACCTCGGGCATGGACTTCACCGCCACCGCCAACCTGAAGCTCGCGCCCGACGTGCGCTTCACCAGCCAGATTGAAGTGACCAAGATCTTCAACTTCGACCTGGTCGCACCGGGCGGCACCCAGCACTATGTCGGAACGCAGGGGCCGTACAATCTGTCGTCGGGGGCGGGCACGCCGGCGTGGCGCGGCAACTGGCAGAACACGCTGGCCTATGGCCCGGCGACGCTGTCGGCGACCGCCTATTACACCAGCGGCTATTACGCGACGGCGGAGGATACCAACGGCGTCGGCACCGCGCATGATTGCGATACCGCGCTCTACGATCTGTCGTTCTGCCGGACCAAGGCGTTCGTGGTCGTCGACATGGTTGCCAGCTACAAGGTGTCGGACGCCTTCACCTTCTACGTCAACGTCAACAATCTGTTCGACGCCGACGCGCCGTTCAATCCGTCCAACTACGCCGGGCTGGGCTACAACCCGACGTGGAGCCAGTCGGGCGTGATCGGCCGCACCTTCCGGGGCGGCGCGCGCTTCCGCTTCTGATCTCCCGGCTCCGAAGCGGCTGGAAAGGGGTGCCCCGGCAGCGGGGTGCCCCTTTTTTCATATCTGCCGGTCGCGTCGTGGGCGGGTCTGGTCGCACCGGTCGCAGCCGGGGCGACTCCGGCCACAAATCTCTCCGCGCGGGGCGATCGCGCTGCCAGGCAGGGTGCGCTCTCCGCCATCGAGGAATTTCCCATGCGCAACCCGACTTCGCTGCTGCTGGCAGGCGGCCTGATCCTGACGCTGGCGATCGCCACACCCGCCGTCGCCGGGGATGATCCCGACGGCAAGGCGTATGAGGTGATCCGCGCCGGCGACGAGGAGATGAGCTGCGAGGCGCTGTCGGCCGAGATCGGCACCCTGTCCGCCGAACAGCAGCAGGCCGGGATGCCGACGCGGCGCAAGCGCGGGGGGCTGGGAGTCCTCAAGGTGCTCGGCGCGGCCAGCCCGCTGCTGGGCATGGCGGGGGCGGGCGGCGCGATCGCCTCGTCAGCGATGGGGGCCGCTGGCTCGATCGCCGGCAGCGCGGCGGGCGGTGGCGTCGCCCCTGGCGGCCGGTCGATGCTGATCGGCCGGCGCCTCCAGCACCTGACCGAGGTGCTGTCGCGCAAGCAGTGCTGACGGTCGGCGTCGGCCGCCGATGCGGCGATTCGCGCGCCCGTGCGTTGCGTGCCGGATGCAGACACTGTGGTTCATCACCAATCCCAATTCCGGCACCGCGACGCCCCAGAAGTGCGAGGCGCTGGAGGCGGTATTCCACGACCACGGCCTGATCCTCGCCGGCCGCACCCATTTTCCCGACGATGACCTGCCCGACGGGGCCGCGCTCGATCGCGCCGGGATCGACACGGTGGTGCTGTTCGCGGGCGACGGCACGATCAACGCCGCGCTGTGTGCGCTGGCCGATTGGGACGGCGGCTTTCTCATCCTGCCCGGCGGGACGATGAACCTGCTGGCCAAGGGGCTGCACGACAGCCTCGATCCAGCGACGATCATAGCGGCCGCGCGCGACCGGCACCAACGCGTCGCGCTGCCCTATATCGAGGCCGGGGACCGCCGCGCGTTCGTCGGCCTGATCATCGGCCCGGCCGCGTCGTGGTTTCGCGCGCGCGAACAGGCGCGCAGCGGCTCGATCGGCGGGATATGGCGCGCGGCCGGGGCGGCGTGGCGCCGCACCTTCGGGCGCGGAGTCCGCGTCGCCGGCGCGCCGGGGCTGCGCAGCCGCTACCAGGCTGTGATGGTCCGCCCCGACGCGCGACAGGGGCTCGACGTCGCCGGCATCGACGCGCGCGACTGGCGCGCGATCGCCGATCTCGGCTGGACCTGGGTGACCGGCGACTGGGTGGCGGCGCGGGCCGTCGATCAGACACCGACCGATCGCCTGAGCGTGCTGGGCCGCAAGCCGGTGCTGGCGTTGTTCGATGGCGAGCCGCAACAGCTCGAACCGGCGGCCGCAATCACCGGAAGCGTCAGCCGAAAGGTCTTTCTGAGCACCAAGAGCGCGCCGTGATCCGGCTGTTCCACGTCAGCGATGTCCATTTCGGGCGCGAGGACACCGCCGCCATCGACTGGTTCGACGCGCTGGTGCGGAGCGAGGTGCCCGACGCGATCATCATGACCGGCGACCTGACCATGCGCGCGCGGGCGCGCGAATTCGCCGCCGCCGCGACCTGGCTCGAAGCCCTCGGCCGTCCGGTCACGGTCGAGGTCGGCAACCACGACCTGCCCTATTTCAACCTCGCCGCACGGTTCCTCACCCCCTATCGCCGCTATCTTGCGCTCGAACGGATGATCGAGCGGCCGCTCGATATCCATGGCGTGGCGGTGGTGCCGCTCAGGACCACCGCGCGATTCCAGTGGCGACTCAACTGGTCGAAGGGGCACGTCAGTCGCGGTGAGCTGGCCAAGGCGCTGGCACTGGCGCGAACGGTGCCGCCGGGCGGCGTGACCCTGCTGGCGTGCCACCATCCGCTGATCGAGGGCGGCACGCACATGCACGCGCGCACCCGTGGCGGCGGCGCCGCGCTGGCGGCGCTGGCGGCGGCGGGGGTCGATGCGGTGCTGACCGGCCATGTCCACGACCCGTTCGACCTCGCCTGGCCGGTGGCGGGGCGGACGGTGCGGCTGATCGGCGCGGGCACGCTGTCCGAACGGACGCGCACCACGCGGCCAAGCTTCAACGAACTGCGGATCGACGGCCGGGCGATCGACGTGCGGGTGCGCACGATGGACGCGGTGGTGCCGCCGGCGGAAGCGGAAGCGTAGCTGTCCGCGCGCGGCCGCTTTCCTCCGCGCCCAACCATGGCTACCCCGGCATCATGGGCAATCCGGCGAGCGCGGGCGCGGCGAAGCGCGGCTATCATCACGGCGATCTGCGCGCCGCGCTGATCCGCGAGGGGCTGCGTCGGCTGGCGACCGCGACCGGTGACGAACTGTCGTTGCGCGAGCTGGCGCGCGCGGCGGGGGTCAGCGCGACGGCGGTTTATCGCCATTTCCCCGACAAGGCGGCGCTGATGGCGGCGCTGGCGCGCGAAGGGCACGACCGGCTGGCCGAAGCGCAGCGGCAGGCGGCGGCCGGGGCGGCCGGGGCGGGCGGCGCGATGGCGGCGTTCGCCGCGACCGGGCGCGCCTATATCCGGTTCGCGCTGGCCAATCCGGCGCTGTTCCGGCTGGCGTTCAGCGCCGCGCCGGACGGCCCCGGCGGTGCCCCGCATGAAGCGATGACGATGCTTCACGGCCATGTCGCGGCGACGCAGGGGCTCGATCCGTGGCGGGGCAGCGCGGATACCCGCACGCTGCGCGCCTGGGCGC
Source organism: Sphingomonas sp. (assembly GCF_035555815.1). GTDB lineage: Bacteria > Pseudomonadota > Alphaproteobacteria > Sphingomonadales > Sphingomonadaceae > Sphingomonas. The sequence continues at coordinate 102,762 of NZ_DATMGG010000184.1, forward strand.
TGGTGCACGGGCTGGCGATGCTGATGCTCGACGGACAGGTGCCCGCCGACGACGCGATCATCGATGCGGTGGTCGATGCCGGGGTTCCACAGGGGTAGCGGCCGCGACGCCGGGGGACGTCGCGGCCGCATGCTTGCCGGGCGGAGGGGACCGCTACGGGCCGGCAAGCAATCCAGTGGTCAGACCGGGCCTACAGCCCGATCTGCAACGTGGCGCGCAGGCCGAGCACCCAGCGTTCCTGCTGCTGCTCGCCGCTGACTTCGCCGACCACGCGGAAATAGGTGTTGCCGCCCATCGCGCGGACCTTGCCGACCCAGCCGCTGGTGCGATCCTCCGGCGTCAGCGTGAAAGCGTCGCCGCCGGTGAAATGCGCGGTGGTGCTGCCCAGCGCGCCGCCGACGATCTGGCGGCGCCCGCCCTCGGCCTCGATCCGGAACCAGCCCTCGTCGCGTTCGTAAAAGCCCATGAAGTCGATGCCGGTGGCCATGCTGCCGGTCACCGCCAGCTCGTCGCTGGTGCGCGACGCCACGGTCAGGTCCATCGCCTTGCCGCCGCCGCTTTCGGCATAACCGCCCTCGTGCAGCCGGTAGTAGTCGACCGCCAGCGACGGGCGGACGAAGAAGGTGGCGCCGCCGCTTTCGTGCGAGACCCCGGCGGCGAACGAGGTCAGCGTGCCGTTCCACCCGCCGTTGGCGACGCGCTCCACCGCCTCGTCCTCGTCCATCCCGTGGAAGCGGCGCACGCTGTCGAAATCGAGCTTGGCGAACGCGCCGCGCGCGTAGGCGGCGAGCCCGTCCCAGTGGCCGCGCCAATAGGCGGCGAATTCATACTGGTTGCCCAGCACCTCGTTATCGGTGCTGTTGTCGTTGTCCTGGCTCCACAGATAGGCCGCCGACACGCCGATGTTGCCGATGCCGGTCTTGTATTCGAGGCCCGCCGCCGCGCCCCAACCGCCGGCGTTGTAGCCGGAACTGTCGCCGACCGCCTTCGACCGGCCCCACACCGGCGAGGTGATCCAATAGCCCCAGCGCCCCTCGTCCTTGAACGGCCCGTGCGGATCGGACAGCACCCGTGCGATCGCGCGCGACCCCTGCGTCGCCGCCTCGAACGTGCCGCCGGCGTGGTCGGGCAGCAGTTGCTGGATCGCGTTGCGAAAGGTCGCGCCCTCGGTGATGCCGAGGAAGGAATTGCCGACCTTCTCATCGGTGCCGAGCGCGGCGTAGATCGCGCCGAACGCCGACGCTTCCGATCGGTTGAGGCCCAGTTCGGTGTTGGTCTTGCGCGTGACGTCGACGGCCAGGTCGTTGCCGGTGCCGGTCGCGACCACGCCCTTGTACAGATAGGGCAGCAGCGTCGAATTGGTGGTCAGCTTGTCGGTGCCGGTCAGCGACCCGGCCTGAAGGATGACGTAGCGCCCCTCCGCATCGGTGATGCTGGCGAGCTTGAGCACCAGCGTCGCCCCTTCGGCGAAATGCGCGTTGCCCGCGACCTGGAGCAGCGTGCCGGTGCCGCCGGTCTTGTCGAGCGTCACCGCGAAATAGCCCTTGGCCCCGACGTCGAGCGAGGCGACCGACGCCGGCCTGGTCAGGTCGAACGCGCCGTTGACGGTCACCGCCAGCCCGCCGGCGTTGGCGAGCGATCCCGAGAACAGCGCGCTTTCGCCGATGGTCAGCACGTCGCTGCCGCCGCCGAAATCGGCGGTGCCGGTGAATTTGGATGTGCCGGACAGCGCCAGCGTGTCCTTGCCCGCGCCGAACGTCGCGTTGCCGGTGTAGACCGCGTCTCCCGACAGCGCGAGGCGGTTGTCGCCAGCGCCGAAGCCGGCGTTGCCCTTGACCGTGCCGTCAGCGATGTCGAGCACGTCGTTGCCGGCCCCGAAACGGATGTCGCCGGTGATCGATGGCGCGGTGGCGCCGCTGGCCACCGCGGTCTGGCGCACCGTCGCGCCATTGGCGTTGGCCGACAGGTCGATCGCGATATTGCGGTCCGAATCGGCCTTGGCCCCGCTCGCCGAGATCGCGCCGCTGTTCTCGACCAGCGCGACGGTGCCGGAACGGTCGACGATCGCGGCGGCGGTGCCGTCGTCGCCCGCCGCCGTGGCCTTGATCGTGCCGCTGTTGCGGATGGTGCCGACCGATCCGCCCTGTTCGATCAGGATCGCGGTGGCGATCGAGGACGTCGAGCTGCCGCCCGACGCGCTGATCGTGCCGCTGTTGCGGATCTCCGGCGTCGATGCGTCGTCGCCGATGCGGATCGCGGTGGCGCTGGCGCCGCTGCTCTTGGCGGTGACGCTGCCGCTGATGCCGATGCCGCCCGCGATCGTCACCGCGCCGCCGCGCCCGCCGATCGCCAGCCCGTTGCCGTCGATCCCGCTGTAGACGCCGTCGCCGGTGATCGCACCGTCGACGATCAGGCCAAAGCCGGTGCCGGTGCCGGCGACGGCACCGATCGTGATGTCGCGGTCGGTCGCGCCGATCGCCACCGCCGGCGCAGCGCCATAGGAGGTGACGGCGGCGCTGCCTTCCTTGGCGTCGTCGATGCCGTCCTTGTCCTCGTCATTGTCGGCCGGGTTGCTGTCCTTGGGCGGCACCGCGAACACGATCCCGCCGCCGACATCGCCCTCGACCATCACCGCCGATCCGCCCTGGAGCAGATCGTCGCCGTCGAGCTTCGATGCGTCGGTGGGCGGGGTGGGGTAGCGATAGCCGGTCGCGGTGATCGTGCCCTGCACCACCAGCGCGCCTGAAATGTCGCCGGCGAAACGCGCGCCGATCGAGTCCTTGCCCTGCGCGGCGACGGTGCCGGCCAGCCGGACGTTGCCGTTGATCGCGCCGGCATCGACGCCGACGGCGTGGTCGCCGATCACATTGGTCTTGCCGTCGTGGGTGAGGTTGCCGGTCAGCGGGCCGCCCAGCCGGATGCCTGCCGAATCATTGCCCTCGACCGTGATGACGCCCGTGGCGGCGTTGACGATGTTGCCGGCGTAGGCGCCTTGGGTGCGGATGCCGGCGCGGTCGCTGCCGATCGCGAACGGTCCGTCGAGATCACCGTCGTTGTCGGTATCGGTCGGGGCATAGGTCTCGTCGATGGTGATCGTGCCGCTGTTGGTGATGCCGCCGCCGGTGTCGGCCGTCGCGCCGATGCCGGTCGCGCTATCGGCGTTGGTGATCTGGATCGTGCCTTCATTGGTCACCGCATGGGTCGAATCGACGGTGACGGCGGTGCCGGTAGCGGGTTTGACCGATCCGGTGCTGGTGATGCGGATCGCGTCGGGCGCGCCATTCTTGATCGTGGAGGTGCGCACCGGATCGGTACGGTTGGTGTCGACCGTCGTTTGCGCGACAACGGGCGTCGCCACCGCAAGACACGCGGTGGACGCAAGCAAGTAACAACGCATTACAATTCCCTGACAGATACTCGGATCGTTCTGATCTGCGGGACGGAGCCGTGGCTAGACCGCCTTAATTTTCGTCAGGGATTTCGATCAAATGTGCCTGTCGCGCGACGTAATCGGACATTCGCGGGAAATTGTTGCACGTGCGAGCAAGTAAACCTTTGAATCGATCGCGCGTTGATAAAAAAACGGCCGCGATGTCTTGTGGGACATCGCGGCCGTGCTTCGATCATATCTGCCGAACACGAGTGATCGATACTGTAACAGGCTCGACAGATTGTATTCAGCGTTTCGTGAATAGACTCGGACCAGTACGCCGAACAATGTTTGTTCGATAAATCCCTATTTCCGAAACACCTGAAACCGAAGAAAAGTGGCGTAGTAAACAGCAAGCCCCCTACAGACCTACTGACTGCTAAACGGAGCCACACCCGGCAAACCTCAACCGTTCGCCGCAATTTTTTCAGAAGGCGACGTCGAATCCGATGCGGATGGTGCGCGGACGCAACGGGGTGATCTGCTTGCGGCCGGTAGTGATCGGCGTGCCCAGCGCGAAGCGATTGCCGACGGAATCGGCGATGTTGGTGACGCTGAGCGTCGCGCCGACCGCGCCGACCCCCAGCCGCCCGGCCAGCCCGGTATCGATATAGTCGCCCTGCCGCTCACCCAGCGTCGGCCCGACGCCCAGCCGCGACGCGCCGACATAGCGCACCCACCCGGTGGCGGTGAGGGTGACGTGGTCGTCGATCGCGCGCATGAAATCGAACCCGACGCGGCTGCCGAACTTGGCGATGTTGGGCACCTGGTCCATGCGCGCGAACAGCAGCGCGGGATCGATCGTTCCGCCGACGCTCACGCCGCCGCTGCCGGTCGCCGACGAGCCGCCGCCGATCACCACGCCCACCGGCAGCGTGCGCAGCGGATTGATGACGCGGCTGTCGTTGATCGTGACGCCGGCCTCGACGCGCAGGCCGGTCATCACCGCGATCCCGCCGTTGGCGGTGAATGACCAGATGCGGCCGTCGCCGATGTTGGCGGTGCTGGGCAGGCCGAAACCGTCGATGAAGTCGGCCTGGATGTCGTTCCAGCGGGTGTAGGAGATGCTGGCGGCCAGATCGAACGGGCCGGTCATCCGCTTGCCGTGGCGCGCGCCCAGCTCGACCGTATAGGCGCGGTCGTTGTCGAACCGGCGCACGAAGTCGCGCTCCACCGCCAGCCCGCCGGCGCGAAACCCCTGCTGGTAACGCAGGTACAGGCTGGTCTCCGCCGCGAAATGGGCGATCAGCGCCGCGGACGGCAGCGCCGCCATCTCGACCCGGCCGGCGGTGATCGCCGCGCGTTCCTTTTCCGTCACCGGCTGCGCGGGCCGGATATCCTCCGCCGAGCCGCCCAGTTCGGAACGCGTCACGCGAAAGCCCGCGGTCGCGGTCAGGAACGGCATCAGGTCCTTGCTCGCCTCGCCAAAGATCGAGACCTCATCGACGCGGTTGGTCACGCCGGTGGCGGGCCTGGGCACGTCTGGCGCGCCGAGCTGGCGGGTCAGCAGCGTGTGGTTGTGGGTAAAGCTGGCGGCGACCATCCACCCCCAGCCGTCGTGCACCGGCCGCCACACCCGCGTTTCGTGCGCGATCATGTTGGTGTCGTTGTTCTGGACAAAGATGCGCGGCGTCCCGTTGGTCAGCGTCGCGTCATAGCGCTCGGTGAGCTGCTGGCTGGCGATGCCGGTCGACGAGCTGAGGTTGAGCCCGAACACCTTGCCGCTGATGACCAGCTGGCCCTGGATGTAATCGGCGTCGAACCCCTCGGCGGTGCGCGATGCGCGGGTCAGGCGCGGGCCGTTGCGGTCGGCGTACTGGCTGTCCTCGCCGTTGGTTTTCTGGCCCAGCCCGATCAGGTCGACGGTCCAGCCGTTGCCGATCTTGTAGCGCAGCGCGGCGCGGCCGCCGAAGATGTCGGTGCGGTTGACGTCCTTGCGGCCGATCAGCGGCTTGTCGATATAGCCACCCTCGCTCGCGGCATCGGCGACGATACGGATCGCCAGCCGGTCGCCGATCAGTGGCGCGTTGAACACCGCGTTGACGTCGCCGCCGGGCCGGCCGTGCCATGTCGTCGATCCGCCCACGGTCGCCGAACCGCCGAGGTAGGTGAAATCGGGCGCGTTGGGCACCAGCCGGATGATTCCGCCCAGCGATCCCGCGCCGTACAGCGTCCCCTGCGGCCCCTCCAGCACCTCGACCGAGGCGAGGTCGGACAGGCGCAGATCGGGGTCGGGCGCGTTGAAGCTCAGTCGCAGGTCGCCCAGGTACTGGCCGACGGTGGACTGGGTCGGGCCGGTGAAGCTCGAATCGGCGATGCCGCGGATGAACAGCTTGTTGCGCCCGGCGCCGAGGTGGGTGGACGAGATGCTGGCGACGCGCGTCATCAGCCGGTCGGTGTCGCCCGATCCGCCGATCGACAGTTCGGCGCCCTCGACCAGCGTGACCTGGCCGGCGAATTCCTGGAGCGGCACGTCGCGCTTGCTGCCGGTGACGATGATGTCGGGCGGGGCGGGACCGGTGCTGGCCGGCGGCGGGGGCGGCGGCTTTGGCCGGCGCGGCGCGGCCCGCCAGCGGCTTCCCGGGGGCCGGCGCGCAACCAGACGCCAGCCGGACGGGCCGGCGGCCTCGACTTCGGCATCGGCGGCGCGGGCGAGTTTCTCGAGGGCCTGACGGGTGGTGTAGCGTCCGCGCAGCGCGGGAACCTGGCGGCCCCACAGCGCGGCATCGGCGACCGCGACGCTGACCCCGGCCTGTCGTCCCAACGCGAGCACGGCATCACCCAGCCGCCCTGCGGGCAGGGCCAGCGGGACAGGTTCCGCCAATGCCGGCGTGGCGGCGCACAATGCGGCAACCG